>VXMI01000217.1 GCA_009841165.1 Gemmatimonadota bacterium | reverse complement strand
GGACCTTCGCGGCCGATGCCGCCCCCGTCACGGCCACCGAAGGCATGGTGGCGACCACGGACGCCTACGCGTCGCGGGTCGGCGTCGACATCCTCGCGGCCGGCGGCAATGCGGTCGACGCGGCGGTCGCAACCGGCCTCGCCCTCGCCGTGGTGAACCCCGAGGCCGGCAACCTGGGCGGCGGCGGCTTCATGATGGTCCGTCTCGCCGACGGCACGGTCCATGCCCAGGACCACCGCGAGAAGGCGCCGATCGCCGCCACCCGCGACATGTACCTCGACGAGGACGGCAACGTCACCGACCGCTCGACCGTGGGCCACCTCGCGGCGGGCGTCCCGGGCTCGGTCGCCGGCCTTTGGGACGCCCACGTGCGCTTCGGCGTCCTGCCCTGGGCCGACGTCGTCCAGCCCGCCATCGATCTCGCCAACGGCTTCGAGGTCACCGTGCGCCTCGTCTCCACGCTCGACGCCGCGCAGAACGGCATCCGCGCCGTCCCGGCGAGCGCCCGCGTCTTCCTCCCCGGCAACGCCGTCCCCGCCGTCGGCGACACCTTCTCCCAGCCCGACCTCGCGGGCGTCCTCACCCGGCTGCGCGACCAGGGCCCCGACGATTTCTACCGCGGCGAGACCGCCGCCCTCATCGCGGCCGAGATGGAGCGCGGCGGCGGCATCATCACCCTGGAGGACCTCGACCGCTACGCCACCGTGTGGCGTGACCCCGTCAGCTTCGACTACCGCGGCTACACCGTCCACTCCATGCCGCCACCGTCCTCCGGCGGCCTCACCATGGCCGCCATAGCAAACATCGTCGAGCGCTGGGACCTGGGCGACATGGGCTGGAACACCGCCGAGACGATCCACGTCATGGCCGAGGCCTTCCGCCGCGCCTACGCCGACCGCAACGAATACCTGGCCGACCCCGACTTCGTGGAGTTGCCCACGGACGAGTTCCTCTCCGAGACCTACGCCGACGCCCGGGCCGCCACGATATCGCTCGACCGCGCCACCCCGTCGTCGCAGGTCAACCCCGGCATCGAGGCATTCCTCGATGAGAGCCACACCACGCACTACTCGGTCGTCGACGGCGCCGGCAACGCCGTCGCGGTAACCACCAGCGTCAACTCCTGGTACGGCGGCAAGGTCGTCGTCGACGGCGCCGGGTTCTTCCTCAACAACACCATGGACGACTTCGCCGCCAAGCCCGGCACACCGAACCAGTTCGGCCTGGTGCAGGGCGAGCGCAACGCGGTCGGCCCCGAGAAGCGCATGCTCTCGGCCATGAGTCCCACCATCGTCGAGGACCCCGACGGCAACCTGTTCCTGCTGACCGGCACCCCCGGCGGCTCGACGATCATCACCACCGTGCTCCAGTCGATCATGAACGTCGTCGACCACGGCATGAACGTCGTCCAGGCAGTCCACGCCCCGCGCGTCCATCACCAGCACCTCCCCGACCTCGTCTTCTTCGAGCACCAGGGGCTTCCCGCCGCCACGGTCCAGGCCCTCGAAGCGCGCGGCCACACCGTCCGCGAGCGCGATCCCGGCCCACCCGACGCCTACTTCGCCGGCGGCATGTCCGGAGACGTCCAGATGATCATGGTGATGCCCGACGGCTCCTTCACCGGCTGGTCGGATCCCCGCCGGGGCGGCAGGACGGAAGGCAGGTAGGGGGGTGGAGGAGGGTTGCGCGCCCGGTCACGGCCAGTTGCCGTCGCCCCGCCGCCCCCTCCTGCACGGCCTCGGGTGTAGCCGCCTGCGCATCCACGCGGCCGCCCTTCCCGTTGCCCTGGCAACCGCCTGCGCCGCGGCCGCCGGCACGGCCGCCTTCGCCCCCGGGACCGGCAACCCCGGTACCCCGTCCAGGGACGCGCCATCCGGCGCCGCTGCCGAGCCCGACGCCGACCACCCCCAGGACCGGTCACTCATGCTGTGGGGCGGCGTCAGCCCCGACGGCGATCTCCACCTCGACCCCGCCTTCGTCCTCGACGCACCCGCCTCGCTGCCGGACGAGACCGGCCCCTACCGCATCGAGGTCTTCGGCGCCGGCCGCGTGAGCCTCGTCTCGCTCGACTTCGAAATGGGACAGCTATCGGAAGGCGGAGGAGGCTTCGTCTTCATGATCCCCTTCCGGGACGACTGGCCCGCGCTGGACCGCATCGTCCTGACGGGACCCGAAGGCACGGCCAGGCTCGACCGCGATACCCGCATGCCGATGGCGATCGTCGTCGACCGCGCGAGCGGCCGGATCCGCGCCATCCTGCGGGGCGACGCGGCGGAGGCCCGCATCGCCGCGGCGGCCCTGGAGGAGGCCCGGGCGGACACCGCCGACGGCGGCACCAGGGTACTGGTCAGCTACGGACTGCCGCGCCCGGTGTCGCAGTAGGCAACGATACTAAACAATATTGTTCAGTATTGCTCGCGGGGCACCGTATCCGCCGCGGCCACCGTATCGACCGCCACAGCCGTGTCCGCCAGCAGAGGGTCGACGGGCGGTACCATCACCGCCTCGCGCAGCTGCACCACGATGACCGATCCGGCGGCGATAATGCCCGGAACGGACCTCAGCGCGTCGCGGCCGCTGCCCGAGCGGCGGGCCCGTTCGGCCTCGGGGTCGAGCATCATCGGGGCGTCGACGACCACGCTCTCGATGGGGCGTTCGTAGTTCCACGCCGACAGCGTCTCGAAGGCCACCTCGAGGATCGCGGGCTCGCCGATCCCGCCCGAGCTCGCCGACGCCTCGACCCGACCGAGGAAGTAGGTGCCCCTCGGGATCAGGGTCTCGCCCGTCTCGTCCATGACGTCCTGGACCACCGTCGCGATCACCGGATCCCCGACGTCGTATGCGTCGGTCGAGATGTCGATCTCCGCGGTCAGGCGGACCCGCGTTCCCGGCGGGACCCTGAGCAGTACCGGGGGTTCTGGCAGGCCCGCGGTGTCGCCGGCCACGGAGTCGATGGCGGGGTCCGTGGTGTCCGCGCCGGCTTCCAGGCCCTCCGCGGGGCCGGCTACGTCGAGGTCGGTCTGCCCTGGCAGCGCCGCGGTATCGGTCGGCTCGGCGGCGATCGCGGCTTCGATGGCAGCGTCTTCGCCGCCCGGGTCGGCGTCCCCGCCGCATCCGCCCGGCAGAGCGGCAATCGCCACCGCCGCCAGGACAACGCGCCAGCGGGGCATCCCGCCCGACCTGGTCGTGTTCGTCGATCGCATGCCGCTAATATAGGGACTCGCCGCGCCCCGCCGGGACGCGCAAACCCCGTCGCCATTCTCCAGCATGCGTGAACTCGCCACGATCCTGCCCTACTTCCGCCCGTACCGCGTGGCGATGGTGTGGGGCATGGTGCTGGTCGTCATCGCGAACGGGTTCGCTCTCATTCAGCCCTACCTCCTCAAGCTGCCGATCGACGCGCTCACCGGGGTCGCGGGAGACGACGCCGACCTGATTCGACGCACCGTACTCACCTATGCGTTGCTGATCGTGGCGACGGCGGTCGCGGGCGGTGCGGCGCGCTACGGGATGCGGGAGATCCTGAACGGGCTGAGCCGGCGCGTCGAAGTCGACCTCAGGAACGACTTCGTGCGGCATCTGCTGCGGCTCGACGCGCGGTTCTACGGCGCCAACCGGACCGGTGACCTGATGAGTCTGGCCACCAACGACACGCTGGCGGTGCGGCAGGCCGTGGGTCCGGCGGTCATGTACACGGCCAACACGGTGGTCAGCTTCGTCGTCGGGCTGGGCGTGATGATCCATATCAGCCCGGAGCTGACGCTCGCCGCGCTGGTGCCGATGGCGGTGCTGCCGCCGGTGGTGCAGTGGTTCGGCAAGACGATCCACACGCGGTTCGAGCGCATCCAGGAGCAGTTCGCCGCGCTCTCGACGATGGTGCAGGAGAACCTCAGCGGGGTGCGGATCGTGCGCGCCTACGGTCAGGAGGATGCCCAGGCCGGCGAGTTCGACGCCCTCAACCGCGACTATCTGAAGCGCAACATGCACCTGGCGTACGCGTCCGGGGCGTTCCATCCGATCATGGGGCTGATGACGGGAGCGGCGATGGTGGTGGTGCTCTGGTACGGAGGCGGCCAGGTGATCGCCGGGCGGATCGGCGTGGGCGACTTCGTGGCCTTCTCGTTCTATCTCTGGCTGCTCGCTTGGCCGATGATCGCGCTCGGCTGGGTGGTCAACCTCTACCAGCGCGGTGCGGCGTCCATGGGGCGGCTGAACCGGATCTTCGCGATCGAACCGGGGATCACCGTGCCGGAGCGCCCCCATCCGCCTCCCCGGGGCACGCCGGCCATCGAGTTCCGCGGCGTTTCGTTCCGTTACGCGGACACGGAGCGACTGGTGCTACAGGACGTGTCCTTCACGGCGGAGCCGGGGCGGACGGTTGCGATCGTGGGCCCCACCGGGTCTGGCAAGAGTACGCTGGTTTCGCTGATCACTCGGACCTGGGATCCGACGTCCGGGACCGTGCTGGTGGACGGCGTGCCGCTGCCCGACTACGATCCGGCGGACATCCGGGCGCTGACCGGCTTCGCTCCGCAGGACAGCTTCCTTTTCTCGGCCAAGCTCGGGGTCAACATCGGGCTCGGCACTTCGCCGTCGCTGCCCAGGTCGGAGCGGGCGAGGCGGGTGCGGGATGCGGCCGTGGCGGCCGACCTGCACGACACGGTGACCGGCTTCCCCGAGGGCTACGAAACGCGGCTCGGCGAGCGAGGGATCAACCTGTCGGGCGGGCAGAAGCAGCGGGCCACCCTGGCGCGAGCGCTGGCGATCGATCCCGGGGTGCTGGTGCTGGACGACGTGCTGAGCGCGGTCGACACTGCCACCGAGTCACGCATCCTGAGCGGGCTGCGCGGCGAGCTGAAGGACCGCACGGCGTTCATCATCTCCCACAGGGTGACCGCCGTGAAGGACGCGGACCTGATCCTGGTGCTCTACGAGGGCCGGATCGTGGAGCGCGGGCGGCACCGGGAGCTGGTGGCTCTGGGGGGAACGTATGCGACGCTGCTGAGGCGGCAGCTGCTCGAGCAGGAGGTGGCGGGGGCGGCGTAGAGCGGCTGCCGGCCCCGGCCGTCCCCGCCCTGCGCGATGCCTTCAGGCCGGCCGGTGGGGCATGCGGTAGCCAACTCCCCGTTCAGTGCGGATATAGACCGGGTTTGCCGCGTCGTCACCCAGCTTGCTCCGCAGCCGCTTCACGACGGCTCTCACGAGCTTGGGATCGGAGGTGCCGCGGTAGCGTTCGCCCCACGCCTGGCGGAGCAGCGACTCGTGCGTCAGCACCCGGCCGATGTTGACCGAGAGTACACGGAGCAACTCGTACTCGGTCGCCGTCAGGCGCACCGGCCGCCCCGCCACGGCAACGCGGCGCTCGTCGTAGCGAATGGTCAGTTCGCCGATCACGAACGGCTTTGGACCCTCCCGCCTGCGTAGGGCGGCCCGAACTCTGGCCGTCAACTCCGCCGTGGTGAAGGGTTTGACGATGTAGTCCGCCGCGCCCGCATCGAGCGCCCTGAGGATCGTTTCATCCGTCCCGAAAGCGGAGATGAAGATGACAGGCAGCCCGGTCAGTTCGGGAACGCTCTCCATCACCGCTATGCCGTCGGCCCCGGGAAGCAGCAGGTCCATCAGGACCAGCTGGGGCTTGTGGGTTTTCAGGAGGCTGGGCAGTTCGTCAGGGTCGTTGGCTGCGATTGGAACGTAGCCCGCTGCGGCAAGCGCGTCGCGGACGTACAGCAGCATCTGCGGGTCGTCGTCGAGCACCAGAACGCGCGTGCGTTCCCGTGCTTCGGCGACCGGGTGCGGACCGCCGGCGGGCCGGGTGGCCGTGGTGCCTCCGCCCTCGGCGACGGGCACCGTGAAGATGAATCGCATGCCGCGCCCGGTACCGTCGCTCTCGGCCCAGATCCGGCCACCATTCGCCTCGACCAGCCCTCGGCAGATGGCCAGAGCGAGGCCGGCCCCTCCGCGCCCACGTGCCCGGCCGCCGCGCGCGGCTGGGGCGGCGTACCTGTGGAACAGGTGCGGCAACCGGTCCGGCGGCACGCCCCGGCCCTTGTCCGTCACCGAGATCGAGACGTGCTCGCCGTCGCTCCTGGCGGCGATTCGGACAGGTGACCCTGCGGGCGAATGTCTCACGGCGTTCGAAAGCAGGTGGTTGAGCACCTGGACGATGCGCGCCCTGTCGGCCATGACCCACGGAAGATGCTCCGGCAGGTCGATGACAAGGGGGTTCTCGCGCGTGCCGCTCGCGAACGTATCCCTGGCCCGGGTCAACAGCGAGGCCACTTCCGACGGCTCGGGCGAGACCGACAGCGTCCCCGTCAAGATGCGCCCGTGGTCGAGCAGATCGCCGATCAGGCCGCGCATCTGGTCCGCCTGCTCGTCGATGACCCGGAAGAACTGCATCATCTCGGCCAGGTCCGGGGCGGATGAGGCGCCGAGCACTGTAGCCGTCGAGCCCTTGATCGATATGAGCGGCGCTCGCAACTCGTTGCTCACGGTGCCCAGGAACTCCGCGCGCAGCCGCTCGAGCTCTGCCAGCTGGGCCAGGTCCTGCAGCGTAACCACCAACGACTCGACCGTGCCGTCGGCCGCGTGAATCGGCGTGGCGTTGACCAGCGTCGTCACGCTTCGGCCGTCGGGAACCGAGAGCGTCATCTCTTCAGCACGCACCGTCTTGGCGCTGCTCAGCAGTTGCGCCATCGAGAAATCCCCGAGGTCAACCTCCCGCCCGTCGGCGCGGCGCCAGGTCACCGTTGACAACAGCTCCTCCAGCGGCGATCCCAGGTGAATCAGCCCCTCGACGATCCGACGCACCTCCCGGTTGACCGAACGGAGTTTGCCGGTTGCGGCGTCGAGGACGACGACGCCCACCGGCGAGGTCTCGATCAACGTCTCGAGGTGGGCCCGCGCCCGCCGCTCGTCCCGGTGCGCACGGGCGTTGGCAACGGCCGTCGCGGCTTGCGTCGCGAAGACCATCATCAGCTCCTCGTCGGCGCTCGTGAACTCCTGGCCGTTTTCCTTCTCCGCCAGAAAGAAGTTGCCAAGCGACACGCCGCCGTGCCGCAGCGGCGCGCACTGGAGCGTCCTTGACCGCATCAGATCCGACGAGAAGCCGAGCGCCCGAACGTAGGCGGGCAGGTCCGCCACCCGAAGCGGCGCGGCAAGTTGGCTGAAGTGCTCAAAGAGGCGCGGGCCGTCGGGCCAGGCTGCCATCTCGTTCTGCTCTTCCGGCTCGAAGCCGGAGGTCACGAACTCCTCGATGCGTCCATCGCCGTCAACGTTCACGATCACGCCGTAGCGGGCACCGGTCAGAGTACGAGCACTGTCCACAACCTCCTGCAGCACCGTATCCAGGTCCAGGCTCGCGTTGACGCGCAACAAGGCCGCACTCAGTGTCGAGACACGCTCCTGGGATGTCTCGACCTCGCGCAGCAGTTCGCCTGACTCTCCCCCCACTGGCACACCCCTGACGGATCCGGGAAGCGGCTCAGCCACGCGGTTTGGGAGCTTGGGCTCTCTGCGGTCGCTGTCCGCATATCTCTCCTCGGTAGCACTATAACATCCCCAGGGCATCGCCAAGACCACCGGGCAGATTCCCCTCAGTCGGCGGTGACGGTACTCCGCCTGAGATCCACACCGCAGCGGCACCTCGGAACGACCGAATCACTCCCGATTCCAGCCGTGCGCCGCCTGACCGATCTGGGCGAACACTCTTGCGACTCTTCGGATGGATCGCGATGCTGTTGCGAATAATCTCGTGATAATCATGATATGATCATGAAGCATATCATATATGATACGATAATCGCTTAGTGTGCGGACTCGTTAGTGTAATGTCGACATGACATTATATCGTGTCCGCATTACATCATCCAAACCACCCCGGCTCGTTCCCCGCCTTCCACTTGATGTTGCACCCCACACTCGGCACCTGCTCGCCGGACGGCGCCTCGCCCACCAGCACCGCATCCAGCGCCGTCCGCAGATCCACCCCGGTCACCGGCACATCCAGCGAGGGCCGGCTGCCGTCGTACTGCCCGCGGTACACCAGCCGCCGGTCCCCGTCGAACACGAAGAAGTCCGGCGTGCAAGCCGCCCGGTACGCCTTCGCGACCTCCTGCGATTCGTCGAACAGGTAGGGGAAGGTGTACCCGCGCCGCGCTACCTCGTTCGCCATCCTGGCGGGACTGTCGTCGGGGTAGTTCGCGACGTCGTTCGCGTTGATCCCGACCACCGCGACCCCGCGCGCCTGGTACTCCGTCGCCACACCGGCGAGGTGGTCCGCCAGGTGCTTCACGAACGGACAGTGATTCGAGAGGAAGACCACGAGCAGCGCCGGCGCACCATCGAAGCGCGAGAGCGCAACGTTCTCGCCGGTCGAGGGCTCGGGCAGCGAGAAGTCCGGCGCCTCGGTGCCGAGCGCAAGCATGGTCGAAGTCACGAGTGCCATGTCAGTCGGCCTCCTATAGCCTTTCCAGCAGGAATTCGGGCGTGAAGCGGTTCAGCCACGCCGCCAGCACCACGAAAGAGCCCGTGACCAGCAGGATCCCGAGCAGAACCAGGACCACGCCCGAGGCGATCTGAACGGCGGGCAGGAACCGGCGGAAGCGCGAGAACGCCTTCAGGAAGTGCTCGGTGGCCCAGGCCGCCAGCAGCAGCGGAATCCCGAGCCCCATCGAGTAGACGAAGAGCAGCCACATCCCGGCGCCCACCTGCTCCTGCGATCCCGCCATGGTCAGGATCGCGCCCAGGATCGGACCGATGCACGGCGTCCAACCCGCGCCGAACGCGATGCCGACGGCCACCGTGCCGACATATCCGGCGGGCTTGTTCGCGAGGTGGACGCGCTTCTCGCTCAGCAGCGGCAACAGCTGGAAGACCCCCATCAGATGCAGGCCGAAGAGGATGATGATCACGCCGCCGATGCGCGCGATCCAGTCGCTGTTGTACAGCAGGAAGCTCCCGATGAAGGTCGCTCCCGCGCCGAGGAGCACGAAGATCAGCGTGAAGCCGCTGACGAAGAGCGCCGCATGCACCATGACGCGCCGCCTGTCGAACCCCTCCTGCAGGTCCTCCAGCGACATCCCGGTCACGAAGGACAGGTAGCTCGGCACCAGCGGCAGCACGCAGGGTGACAGGAACGACAGCACGCCGGCCGTCAGGGCGATCGTGATTCCGATGGATTCGTTCATGGATTCTCAGGGTCGGGGTTGGCCATCGCACCGACGCGCTCGACCACCAGCTGCGTGGTCAGCGCGCGGTCTCCGATGGAGATGGTGACTGTGTACGTCCCGGGCTCGACAAGGTTACCCTGGCCTCCGCCGCGTCGCCCACCGAAGAGGCCACCCATCCCCACCCCCGGGCGGATGAGTTCGGCCAGCTCGCGCATCTGCCCGAAGTTCGGAGCGCGCCGCCCTCCCCTTCCCCCCCCCCCGGGCTGGCCCGGGCGCGCGCCGCACGCCGCGGGGGCTCCTCCGCCCGGGCCACCCCCCCCGCCGCCGCCGGCGCCGCCGCAGACGG
>VXMI01000066.1 GCA_009841165.1 Gemmatimonadota bacterium | reverse complement strand
CCCCTCGACCGGGATCTCCAGTTCGGCGTCGATCGACCGCCTGTCGCCCGCGGCCATCGCGTCGGCCCACGCGTCGTAGTGCAGGTGATCTTCACCGGTGTAGACATACGTGCGCGTCGCCCCCACCGCGGGGTGCCGCCAGATGTCCGACATCACGTCCGTGCCGGCGGTTCCCGCGATGCGCGAGCCCGTGTTGAGGAGGCGGTACCACACCTCGGCCGTCCCGAGCTCGTCGCTCCAGATACACGCCACGTCCACAAAGTCCGCCAGGCCGAGGATCGCGTCGACGGGCAGCTCGCGCGCATATCCGACCCCCGCCGCGTCCAGATTGCGATGCTGTAGCCCGAAGGGGTGGACGTAACCACCAATGCCGCCCTGCTCATGCACCCTTCGGAGCACATTCGCGTTGTCAGGGTAGAGGGCATGGTGCGCGGTCCCCACCGAGCCGATGTAGAAGGGGGTGATCAGCTCGACCAGGTTCAGCAGCGAGAGGTGCGCGAAGAAGCTCGGCCGGTACTCCTCGTTGTAGTAGACGATCGTCCGCGGACCGCCGTGCGGATGCGGATGCCCCAGGAAGTGCTCCAGGTCCTCGACCCGGCTGTTGCCCCAGTAGTTGGCGATCATGCCGTTGGCCACGTTGAGATCCTCGGCGTGGGCCTTGTTGCGGAGGTCGTCGGGCGTCACGAAGTAGTGGCCGCCGTAGTTGGGATGGATGTGGTTGTCGCCCGAATACCAGCCATCCGCCGCCATGTCGATCCAGCGGTCGAGCTGGACCTCGACGACCGTGTGCTCGCCCGCCCGCACGTCGACCGTGCGCGCAACGGGCTCGTATTCGAAGCCCCGCCAGGCCTCCAGCGTGGCTTCGCCCACCGGCAGGGTCGCCGAAAAGCTGCCGTCGGAGTGGAAGTAGTAGTCCTCGGTCACGCTGACGACGCGCGGATAGCTGGTGTCCGGAAAGTACGCCCGTCCGTCGGCGCCGGTCAGGTAGATGCGCGATGGCAGCAGTTCGCCGACGGAATCCGCGACCCGCACCCGCACCTGGCCGGTCGGCTCGGACCACGCGTAGTCGTCGATCCGCACCGGCCTGGGCGCGCCGCCTCCCCGCGTGACGATGTAGAGCCCGAACCCCATCCCGCTGTCGATGGTGCGCGGCTGGTCGTCGGTGCCCCCGTTGCGCGCGTACACGATGTGGCCGCCATCGGGGGACCACGACGGGAAGTACTCGTCCGTGCGCGTGTGCGTCAGCCGCACGGGCTGGATGCCGCGGGGCGATCTCTCGCTTGGGACGGCGTAGATGTCGTTGTTGCCGGAGGAGTCTGTGATGTAAGAGACGATGCCCCCATGCGGGGCGACGACCGGCGCCGCCTGGTAGTTGGTCTCGATGCGGAGGAGGAGTTCCGCCTCGCCGGTGCCGGAACGCCATCTCCAGAGGGAACCGGAGCCGAGCGCGGCCTGGCCCCGCCGAGACACGAATACGATATCGCCGGTGCTGCCGACCCAGTCCCCGGCCATGTCGTTGGCCTGCGGGTCGGCGATCACGGCTGCGGCCTCGCCGCGCGCCATGTCGTAGGCCCAGAGGTCGAAGGTGCCGTCGCGCTCGGTGGTGAAGAGGATGCGGCCGCCGTCGGGCGACCAGCGCGGGCGCAGGTCGAGGAACGGGTGCGTGGTGAGGCGGCGCGGCTTCGCGGTTGCCCCGCTGGCGCCCGCCCCTACCTCGACGACGAAGATGTCGAAGTTGCGGTCGATGTCGGCCGCGTACGCGATGTGCGCGCCGTCGGGTGACCAGCTCGGCTGCGAGTGGTACCCCGGCCCGCTCGCGACCTGGCGCGCGGTGCCCCCCTCGACCGGCACCACCCAGATGCGCCCCTGATACGCAAACGCGATCGACTCGCCGTCGGGCGACCACGCCGGGTAGGTGGGCGACGCGGTGACCGGCGGCGGGAAGTAGCCCTCCATGTACATTCTGCCCGCGCCGCTGGCGCCCGAGAGGTTCGGGTAGCCGCCCGGGAAGGGGTCGGGGTAGTCGTACTGCTGGGCGGTGATGGGGGTGCTGGCAAGAAGTGCTAGCACTCCTGTGGCGACTGAAGCCCTTCGGATGGAGACGGGCCCCTTCATTGCTGTTTTCATCAAATGGATCCTGTAGGACGGGTAATACCTGGCGGACTTCGGCAGCATCGTAACGCCAGGAGCCAATCGCTGCGAGACGCGAGTGTTCGAGGATGAACTGATCGTGCTTGGGGTAGGCGTCGCGCACCGGCGCGAGGCGTATCGGTGGCGTTGACTATATTGTTGCACCCCACAGCTGAATCCGCGGACTATTGTGTCCACGGTTGTGCGATCTGCCAGTCCCTGGAGATTGGAATGGCCAAGCTCCATGCCTCCATGTCGGTCAAGGAGTTCGACGACGGCTACTTCTATGCCACAGAACTCAAGACCTTCGCGCGTGAACTCGGCATCGCCGTCGGCCGACGGCGGAAGCTTGAGCTTGAGGCTCTTATCCGGGACTTTCTTCGAACGGGAACGGTTACGCCCGCCAACCCCGAACCTCATCAACGGCCCGGCGGTCAGCGCGACACGCTGGCGGCGGAAAGCACAGTCCGGGCGTACGTCGACGACCGCAGGACGAAGACATTCCTGCGAGCCCTCGTGCACGCGCGCGATCCGGCGCTAAGAGACAAGTCGGGCCAGTGGTACTGGCTCAACGACTGGCGCCGCGCGCAACTTCAGGCAGGCCGGCGCATCACATATGCGGACCTTGCCAATCGATTGTTGGAGCTTATGTGCTCGGAGGGCCGTTTGCCGCGGATCCCCGCCGCTCGATTCAACAACTTCGTCACGGATTACTGGACGGACCCAGCGAACAAGGGCAATAGCCGGGCTGATGCTGTGGCGGCCTGGGAACGCATCAAGGCCGCCCCCGGACCCAAGACCTACGAGGCCTACATGGCTCTTGTGCCCGAGTCGACGTAGCGGCGCCTCCTCCCGGTTGCACCCCGTGCCGCTCCTACGGAACTTGGAACCTCAATACCACAATCCGATCCCCCGGAGCGCGACGAAACCATGATCGAACGAAACACCCCGGCCACCCTCCGCCGGACGGCGGCAAAAGCAGCAGCGATAGCCATCCTGATTACGGCCTCCACCACACCAACCCCCACCCACGCCCAGTCCCGCTTCGAGCCCATGGACGTCTTCCAGCTCGAGTACGCGGCCGACCCGCAGATCTCGCCCGACGGGAGCCAGGTCGTGTACATCCGCACCTCGATGGACATCATGCGCGACCGCAAGCGCTCCGAACTGTGGATCATCGATGCCGACGGCTCCGATCACCGGCGTCTGGGCGAAGGCGGTTCGCCGCGCTGGTCACCCGACGGCACGCGGATCGCCTACACCGCCGCCGGCCAGATCCACCTGCGCTGGATGGACACCGGCGAGACCGCGACGCTCACCCAGCTCACTGAGCCGCCGAGCGGCCTCAGGTGGTCGCCGGACGGCTGCCACATCGCGTTCAACATGCTGGTGCCGTACCCAGCGCCGAGCCTGGCCGCCCCGCCGCGGCCGCCGGCGGGCGCCGAGTGGGCCGCGCCGCCGATCATGGAGGACCGCTTCAAGAGCCGTCAGGACGGGGTCGGGTACCTCGACTTCGGCTACAGCCACATCTTCGTGATCCCGGTCGACGGAGGGACGCCCACCCAGGTCACAGCGGGCGACTTCCAGCATTCGAGCGCGGCCGCCTGGCACCCCGACGGCGCGCACCTCTTCTTCTCCGCGAACCGCAACCCGGATGTCCTCGACTACCGCAACTCGGAGCTGTACATCGCGTCGGTGCAGACCGGCGACATCCGCGCGCTCACCGCCCGCCCGGGTCCCGACGGCAGTCCCGCCGTTTCGCCCGACGGGCGCCAGGTCGCCTTCGTCGGCTACGAGGACCGCACGCGCACCTACCAGGTCAGCCAGCTCCAGGTCATGAACCTGGACGGTAGCGGCCACCGCACCCTCACCGCCGGCCTCGACCGCAGCGTCTCCAGCCCTGTCTGGGCCGCGGATGGTAGTGGCGTCTACTTCCAGTACGACGACGAGGGCAACTCGAAGGTCGGGTTCGCCACGCTCGACGGCGACACCGAGGTCCTGGCCGGCGACCTGGGCGGCACCTCGTACGGCCGCCCCTACGGCGGCGGCTCGTTCTCGGTCGCGAACGACGGCACCTTCGCGCTCAACCAGACCCGCCCGGACATGCCCGGAGAGCTCGCGGTGGGCGGGCCCGGCGCCGGCGCCCGCACCATCACCGACCTCAACAGCGACCTGCTCGCCAACCGTACCCTCGGCGAGGTCGAAGAGATCTGGTGGGAGTCGTCCTACGACGGCCGCGCGGTCCACGGTTGGATCGTCAAGCCCCCCGACTTCGACCCCAACCGCCGCTATCCCCTGATCCTGGAGATCCACGGTGGGCCGGTGTCGAACTACGGCGACAGGTTCTCCGCCGAGATGCAGCTTCTGGCTTCGGCAGGCTACGTCGTGCTCTACGCCAACCCGAGGGGGAGCACAAGTTACGGCGAAGAGTTCGGCGACCTGCTCTACCACAACTATCCCGGCCAGGACTACGACGACCTGATCTCGGGCGTGGATGCGGTGATCGAGCAGGGGTACGTCGACGAGAGCAACCTGTTCGTGACCGGCGGCAGCGCCGGCGGGATCATGACCGCGTGGATCGTGGGCAAGACGGACCGGTTTCGGGCGGCGGTGTCGCAGAAGCCCGTCGTCAACTGGATCAGCAAGACGCTGACCGCGGACAACTGGTACGGCTACTACCACAGCCGGTACGAGGGGCTGCCGTGGGAGGATCCGGAGCCCTACTGGCGGTTCTCGCCGCTGTCGCTGGTCGGAAACGTGACCACGCCGACGATGATCATCACCGGCGAGGAGGACCTGCGGACGCCGCTGTCGGAGTCGTATCAGATGTTCCACGCGCTCAAGATGCGCGGGATCGACACCGCGGTGATCCGGCTGCCCGGTGCGTCGCACGACATGAGCCGACGCCCGAGTCAGCTGATGGCCAAGATCGCGAACATCGTGGCGTGGTTCGAAAAGTACCGGGTGATGCCGGCGGCGAGTTGAGGGCCGGGGCGAGGTGAAGGCCGTGGCCAGCTGAGGCCGAGCGGGCCGACTCCCTGTGGCGAATCCGAAACTCCTCTCGGGCGGGAATCCCCAGATCCCGAAGGGTGACGGGGACGGGCCCGTGCAGGCCTATGTCGCGGCGATGCCGGGCTGGAAGCGCGAGGTCGGCCGATATCTGGACTCGCTTGTCGAGCGGAGCGTGCCCGATGTCCGCAAGGCGGTCCGGTGGAACTCGCCGTTCTATGGGATCGAAGGCCAGGGGTGGTTCCTCTCGTTCCACTGCTTCACGAAGTACATCAAGGTGACCTTCCTCAACGGCGGCTCGCTGCGCCCCGTGCCGCCGGTGACCTCCAGGTACGAGCACGTGCGGTACTTCCACATACACGAGGGGGACGAGCCTGACGAGGAGTTGCTGGTCAGCTGGCTGGAACAGGCGTCGAGGTTGCCGGGGGAGGAGCTGTTTTGATGGTGTCACCACTGAGCCAACGGTAGCGGTGCAGCCGCTGTCAGGCTCATAGTTCAGGATACGCCATAAACTGAACTAACAGCACGACGGCTGTGGCGAGGGGTTGGTCCACACAGGTGCGCGATCGTCCGCCGGCCGCACAACCAATTGCCAAAGGTTATCTTAAGTTTACCTTTAGCCACTCACCACGCAGCGTCCAAGGGTTCGACGATGTCCAACACAATCAACGTCAAGACGCTCCGGCACGAGATGGGGCGTGTCATTGAGAGGGTGAAGCGCGGAGAGCACTTCACGGTGCTCTACCGGAGCCGCCCGGCCTTTCGAATCGTGCCGCTGCATGGCGGGGTCGCTCTCGGCCCACTGGAGGACGATTCGCTGTACGGGGCGGAAGCGGTGGGCCAGTCGACTGACGGGCTGACCGCCGCGGATCACGACCGCGTTCTGTATGGCCAGGGTGGTGAGTAGCCCCCCCAGTCGCCGGGTGCTCTTCGTCGACACGGCTGGCTGGACGGCGATGGCCGACGCCGCTGATCCGGCGCACGAGGCCAGCCGTCGGGAACGCGACGCGTGCCTGGAGGGCGGGGGGATCCTGGTCTCGACAGACTATGTGATCGACGAGGTGCTGACGCTAATTCGGGTGCGGCTGGGGTTGCGCGCGGCCGCCGAATGGTGGGCCCAGATCGACGCCAGTTCCCGGATACGCTGGGAACGCATCGATGCCTCGCGGGCCGAGAAGGCCCGGACGCGCTTCTTCGAGTGGACCGACAAGGACTTCTCGTTTACAGACTGCACGAGCTTCGTCGTGATGCATGAACTGGGCCTGGACAAGGCCCTGACCACCGATCGCCATTTTTCTCAGGCCAGGTTCGAGACGGTGCCTAGCGTGCCGGAACGGCGTCGGCGCCACAGCCTCGGGGAGTAACCGAAATGAAGAGCCGCGTCCTCACCTTCGTCGCCATCGCGTCCATCGCGTCTCTCCCGGCGTCCCTCGCCCACGCCCAGGAAGCCGCCGCCGGCTCGGCGCAGAACGACTCTCTCGCCACCGCCTCCCTCCCCCTCGAGCCAACCCGCGAGATCCGCTTCACCTCCAGCGAGGGCTCCTGGATCTCGGTGGACATCAGCCCCGATGGCGCCACCCTCGTCTTCGACCTCCTCGGCGACCTCTACACCCTCCCCGTCGACGGCGGCACGGCCACCCCGCTCCTCACCGGCCCCGCCTTCGAGAGCCAGCCGCGCTACAGCCCCGACGGAAGCGAAATCGTCTTCGTCTCGGACAGGAGCGGCGGCCAGAACCTGTGGGTGCTCAGCGCCGACGGCTCCGACACGACCCAGATCACGCGTGGCAACGACAACCTCTACACCTCACCTGAATGGTCGCCCGACGGGCAGTACCTGGTCGCGTCCCGCACTTTCAGCCCGCTCGGCGGCGCCGCGAAGCCGTGGCTCTTCCACCGCGACGGGGGCAGCGGGATCGCCCTGATCAGCGAGCCCGAGCAGCTCAAGGCCATCGGTGCCGCGTTCGATCCCACCGGCCGCTATATCTACCTCGCCCAGGGCACCCGCGACTGGACCTACGACGCCGCCTTCCCGAAGTACCAACTCGTCCGCTACGACCGCGAGACCGGCCGCAGCCCGACGGTCACAGGCCGGTACGGGTCGGGGTTCCGTCCGGCCATCTCCCCCGACGGCGCCACGCTGGTCTACGGTTCCCGCCACGAGGACGCCACAGGTCTTCGCGCCCGCGACCTCGCCACGGGCAACGAACGCTGGCTCGTCTACCCCGTGCAGCGCGACGACATGGAGAGCCGCGCGACGCTCGACCTGCTCCCCGGCTACGCTTTCACGCCCGACGGCGCCGCGCTGATCGCTTCCTACGGCGGTCGGCTCTGGCGCGTGCCGCTGGACGCCGGCGAGACGGCCGGCAGCGAGCCCACCGAGATCCCCTTCACCGCCGACGTGGTCATCCACGCGGGCCCGCGCCTCGACTTCGACTACCCGGTCGAGGACACGCCCACCTTCCGCGCGCGCCAGATCCGCGACGTAGCCCTGTCGCCGGATGCCAGCGACATCGCCTTCACCGCGCTTGGCCAGCTGTATGTGATGGAAGCGGATGGGGGTGTCCCGCGCCGGATCGGCGCGGAGGTCGACGGTGCCCTGTTCCATCCCGCATGGTCGCCCGACGGCGAGTCGCTGGCGGCGGTGAGCTGGCGTGAGCCGGACGGTGGCCATCTCTGGGAGATCCCGGCCAATGGCGACGACGCCCGGCGCGTGTCGGACGCGGCGCGCTATCTGCAATCCCCCGCATGGTCGCCCGGCGGCGACCGGATCGTGGCGCTGCAGAGGCCGGTGCGCGCACGTCTGCAAGGCGCCGGCGGCGGTGGCCAGGCCGACATCGTCTGGTACGGGGCGGATGGCGGCGCTCCAGGCCCGGCGACGGTCGTGGCGGAATCGCTGGGCCGTTCCCAACCGCACTTCCGCACCGACCACCCCGACCGCATCTACCTGCACGCGGGCGCGCGCGGCCTGGTGTCGATCCGCTGGGACGGCACCGACGAGAAGGAACACCTCAGGGTCACCGGCTTCTCCGCCAACCGCAGCGGCTCCCCGGCCAACGCGTCCTCGATTCTGATGTCACCCGCCGGGGGGCGGGCGCTGGCCAAGGTCGGCAACGACCTCTACCTCGTGACCGTCCCGCAGGTGGGCGCGGAGGCTCCGACGGTCTCGGTGCGGAGTCCCTCGGGCGCCACGGTTCCGGTCATCCGGATCACCGAGTCCGGCGGCGAGTTCCAGTCGTGGAGCAGCGATGGCGAGGAGGCGGTGTGGGCGCTCGGAAACGCATACTTCCGCTACGACCTGGCCGACGCAGAGGCCCTTGCGGACAGCGTGGAGGCTGCGGAGGCAGCTGAGGCCGACGAAGCCGACGCCCCTGCCGAGTCCTCCTCCTCCGACGCCCGCTACCAGCCCACTGAAGTCCGTGTCGCCCTCGACGTCCCCCGCGACCTCCCCACCGGCACGCTCCTGCTCTCCGGCGCCCGCGTCATCACCATGCGCGGCGACGAGGTCATCGAACGGGGCGACATCCTCATCGACGGCAACCGCATCGCTGCGGTGGGCCCGTCCGGCTCCCTCACCGTCCCCGACGGCGCCGAGGTCCGCGATGTCTCCGGCATGACCATCACACCCGGCTTCGTGGACACGCACGCCCACCTCCGTCCGCCGGCCGGCGTCCACACCACGCAGCCGTGGGGCTACCTCGCGAACCTCGCCTTCGGCGTTACGACCACGCGCGACCCCCAGACCGGCGTCTCGGACGTCCTCACCTACGCCGACCGGGTGCGGTCAGGCGACATCCTGGGCCCGCGCATCTACTCCACCGGCCCGGGGGTTTTCGCCAACTACCAGGCCCTGGAGGGCATCCGCGACCTCGACCACGCCCGCGACGTCCTCCGGCGCTACTCGGACTACTACGACACCAAGACCTTCAAGATGTACCTGTCGGGCAACCGTCAGCAGCGGCAGTGGCTCGTCATGGCGGCGCGCGAGCTCGAACTCATGCCGACGACCGAAGCCGGACTCGACTACCAGGCCGATCTGACGCACGCCATGGACGGCTACCCGGGCATCGAGCACAACCTGCCCGTCTACCCGCTCTACCACGATGTCGTCCGCCTGTTCTCGGAGACGAAAGTCCTCAACACGCCGACGCTGATCGTTTCCTTCGGCGGCCCCATGGGCGAGATCTACTGGTTCACGACCGAAGACGTTCTCGGCAACGAGCGCCTGGTGCGGTTCACACCCCGCGAGACCCTCGACTCCCGCACCCGGCGGCGCGCCGGCGCGGCGGGTTCGGTCGCGTGGGCGATCGACGAGGAGTACGTCTTCGAGGACCATGCCCGCTTCCTGGCCGATGTGGTCGCTGACGGCGGCTTCGCGGGGGTCGGCAGCCACGGCCAGCTCCAGGGCCTCGGGTTCCACTGGGAGCTGTGGATGGTCGCCTCGGGCGGCATGTCGAACCACGACGCGCTCAAGTCCGCCACCATCTTCGGCGCGAACGGCATCGGCCTCGAGACCGAACTCGGCTCGATCGAGCCCGGCAAGCTGGCCGACCTGGCGATCCTGTCGCGCAATCCCCTCGACGACCTGCGCAACACCGTGTTGGTCGAGCAGGTGATGATGAACGGGCGGCTGTTCGACGCGGAGACGCTGGACGAGGTCTGGCCACGGCAGCGGGAGCTGGGATACCGGGGGTTCGTGGAGGACGAGCCCGGGGGTGGGCGCTAGGAGGAGTCCGTACGCCAGCCCCGCAAGGTTTTGCCGCGACGAGTTCCCTTGTATTAGTGTGGGCCGCCCACTTGCTTGCCGACTGCCACAGGAAGCCACCCCCGGAGCACCCGACATGAAGATGAAGTCGTCCCAAAGCGCACTCCCGCTCTCCCTCGCACTCATCGCCCCGCTAGCCCTCGCCCCGCTCGCGGCCAACCCGGCCCAGGCCCAGGACGCCGAAACCGTCTCGGCTGCCCTCGGCGACATCGAGTGGCGCCACATCGGTCCCGTAAACATGGGCGGACGCGTATCCGCGATCATCGGAGTGCCGGGTGATCCGCGTACCTTCTGGGTCGGGGCTGCCAACGGGGGCGTCTGGAAGACCACCAACGGCGGCGTGACGTTCGAGCACCAGTGGGACGACGAGAACACCTACTCGGTCGGCGCGCTGACGCTTGCCCCGTCGGACCACAACGTCCTCTGGCTCGGCGCGGGCGAGGCGGACCCGCGCAACTCGGTTTCGTACGGCGACGGGGTGTACCGTTCGACCGACGGGGGCGCCACCTGGACCCACCTCGGCCTCGATGACAGCGAGCGCATCAAGCGCATCGTCGTCGATCCGCGCGACCCCGATGTGGCGCTGGTCTGCGCCATGGGCCACGAATGGGGACCCAACCGCGAGCGTGGCGTCTTCCGCACCACCGACGGGGGGCAGTCGTGGGAGCACGTGCTCTTCATCGACGAGGATACGGGCTGCTCGGACATGGATATCGACCTGACCAACCCCCGGAACGTCTACGCGGGCATGTGGACCTTCCGCCGCAAGCCGTGGCGCTTCGACGACGGAGGCAGGGAGACCGCGCTCTACGTCTCGCGCGACGGCGGCGTCTCGTGGAAGAAAATCACGACCACGCCGGACGAGCCCATGGCGCGCATCGGAGTCAGCGTGGCTCAGTCGCGCCCGAACATCGTCTACCTGATCACCGAGTATCCCACCGCGGGCACCCTCTTCATGTCCGACGACTACGGCGAGACGTGGACGATGGTCAACGACGACAAGAACCTCATCAACTTCCGACCGTTCTACTACTCCGACGTCTATGCCGACCCGTCCGACCACGAGACGCTGTACACGCTGTCGGGCGCGCTGGCGAAATCGACCGACGGGGGCCGCACGTTCGAGCGCATCGCCAACGACGTGCACGGCGACCACCAGGCGTACTGGATCGACCCGGAAGACGGTGAGCGGATCCTCTCGGGCTCGGACGGCGGCATGCAGGTGTCGTACGACGGAGGCGCCAACTTCCACATCTTCCGCAACTTCAGCCTCGCGCAGTACTACCACATCTTCGTGGACGACCGCGATCCCTACTACGTCTGCGGCGGGCTGCAGGACAACGGCAACTGGTGCGGCCCGAGCCGGCTCAACGACCGCCGCGGCATCCTGCCCGGCTACTTCTACACGGTATCCGGCGGCGACGGCTTCTACACCGTGCCGGTGCCGGGTCAGCCGAACCTGATCTACTCGAACGCGCAGGGCGGCTACTTCCGCATCACCGACATCAACTCGGGGCAGATGCGGTCGATCGAGCCGTGGCCGCTGATGATCGGCTCGCAGGGGCAGGGCATGTTCCAGGCGCGCTACCGCTTCAACTGGGATGCGCCGATCGTCATCTCACCGCACGACCCGGGCACGGTGTACTGGGGCGGCAACGTCGTCTTCCGCAGCAACGACTACGGCCACTCGTGGGACGTGATCAGCCCCGACCTCACCACGAACGACCCGGAGAAGCAGCTCGATTCCGGCGGCGAGGTCTACCTGGACAACACGGCCGCCGAATTCCACACCACGATCCTCACGATCGCCGAGGACGAGTTCGAGCCGGGCGTGATCTGGGTCGGCACCGACGACGGCAACGTGCAGATCACCCGCGACAACGGCGCGACATGGACGAACGTGCGCGACCGCGTGCCGGGTCTGCCCGCCGAGACGTGGATCGGCAACATCGAGGCATCGCCCACGGACGCCGGGGCCGCGTACATGGCCGTCGACAACCACCGCCTTGACGACTTCACCCCGCACCTCTACGAGACGCGCGACTACGGACAGTCGTGGCGCGACATCTCCGCCGGGCTCCCCCAGGACGACTACGTGAAGGTCGTCCGGCAGCACCCCGCCAACCCCAACCTGCTCTTCGTCGGTATGGAGCGGGGCATCTTCGCCTCCTGGGACCGTGGGGACACGTGGGTGGACATCCGCGGCAACCTTCCGCGCGTGTCGGTGCGGGGAGTGAAGATCCAGCGCCAGTACAACGACCTTGTCATCGGCACCCACGGGCGCGGCGCGTTCATCCTGGACGACATTCAGCCGATGGTCGAGCTGACCGAGGCGATCGGCCAGGACGCCCATCTCTTCGACATCCGCATGGCGACCGAGTGGGAGATGTGGGGCCGCACCAGCAACTTCGGCCAGAGCCGCTTCGCCGGCGAGAACCCCGATCCCGGCGCATGGATCCACTTCCATCTCTCGGATGAGGCCGCCGAGGCCGCGGGCAACTCGGTCGACGTGCGCATCACCGACAGCGACGGCGTGCTCGTGCGCGAATTCCAGCACCGCGATATCAAGCCGGGCGTGAACCGCGCGATCTGGGACCTCCGCTGGACCGGCGCGGAGCCGGTCCCTGGAGAGGGTCCTCCGGGTGGCGGGTTCTTCTTCTTCTTCTTCGGCTCCACGGGTCCGCCCGCCGTGCCGGGCACCTACACGGCAACGGTCGATCTGGGCGACCAGGAGCTGTCGAAGGACTTCGAGCTCCGCGGTGATCCGAACGTGGCGGCGTCGCAGGCCGTGTACGAGGATCGCTTCGCCGCGGCCATGCGTGCGCGCGACCTGGAGACGCAGCTCAACCAGATGATGGGCACCATCAACGACCTGAACGGCCAGATCGACGGGCTGCTGGAGTCCATCGAGGGCAAGGATCTGGCCAACGAGGAAGAGGTGAGGGCCGTCGCTGGCGACGCGCAGGGTCAGCTGACGGCCGTGTCGGCCGAAGTCCGCCGTCCGCCGGGATCGATGAGCTACCGCGACTGGCCCCGTCTGATCGAGCAGCTTCGGAACATCTCCCGTGCCGTCTCGGGCCCGCAGGCGCGGCCGACGGTCGGACAGATGGAGGTGCTCACCGAGATCGAGGCTGGGGCCGCTCAGCGGGCGCAGGAACTCTCCGGCATCGTGAACGGCGTGATCGCCGACCTCAACGATCTCCTGGAGGACGCACCGAAGATCATAACGAACTGGAGGCGCACGATCAGCTGACGGGGTGCGTGGCCGAGGGTCGGGTCATCCGCTCCAGCGGGCAGCTTGCGCCTCCATGATGCGAAGTCTGCAGGGTCGGTGGCCGCTTGTGCTCGGCCTGGCAGCGACCGGATTCGTGGCTTCGTGCGAGGAGGAGGACCCTGTCGTCCCGTCACCACCGTTCGACGAGGTCTTCCAGCTGGAAGAAGTCATCGAGCTAGGCGACGATCCGGTCGATCCTGTCGCGACCGTCGGGATCTTTCTGGAACGGCGCGACGGCGGTTTTCTGATGGGCGACGGACTTCGGCCCCGCGTCAGGACTTACTCCGAGACCGGTGAACTCCAGGCGGCGTTCGGCCGGTTTGGCGACGGGCCCTGGGAGTTCCGCAGGATCATTGGCCTCGCCGAGACTCCAGCAGGCGGAGTTGTGGTCAGTGCGGGCGATGCACGGCTGACCTACCTTCACGCCGACTTGGCCGAGGATTCCCTGTTCACGCTCGACGGCCACGTCTTCGGTCGCCTCGTCGCCTTTCAAGACGATGTCCTCTTCACCGGCTACACACCAGAAAACACCGCAGAGCTCCAATCGTTGGGCGTAGCAAGGCAGCAGGTAGGCATCTTTCATCGCCTGGCTGACGGACAGGTCTTGTGGAGCAGCTGGACGACGCCGGCTCGTGACAAGCCCTATTGGGGTGCCATGGGAAGCCTTGCAACTGCCGCAGCGGGCGACTCGCTGTTCATCATGGCTTCGCTGCTGTATCCGGCAACGATTCTGAACGGAGCGGGCGACTCGATCGGCACCATCGGCCAGCCGTCGTCCTCGTTTCGGAGAATCCCGGAAATCCCCGCCGGCTACTTTGCGTTCCGGGAGGGCGAAACGCCGGACCCGAATCGGATGCGGGATCTGCTCGCGAGCTACGATGTGGCTTTACGAATCGACGTACTCGCCGACGACTACCTCGTGTTTACGGTGGGCCGTCCGGACGAAACCAGCTTGCCCCCGGGGCTGAGGTTCTTCCACACGCATGTGGAAGCCTACAACCGCCACACCGGAGCCAAGCTTTTCGAAGACGTGGCATTGCCGGAAGGGAGCAAGGTGGTGGGCGGTGGCCGCTATCTCTACGTCTTGCTAATCCCCGACATCCCGCCGTGGCGGGTGGCGAAATACCGGCTGGTGCCCAACTGACCGCCAGGCGGGCCCTCTCAACCAGCGGGAAGCCGGATCGAGGCCACCGCCGGTACGTCCAATTCGTCCCTGTACACGCCCCAGATATGCGAATCCGAGAAGCGGAGGGCATCGAACCGCTCGGGCAGGTGCACCTCGCGAATGACTCCGTCAGGCGCGATTCGTAGCCACAGCGTAGCGCCCCTGAGGCCGCCGGCGTCCAGATCGACCGGGTTCAGCCACATCGTCCCGTCCGGACTGCAGCGGAAGTCCACGTAGCGCGGCAGGTAGCTGGCGAGCTCACTCGGCCTGCCGCTGACCGACCGGACCATCTGGTTCATCACCCGGACGCTGTCCGCAGGGCTGAGTCGGCTCCAGACGTCTCCCGTCAGTTCGGCTTGCCTGATCGCGAACACCGCGCCCGCAAACTGCCGAGCCGTGGCCTCCGTGAAGGGCGCCGGGGGCAGGATGATGGGCGGCAACTCGGCACCCGACCCGTCGAAGCCCCGGAGCTGATTCGTCACCCGATCGTAGATCCGGATGACGTTCTCACCACAGGAAGCCCACAGCCGATACCACAGCGGGAAACCGAACCCTCCCTCGATCGGATCGAAGGTGCGCGAAGGGTCCTCGAACACCTCGGCGAGTGCCACGAGGATTCGGGCCTCGCGGGTTTCCGGATCAAAGGCGACGAAGTCGGGCCGCATGACAGCGAACCGGTAGTCCAGGACCCCGCCCTCCAGCGTCGCGCTCGTACGGGGCACGATGAACTCCCGCCCAAGTCTCGCGGTTCGTACCGAGCCGCCCAGCATGCTCCTGCCGCCCCGCACCGTGCCAGGGAGGAGGGAAGCCGACCGCAGCGAGATCTCTTCCCAGTCCGCGTCCGGCTGCGAGATCCGGATCATCGCGTGGCGCACGAGGTCCAGGGCCCAGACGTCACCCTGCCATCCTCCCGCAATGAATCCCGCGGGCATGGGGAAGTCGCGGGGTCCTCTGCCTGACTGTCCGTGAGAGCCGAGCGCCTCGCCATCCGGGCCGAATCCCACGAAAAGGGGCTCGGCCGAGTTCAAGATCCAGACGGATCCGTCTGCTGTGATTTCCAGGTCGCGGGCCACCACCAGCGAGTCAGAGCCCCCGAGTATCTCGATAGCCGATTCGCTCAACTCGATCGGGTCGCCGGCCACGTTGCCAACCGGTGCGCCTTCACACGCCGGAAGGATTGCAGAAACGCACAAGGCCGTGGCGACGCGCGGGATTCTCACCATGGCAACTGATTACCCGCGATCACCCCCCGGTGTTCCCGCCGCCGCCATCGTATCCGCAGTCCCCCACGGCAGCCGCCCCTCCGATTCCCGCCGCAGACGCTCCACCGCTTCCTCGACCGGCAGCGTCACCTGTCTCTTCTTCGCGCCGCGCGCACGCAGCGACACCGTACCATCTCTCGCTTCACGCCGGCCCACGATCGCCATGTACGGCACCTTGAGGTGTGACGCGTCCTTGATCTCCTCGCGGAAGTCGACCTCTGCGGCGCGGGGATGCAGCCCCACCCGCAGCCCTGCCTCGGTCATCCGCGCCGCGACCGTGCTCGCGGCTTCACCCGCATCCGCCCCGATCAGGATCACCCGCACCTGCTCGGGCGCCAGCCAGAGCGGCAAGTCCCCCGCAAAATGCTCGATAAGGATCGCGATGAAGCGTTCCAGCGACCCCGCCACCGCGCGATGAATCACCACGGGCCGGTGCATCCGGTTGTCCGCCCCCGCATACTCCAGCTCGAACCGCTCCGGCGCGACGTAGTCCAGCTGAATCGTGCCGCACTGCCACTCACGGCCGATTGCGTCCGTGATCGCAAAGTCGATCTTCGGCCCGTAGAAGGCACCGTCGCCCTCCTCGACCTCATACGGAAGCCCGGTCTTCTCCAGCGCGGCGCGAAGTCCCCCTTCGGCGCGATCCCACAGCTCGTCCGTCCCGATCCTCACCTCGGGCCGCGTCGCGAACCGGATGCGCGCCCCAAGCCCGAACGCGCCGTAGAAGCTCACGATGAAGTCGACAAGAAACGCCACTTCGGACGGGATCTGCTCCTCCCTGACAAAACAGTGGCAATCGTCCTGCTGGAACTGCCGCACGCGGGTCAGCCCGGATAGCGCACCGGTCACCTCGTTGCGGTGGAGCACGTCGAATGTCACGTACCGGAGCGGCAGATCACGGTAGGAGCGCAGCCTTGTCCGGTAGAGGAGATAGTGTGACGGACAGTTCATCGGCTTCAGCGATGCATCGTGCTCCCCCGAGCCGCTGTTCAGGATCATGAACATGTCGTCGCGGTACTTCCCCCAGTGTCCCGAGGTCTCCCAGAGCGACTTGTCGTACATGAGGGGCGTCTTGACCTCGAGAAAGTCCCGCTCCTGCAGCTCGCGCTCGAACCTGAGCAGGGCGTTGTAGAGCACCGTGCCGCGGGGCGTCCAGAAGGCGGCACCGGGCGCGGACGGATGAAACTCGAACAGATCGAGGCGCTTGCCGAGGACCCGGTGATCGCGCCGCTTCGCCTCTTCCAGCCGATTCAGATGCGCCTTGAGGTCCTTCTCGCGAAACCAGGCCGTTCCGTAGATCCGCTGCAGCATCTGCCGGCTGCTGTCGCCCCTCCAGTACGCACCGGCCGTGCTCAAGAGCCGGAAGTGCCGCACATGCTTGGTATCGGGCACATGCGGGCCGCGGCAGAGGTCGGTGAACTCCCCGTTTGTGTAGGTGGAGATGACGTCGTCCGCGTCGAAGTCGGCCATCCTCTCGAGCTTGAGTGGGTCGTCGGCCATCCGGCTGCGGGCCTCCGGCAGGCTGACCTCCTCACGCACGAACGCGCTCGCTTCCTCGCAAACACGTCGCATCTCCTCCTCGAATGCCTCCAGGTCGGCCGGCGTGAAGGGCTCCTCGACCTCGAAGTCGTAGAAGAACCCGTCGTCGATGGCCGGACCGAATCCGATCGCGGCGTCGGGCCGCAGCCGCCGAACCGCGCTCGCCAGGACGTGAGCCGCGGAATGCCGGAGCACCGCCAGCGCCTGCTCGTCCGTTGGGGTCAGCACTCGAAACGAACCCCCGCGCCGCAAGGGCGTGACGAGATCCAGGACCTCTCCATCCAACTCGACCGCGACTGCCCTGCGCAGCAGCCTCTCGCTGATCGAACGCACAACGACTCCGGCGAGCGTACCGGCCTCGATCACAAGCCCGGCGCCGTCGGGGAGCGTCAGCGTGACTTCACTGGCTTCGGAACGAACCTGCGGCATACCGACTCCACCCATCGAGTAAAGGCGCGTAAGATAGCTGAAAAGACGCCCGGCCCGAATGGCTACCGGTCGGGACAGCCTGTCTCGGCGCCGGAGGAGCCGGCCGGAAACCGGCTTCGGATCGCGTCCGGTGCAGCCAGCAGTGACGAAACCGGTGAGATGTGGTCCGTCAGCCACACCCGCGTGACGACTTGTCCCTCGCCCGGTCCGGCGTCGCCGATCGTGATGCCGACGACATCGACCGTTGCTGCCACTAGCTGTCCATCTTCCAGGAACGTCGCCCGCCGCCACCTCAGCCGGCCGTACTCGATCGACGAACAGGTCGGCTCCGCCTCCCACTCGCCGGCGAGCGCGACCACGAGCGAATCCCACCGTCGTCGCGCGTAGTCGCCGCGAACCTCATCGTCCGCCCGGTCGATGTACACCAGTTTGGAACGGCGGCCGGGCGCCTGGTTCCGCTCGAGCGACGTGAAGGCGTAGTGGAAGCGTCCGTCGCCAAGTTCCTCCACGACCGTAGCGGTGTCGGGAATGAGCATCACATCGGGGCGCCGCTGCCGGAGTTCACCGAAGGTCATGCCGAGGTGCACATCGTCCACGGGAAACTGGGTGGCCAGGGGCAGCTGGACCGTCGGAGGATCGGCGCAGCTCAGGACCAGCCATGCCATGACCAGGGCAGTCCACCGCCGCGTCACCGACCGAAGCCGTCCATGCGGTCCGGCGTCCGCGCGGCCAGATGCCTGGCGATCAGCCTTCCGTGCTCCCGCCCGTTCTCGATAAAGATTTTGTTGGCGTTGTAGCCGGCCGCGATCACGCCCGCGATGTACACGCCCGCGACGTTCGTTTCCATGGTTGCCTGGTCGTGCGCGGGTATCCCCGTCTCGGGATCGGTCTCCACACCCAGACCGTGCAGCAGCTTTCGATCGGGACGCCATCCGGTCATGGCCAGGATCCAGTCGTTCGTGACCTCGGTGGCCTCACCGATCTCTTCGTGCACGATCGTGGCGGTGCCGGGGCCCAGCCGCGCCACACGAGATCCCCAGTGCATCGGGATCTCGCCGCTCGCGATCCGGTTGTCGATATCGGGCCGCACCCACGGCTTCACGCCACGGTCGAACACGTCCAGGAAGTGCACCATCCGCACCCGGACCCCGTTGCGGTACAGCTCCAGTGCGACTTCCGCCGCGGAATTGCCTCCCCCGACCACCATCACGTCCTGGTCGAAGAAGGGGTAGGGATCCTTGTAGTAGTGGATGACCCGCCCTTCCGGATCGCCGCCCTCCAACTCCAGCCGATTGGGCTCGCCGAAGCCGCCGGTGGCGATGACCACGGCGCGCGCACGGATCCGGCGCTCGCGCCCCTCCCGTGTGCAGGTATGCACGACGAAGCCGCACCCGTCCGCCGATTCGCCCCCTTTCCGGCGGACGATCCCCATCACCTCCTCATACTGGCGCACCCTCAGCCCATGATGCGCTACCACATGCCGGTAGTACGCCAGCGCCTGGCGCCGCGTCGGTTTGGGCTCCGGGATCGTGAAGGGCACATCGCCGATCTCCAGCCGCTCGGCCGTGGAGAAGAACGTCATGTAGTAGGGGTAGTGCGTCAGCGACTCGGTAATGCACCCACGGTCGATGACAACGTGGCTCAGCCCGCTCTCCTTCGCGGCCACCGCCGCGGCCAGGCCGCAAGGCCCGGCCCCGACGATCACAAGGTCCAGCGGATCGGCCTCCGCGGTCACTTCAGCTGACTGGCCGACCGCCCCGGAGCACCACCTCCCCCGGCAGCGCGTCCGTGAACTCGCCGTTGTCGATCGTCAGCACGCCGTTGACCATCACGTAGTCCACGCCCTCGCTGTACAGGTCGGGTTCCAGCACGGTCGCGCGGTCCCGCAGCCGCTCGTAGTCGAAGATCACGACGTCCGCTCTATATCCCTCGCGCAGCAGCCCACGGTCGGGCAGCCCGATGATTCGCGCCGGCAAGCCGGTCATCGAGCGAACGGCAAAGGGCAGCGAAATCGCCTGCAGGTCCTTCACGTAGTGCGCAATCTTGCGCGTGAACGCCCCGAAATGCCGCGGATGCGCGCCGGGCCGCGACGCGAACTGCGGCACGCCCTCGACTCCGCTGACCCCGGCGTCCGAGGCCGTGGCCGTGTATTCCTGCTTGTAGTAGTTGATGACGTCGACATCGTGAATGCCGTAGCCCCGGGTCCAGGCCCCGCCGATCACATCCGGGTACCCGTTGAGAGCCATGTGGACCACGACCTCCTGGAAGGTCACGCCCATTTCCCCGGCCAGCTCGGTGAGCGTCTTCCCGACGAACCCGGGATCGGGATAGTCCACAACCACCACCCTGTCCTCGCCGCCGTTGTGATCGACGATCCAGGCGATGTCCCGCGCGATCCGCTCCCGGGTCACGGGGTCGCTCCACCGCCGCGCAAGATGGGCCTGCGCGTCGCTGAAGATCCCCGCCGCGTAGTAGGAGGGGCTGTCGCGGCCGCCACTGACGTCCACGCCGTCGGCCACGAGGCTCCAGCGAGGGATCATCGGGCGGGCGCCGCCGCCGAAGGTCTCGTACGGGTAGACGTCGAGGTAGACCTCCAGCCCTTCGGCCCGGGCCGCGTTCACCACCAGCGTGTCGTGGCCCGAGCGGCCGAAGCTGGAGCGCCCGCGCGACTTGTGATGGCTCGCCACGACTCGAATCCCCGTCTCCCGCGCGATGTTGATCGTCTCCTGGAGCCCCTGCAGCCCGTCGACCGGCCAGTCGTCCACGTTGCTGGGCAGCTGCCAGAGCGGCATGGTGGCCTCGCTGCGCTGGTGCGCGACGTAGAATCCGTCGTAGGGCGCCACCTCGGAGGCCAGCGCGATCACCTCTTCGGGGTCACTGAAGCGGGCAGGCCTGTACTCGATCCCCGCACCGAGCCCCCAGGCGCCGGCCTCCATCCCCTGCCGCACCATTTGCCGCATGCGCGCGACCTCACCGGCCGTGGCGGGGCGTTCGTAATCATCCCCCATCACCGCGCTGCGAACGGTACTGTGACCCACCATCGGCACGAAATTCATGGCGTGGCCCTGAGACTGCAGCGCCGCGATCTCGGAACTGATCGGCCACCTGGCGTTGCGTCCGTCCGCCCCGCCAATCACCGTCGTGAGCCCCTGGCTGTTGAGGCTCTTGGCCCGGCGCGCCTCAAGATGCTCCGAGGTCATCGCGCCGTCGGAGTGCGAATGCAGGTCGATGAACCCGGGCGAGACGTACAGGCCGGTGGCGTCGATCACGCGGCGGGCTGTGGCGTCCGGCATGCGTCCGATACGCACGATCTCGTCGCCGTTGATCGCGATGTCGGCGTTGAACCAGTCGTTGCCGGTGCCATCGAGCACGCGCCCGTTGCGGATGATGATGTCGTAGTCCTGAGCGACGGCGGTCTGCGCGGCGAGGGCCAGCGCGAAGCCGGTGAGCAGAATCCTTGCAGTAGTCATTTTGCGCTCAACCTTCCTATGATTGCCCGTCCGGGCATGGCGCCGGCGACGTTCTCCTCGTCCCGGACCACGAACTCGCCGTTGACCAGGACGTGGACCACACCCTCGGAGTAGGACAGGTCGTCCTCGAAGGTCGCGGTGTCGATGATCCGGTCGGCGTCGAAAACGGTGATGTCGGCGTCTGCGCCGGCCTGGATCCGCCCCTTGCGCCTGGCCTGGTCGGTCATGCCTTCCAGCCGCTTCGCCGGCATGATCGTGATCCTGGCGAGGCCCTCCATGAGCGGCATCAGCCCCTCGTCACGGACGTAGCGGCCCAGGAAGCGCGAAAAGGTGCCGGCGCTGCGGGGGTGGGCCCCCGGCGCGTATGGCATGCCGTCCGAAGCGACCATCACGAAGTCCGTGGCGAGCGCGTGCCGGATCCACTCCTCCCGCATCATGTGGATGATTACGGTGCCGCCGGTGGCCCGGTAGCTGTTGAACGTCTCTTCCGTCAACCGCTCCCCGGTGTCCTGCCACTGCAGGTCGCCGTAGCTGATTTGTAGCGTCTCCTGCCAGCCGGGATCGAAAATCGCCGACTGCAGCCCGGTCGAAGCGCCCGTGTAGGGATAGACCTCGGTGGTAATGTCGAACCCGCGGCTCTGGGCACCGCCGATCAGTTCCAGGATCGGCTCGATGTTCCACAGGCTGGAGCTGTTCGCATGCACGATGTGGAGTGACGCGCCGGTTGCGACCGCGTTGGCGATCACTTCCTGCATGGCACTGATCTTCATGTCGCGCACGTGCGTGTAGATGGTGGTGTTCTCGTAGGCCGCGAACCTGAACACGTCGAGGATCTCCTCGAGCGACGCGCCCGGGTAATACTGGTGTGCCATCCCGATCCCGAGCGCTCCCTCCGAGAGCCCCTGGGCGAGTGCCGCCCACAGGGCTCCGAATTCGTCCGCGTGAACCGGCTCGTAGCGCGCGCCGCCGGCGATGCGGTCCAGCTCGCGTAGACCGGCCTCGGGGTCGCTGTCAAGCATGGATTCGGCGCGCCGCAGGAGGTCGCCCCGGTCGAACATCGCCCATGCCCGGTTTATCATGTGCGACACGGTGGCGCCGTAGTTCAGGATCGCGCCTGTGCCGCGCTCGGTCAGGTAGGCCGTGAGATCCCCGACGCCGCTCTCCATCTCCAGCGCGGTGGTCACCCCGTCGCGTGCCTGGAACTCGTTCGCGCGGTTGGTCTGGCCGTGTGCGTGCAGGTCGATGAAGCCCGGCGCGACCACGAGCCCGGAGGCGTCGACGACCACATCGCCGTCGAGCGGTTCCTCCGAGACGGCGACGATCACCGAGCCGTTTATGCCCACGCTTCGTACGGCGTCCAGGCCCGTTTCGGGGTCCATCACTCGCCCGCCTGCGAGCACGATGTCGTAGCGGTCCTGCGCGGTGGCGGGGGTGGCGACGGCGAGGGCGGTGACGCCGGCCGCCAGTACGGCCAGGGTGCATGGTCTGAACTGGTTCAACGGGTCATCCCTCCGTGGTCTGGTGACTGCGGTGCCGGCAACCCGCGGTGGGAAGCGCACGGGTGCACCAAAAGGCTGTTTAAAGAGGTACTTGCGGGCCCATACCGCCGCAACCGCGGGAAGCGGAAATGACCCGGTTTCCCGTTGACGACAGAGATCCTGCCGCAGACCCGGACCCCGCGAGCCGGCCGGACCGTTGATCCGCCGCTGACAAGGGGTGCATCCTTAGATGTCATGAATACCGACGCAGACACCCGCCGCGCACTCGCCAGACTCCACCGGGCCCTCGAGAAGGCTCGCCGGGAGATCCGCGGGCTGCGCGAAGCCCTCGCACAGGCGGAGGCCGACGGCTTTCCGGGCGACGACTACGCCGATATGGACAACCACGTGGTCTCGGCACTCGACCTCGTGAAGAACGAGCAGACGCGGCAGCAGCTGAAGATCCTGCGTTCAGGCGGGATCGCGCCGGGAAGTCTGGGGGTTGAAGGAAGCGCCACCATGCGGAGCGACGGGAAGTGAAGCGACGCGCCTTCCTTGCGCGCGGCACGGCCGGGCTTGCGGGGCTGGCAGGCCTTGGGCGGCCTGCCGCGCCCTGGGTCGCGGCCAACCGCGGGCACCAGACACTGGTAGTGCGCGACGGCACCATCTACGACGGCACGGGTGGCTCGCCGCGCAGCGGGGACATCGCCGTCGACGGCGACCGCATCACCGCCGTCGGCGAGGTCGCCGCGGCGGGCGCCGTCGAGATCGACGCGCGGGGAATGGCGGTCGCCCCCGGCTTCATCGACATCCACTCCCACGCCGACCTCTCCCTCCTTGTCAATCCGCGCGCCGAAAGCCGGGTGCGGCAAGGCGTCACCCTGGAGGTCGTGGGCCAAGACGGCTCGTCGATCGGCCCCTGGAGCGACGGCGCGTTCGAACTGACGCGCGACCGCTACCGCCGCGACTTCGACGTGGAAATCGACTTCCGCGATGTGGGCGGGTTCCTTGACCGGATCGACCGGGAGCGCCCCGCGGTGAGCGTGGCGTCGATGGTCGGGCACGGCGCGATCCGAGGCTTTGTCGTGGGCGGCGGCGACCGTCCAGCGACGGCTTCCGAGATTGAGCGCATGCGGGCGTTTGTGCGGGAGGCGCTGGCGGGAGGCGCCGTGGGGTTGTCCACGGGGCTCGAATACACGCCCGGCAGCTTCGCCGGCCGCGACGAACTGGTTGCGCTCGCGGGCGAACTGCACGGCACGATCTACCCCTACGCGTCGCACATGCGCAACGAGGACGACCGCCTCTTGGCCGCGCTCGAAGAGGCGCTTCACGTAGGGCGCGTGGCCGGGGTGGCGGTGCAGGTGTCGCACCTCAAGGCGCAGGGAGAACGCAATCACTGGAAGGCCGACGCGGCCTTCGCGGCGATCGAGGCCGCGCGGGCGGCAGGCGTCGACGTGCACTTCGACCGCTACCCCTACGTGGCCTACGCGACGGGGCTGTCGAACCTCTTCCCCGCGTCGGCGCGGGCCGGCGGCACGGCCCGGTTCCTCGAGCGGCTCGCCGATCCCGAGACGGGCCCGGCGCTTGAGCGCGCGTGCCGCGACAAGATCGCGCTGCTGGGGTCGTGGGACGCGGTGCAGATCACCCGGATCGGCGGCCCCAACGCGGCCGCGCGGGGGCGTCGGCTCGGCGAGCTGGCAGCCGAATTGGGCGAGGATCCCTACGACCTCACCGTGCGGCTGCTGCGCGACGCGGGCGGCAGCGTTGGCATGATCGGATTCGGCATGTCCGAGGACAACACGGAGCGCATGCTGGCCCACCCGCTTGGAATGGTCTGCTCCGACGGCGGGGCCTACGCGCCGTACGGACCGCTCTCGCGCTCGTCGCCGCACCCTCGCGGCTACGGCAGCTTTCCCAGGGTTCTGGGTCACTACGTGCGTGAGCGCGGGGCCATGAGCCTGGAGAGCGCCGTGCACAAGATGTCGGGCCTCCCTGCGCGGAAGCTCGGGCTCCGCAACCGTGGCGTGCTGCGAGTGGGCGCCGTGGCGGACATCGTCGTCCTCGATCCCGACACCGTACGCGACCGTGCGACCTTCGACGATCCGCATCAATACCCCGAAGGCATCGGGCACGTTGTCGTTTCGGGGGTCCACACGATTCGCGACGGCGAGCAGACCGGACAACTGGGGGGGCGCGCCGTGCGGGGCACCGGACCGGCAGGCTAGCCGGAGTGCGGCGTGGCGGAGCCTGACTGTGTGGAGTTGACCCGGGAACTGGCGGCCCTTTTTCGCGCGGGCGGCGAGCGCCTCCGCGATGATGACGAGTTCGATCGGATGGCGCTTCGGGTCCATGCGGCCCAGCGCACTGCCAACCCGACGCTGCGCCGCTACTGGGATGGCGTTGCGAGCTCTGAACCGTCGTCCTGGCTCGAGATACTCCCTGTGCCCGTGTCCGCGTTCAGGGACGTGCCCATCGTATCCGGTGCTGCCGAGGTCGTCTTTCGCACCAGCGGTACCACGGCGGGTGCCTCGCGGCGCGGCGAGCATCACGTCGCGAGCGTGGACCTCTACCTCGCGGCGGCCCGCGGAAACTACCGGCGGCACCTCTTTGCGGACTGCGGGCCGGGGTCCGGCGCCCCGCGTCTCGCGCTGGTCTCGCTCATCCCTAGGCCGGACGATGCGCTCGATTCCTCCCTGTCTGCAATGGCGGGCTTCATCGCCCGGGAGCCCGAGGTCGCGCAGACGACATGGGCATTCAACCCGGAGAGCGGCGTCGACGTCCATTCGGTCGTTCGGGCGGTTGGCGCCACCACGGCGCCGATACTGCTGCTGACGACTGCGTTCGCGCTGGTCCAGCTTCTCGACGGACTCGGCGCGGTGCGGCTCTCCCTTCCCGCCGGCTCACGGATCATGGAGACGGGCGGATTCAAGGGCCGGGTGGCGGAGGTGGACCGTGCGACGCTCTACAGGCGGGTCGGTGAGCGCCTCGGGGTCCCGCAGTCCCATGTCATCAACGAATACGGCATGACCGAGATGCTGTCGCAGGCCTACGACGGGGTCGCGGGCCGCGCCGGGGCGGCGGTTGAACGCGAACATCGTTTCCCGCCCTGGGTGCGCACTCGCGCGCTCCATCCGGCGGACCTGTCACCCCTGCCGTCCGGTGAGCCCGGGCTGCTGGCCCACTGCGATCTGGCGAACGCCCGGTCGGTCTGCCACATCCTGACCGAGGATCTCGGCAGCACGACCAGGAGTGGCGGTGTACGCCTGCTCGGACGGGCACCCGGCGCGAGTTTGCGGGGCTGCTCGCTGACGGCGGAGTCCTTTCTACGGCTGACGCGGGTTAGCGCTCTTTCCGTGGACGGTCCGCGTTGACCATCCCGGCGAGGGCGCCCGACCCCGGGCGGGTCGATGGCTGGGTCTGGCCGGCACGGTTGAGGCCGCCGAAGCGATTGGCCGAAACCCGGGCAGGTGAACTCGTCGTTCGCCACCCGCAGGCGGACAGCCAGGCGTCCCCTGCGCTCGTGACCTCCCTGCGTGCCGCGGCGCCCGATCTGTTGTCGATCCCCGTGGCGGAAATGGTTGAGCTCCTGGGCGGGGCGACAGATGCCCTGGTGAGTGGGCTGGACGGCGATGCCGTCGGTCATGTGGCCGCGAACGCCGGGATGTCCACCGCCATGGCGGCACAGATCCTGGACGGCATGGCGGTGTCGTGGAACGGCGAAACTCTTAGGCACCTCGTCGCGGCCGAGTTTGCCGACCCGCGGGTGCTGGACGGATTCGTATCCGGAGGTGCCCGGGCGATCCGGGCGGCCGGTCCGGGTCTCACGCTGCATCTCGGCGCGGGGACGGTACCGGGCGTAACGGTCACATCCATGATCCGGGCGCTCCTCGTCAAGTCGGCCGTGCTGGCGAAGCCGGGGGCCGGGGACGTGGCTCTCACGGTCCGTTTCGCGCGGGAAGTGCAACGCATTGACGCGCGTGTCGGCGCGGCTGTGGCGGTGCAATACTGGCCTGGCGGGGCGGAAGACTGGGACTCGTGGGAACGGGACGTGTTCCGGGCGGCGGATCAGGTCGTCGTATACGGGAGCGACGCGACCATCGAGTCCGTCCGTGCCCGTGCGCCGGCTTCGACGCGCCTCATCGAGCATCCCCACCGCGTCGGGGTGGCCGTGGTGGACCCCGGTCGGGCGCCTGGAGCGGCGGCGGAAGCGGCTCGCGCGGCGGTTCTCTTCGACCAGCGGGGATGCGTCAGTACCCAGCTCGTGTTCGTGTTGGGGGCCCGTCGGGCGGTTCGCCGGTGGTGCGCCTCGCTAGCCAGCGAACTCGTGGCGCTGGAAGAGGTGCTTCCACCCGGTCAGGCCGGACCTTCGGATCTGTCGGCGCTGCACCAGCTAAGGGGGCGGCTCAGGATGAAGGGCGCCGCATCTGCCGGAACCGGGTCCGAAAAGATCGATCTATGGCACGGTGAACGGTCGCGCTGGACCGTTGTGCTCGCGTCCCCGGACGCCTTCGAGCCTTCGGGGAGCCGCACGGTCTGGGTGGTGGCCGTACCCGACCTGAAAGCCTGCCTCCGGGCACTGGCCCGGCTGGCTCCGGTTCTTCAAACCGTGGGGCTCGCCGGGATCGACGCGAACCGGGTCGACTTTGCCCGCGAACTGTGCGGACTCGGCGTCACCAGGGTGGTCCCGCTCCGTGAGGTGCCCTACCCGGAGGCGGACTGGATGCACGACGGCAACCGGCCACTGGGCGAGCTGGTCCGGTGGAGCGAACTCCGATGACCGCGGCGGCCGTCGGGGCTGTCGCGTGACAGGTCAGTCCTCGGAATCGGGTTCGTTCCGCCACATGACCAACTGACGGGTCCCCCTGGGCGTTTCCTCCACACGAACTGTCAACGTGTCGCCCTTCCGAATGCCGCAATCCGCTCGAATACCCAGGGGGATGGTCAGCCGCCCCCCTGTTCCGACCGTCACATCTCCGTAGTAGAGCGTTCGGTAGATTGCCACTCAAACTCCTTCGATACTCAACAAGTCCCGACAGGTCCGCCGGGATCCATCATCCCTGATCCTCTCCGCTGGCGACCGCATTGGACCGGTCTGAAGTGACGGCGCCGTCGACCCGCAACAGGATCCCGATACTCGAAAAATATAATCAATTTCCCCCGAACTGGCTGCAATGTCGCGCGCGGATCGGGTAAACGGCGTTGCCCCAAGCCGTTGAATCATTCCAGGTTGGCTTCCGTACCCATCCGGGCACTCGCCGCGCGAAGGGCGTACCTTCCCGCAATCGCCTGCGAGGCAGCCCAGGAGCCACTGACAAACGGAGTGTGGACAGTGACAGAACTCGCGGTAAGGCTGTCGGGTGTGACCAAGTCGTTCGGTTCGCACACGGCGGTCTCCGACTTCGACCTTGACATCCCCCGCGGCGCGATCGTGGGGTTGCTGGGCCCGAACGGCTCCGGCAAGACGACGATGATCCGCATGATCATGGCCATCCTGCTCCCCGATCGCGGAACGGTCGATTTGTTTGGGGGATTCCCCGATTTCGCCCGCAGGAGCCGCGTGGGGTATCTGCCGGAGGAACGCGGCGTCTACGAGAAGATGAAGGTGCTGGAGCAGCTGGTGTTCCTGGGTGAGTTGAGGGGTCTGACCCGGCAGATGGCCCGGTCCAGGGCGGGCCACTGGCTGGAACGGCTGGGGCTCGCGGAGTGGTCCGGGAAGAAGGTCCAGGAACTGTCCAAGGGCATGCAGCAGAAGGTCCAGTTCATCGGCACCGTGTTGCACGATCCCGACATGCTGATCCTGGACGAGCCCTTCAGCGGGCTCGATCCCATCAATCAGGACGTGCTCGAGGCCATCGTTCGCGAGGAAAGGGAGCGTGGCAAGACGATTCTCTTTTCGACGCACCTGATGGAACAGGCGGAACGTCTCTGCGAACGGGTCTGCCTGATCTCCAGGTCCCGCAAGGTGCTGGACGGCGACCTGAAGAAGCTCAAGCGGCGGGAGCGCTCCGGTGCCGTGGCCGTGGAGTTCGAGGGCGACGACCGGTGGCTCATGCGGCTTGGCATCCGTGACATCGAGAGGGTGGACGACGCTCACCACCTTTCGGCAGTCGACCAGGCCCAATACGACGCAATCCTGGCTGCGGCCATGGAGGCCGGGGTCGCGCTGCGGCGATTCGAGGTGCTGGAACCGAGCCTGCGAGAGATCTTCGTCCGACACGCGGGCGAGCAGGCCGAGGAACCCCCGATGGCGGCGATGGGAGGTGGCCGATGAGACAGGTCTGGATCGTTCTGCGGCGAGAGTACCTGGAACGCGTTAAGACGAAGGGGTTCATTCTGTCGACCATCGCGATTCCGGTCTTGATGCTCGGCATGATCGGGCTCAGTGCGTTTCTCGGCATCCAGGCCGAACGCTCGGAGCGCGAGCTCGCACTCGTCGACTACACCGGGCGGATCGGAGACGAAGTGGCCCGCCGGGTCCAGTCCTACGGCTACTCGATGGAACTCGTCGACCGGGTTGTGGCGCTGGACGAACTCGATCGGAGGGTTCTGGAGGACGAGCTCGAAGGGTATCTGGTCATCGACGACCTGACGCTTTCCGAAGGGGTGTTCGCGTACCGGGGCAAGGACTCGCCGAGCGCACTTCGCCGGGCCCTGTTCGAAAGCGCGGTGGTGGAAACGGCGCTGGAACTCCATCTGTCCACGATGGAAAGCGCGGGGACGGTGCGTGCGCTGATAGAAGGGGGGCAGCTCGACTACGAGTCGGTGGTGGAGAGCACGGGCGGTGAAGGCGCCGAGGTGGCGCGGATCAGGGGCATCGCGACGGGCTTCGCCGGCGCCTTCCTCCTCTACCTGACGATGATTCTGTACGGGCAATACGTGCTGCGCTCCGTCCTGGACGAGAAGCGCAATCGTGTCGTCGAGGTGGTGATCTCATCGGTCACGCCGTGGCGGCTGATGCTGGGCAAGGTTCTCGGTGTCGGCTCGATGGGGCTGACGCAGGTGGGGATCTGGGCAGGCTCCGGCGCGGTACTGGCCCTCTTCGGGATTCCCTTCATCGCGGCACAGTTCCCATCGACGGAGCTGGGCGGGTTCCTCCAGTACCTTCCCGGTGCGGGAGACATTGCCCTGCTTGCCGTCTATTTCCTCCTGGGCTACTTCCTGTTCGCCGCGCTCTTCGCGGCCGTGGGCGCCATGTGCAGCACCGAGGAGGACGCGCAGCAGGCCCAGTTCCCCCTGGTGATGCTCCTGGTCGTTCCCTTCATCATGCAGATGACCACGATCGAGGGAGGCGGCTTCGCCTGGATGGACTGGGTCGCGCTGTTCCCCTACTTCAGCCCGGTAATGATGTTTCCGCGGGCGGTTGCGGGGGCGGTGCCCTGGTGGATGGTGGCGTTGTCGCTCGTTTTCATGGCCCTGGCACTGGTGGGCACGGCCTGGGTGGCGGGCCGCATCTACCGCGTGGGCATTCTGATGCAAGGGAAGCGGCCCACACTCCGCGAACTGGTGCGCTGGGTAAGGACGGCCTGAGAGCGGTTGCGCGGTGCGGCGGCTTTGGCGTTCGCCCCGCTATCGCATGACGCGCAGTTCAACGAAGCGACGGACGAGCCGTTCGGCGTCCGGGGTGTTCTCGAGGTTCTCCAGCAGTTCCTCCAGCGTGGTGCCAGCGATATACGCAGCGTACCTGGGGTAGGTCAGGAAGCGGGAGCGAAGGCCGTCGGCGTCGAGTTCAGGGTGAAACTGGGTACAGTAGATGGGAGCGTCCTCGAAGCGATACGCCTGATTGACCACCTTCGCCGAAGAGGCGAGCAGGGTGGTGCGTGGCGGCAGCGTCTCCACCAGGTCCTCATGACCGAACTGGGCGCGGAAGGGACTGCCGAGGTACTCGAAGACGGGATCGGTACGCCCTGCGCTGGTCAACACGAGTTCGTGCGTGCCCACTTCGGCCCGCCCACGGTCATGCACGACCTCCCCACCCATGGCGGCCGCCATCCCCTGAAAGCCCCAGCAAGACGCAAACGCGGGCACCTGCGACGCATGTACGAGGCGTAGCGAATCGAGTGCCATCTCCAGCCAGGGATCGGTGCTCGTGGCCGAGTACTTGCCGCTCCCTCCCATTAGCACCAGGTCGACGCCTTCAAGATCCCGGGGCAGAAGCGACCGCTCGAGAAGATCGAAGATGGAGATCCGGACTGCGAACGGTGCCAGGATTCGCTGGAAGGAAACCAGCTCGTGGGGCCCCATGGGGTCGTCGGCGTCGCGAACCTGCAGAAGGAGACAGCGAAGAGCCTCGGTGTCGCGAGAGGTCCGGGGGTCCGATTGCGGATTCAAGTGACGGAACGGAGCATCGCCGACAAATGATAGCGGTCGTACCCACGGGCGACTTCCAGCGCTTCCGCGTAGCTGGGCTCGATGATGACGACCGCCGTTTCAACGGGTTCTTCGTGGTCGCCTCGGTCGGCCGGCAGAAAACGGAGCCGGGCCCTGCAGGAATCCGGGTCTGCCGGGTCTTCGACAACCTTCAGGAACACGTCCCAGAACCTGCCTTCGTGAGTGAAGGTCGTCAGGTGCACGCCCGGGGCGTCGCCGCCGCCCGGGTCGGGCGAACTCGCGCCGGCGGAGCTGGCAGGGGGGGTACGCTTCGACTCCATGGCGTTCTAGTCTAGCGTACCGGCATGGCCGGCGCACCCCGGCGGACCGGGTCATGGACCGGCCGTCCGTGACCTCATGTGGACGCACTCGGGCTCGTTGACATCACCGGGTGCCTCACCTACCTTGCGTCGGCGTTTTGCCGCCGTTCGGTCGACCCTTACCAACCCAGTAACCAGGTCCGGCAACGGACCTCGATGCCTACCCCCATATGAAACGGTTGTGGCTGGTGGCCGGGGCTTGCCTGGCCCCGATCCTGTTGGCAGTCGCGTTGATCGGTAGCCGACAGGCTCCCGAAGACGAAGGCGATACCGGGATGGCCGAGCAGGGGGAATTGTCGCAGCCCATCCAGTTCCCCCACGACACGCACGCCGGACAGTGGCTGATCGATTGCCAGTACTGCCACTTTTCCGCGGAGCGGTCCGTCGATGCCGGTATTCCGCCTGTGGCGACCTGCATCGGGTGTCACCGCGAGGGAGCCATCAGCGGCAGGAACAACCCCGAAGAAGTGCTGAAGGTGCGCGAGTACCACGACTCCGGGACGCCGATTCCCTGGCGCCGGATCTACAAGGTCTCCGACCACGTCAACTTCCCGCACTTCCGCCATGTCGCCGCCGGCGTCGAGTGTCAGACCTGTCACGGCGAGGTTCAGGAGATGGGAGTGCTGACCGAGATGGATCCGGCCGCAGGAAATCTCAAGATGGGTTGGTGCGTTTCCTGTCACCTCGAGCGCGGGGCGTCCCGCGATTGCACGGTATGTCACTACTAGGACTTTGGTCGGTGCGCTCATGAGCGACGGTCTCAGGCGAAGGGATTTCCTGAAGGTCCTCGGCGCGGGCAGTGCGGGGGCGACCGTTGCCGGATGTTCCACCGGCGAGATCGAGCGCCTGATCCCGTATGTGGTTCCTCCCGAAGAGATCACCCCGGGAGTCGCGACCTGGTATGCGTCCACCTGTGGCGAGTGCTCCAGCGGATGTGGCATCCGCGTCCGGACCCGCGAGGGTCGCGCGGTCATGATCGAGGGCAACCCGGATCATCCGGTTTCGGGCGGCGGTCTGTGCTCGCGTGGCGTGTCGGCGCTGCAGGGGCTCTACAATCCGGATCGCCTCGCCAGCCCATTGCGGGCCGGGGCCAGCGGATTCGAAGCGATCAGTTGGGACGAGGCGATCGGGATGCTGACCGAGCGGTTGGGCGCTGGCGGCCGGCCGCTCTTCCTGACCGGACGGAAGGGGCCGACCGAGGGAGCGCTGCTGGATGGCTTCCTGGCCGCCCTGAACGGGGAACATGTAGTCCACGACCCGCTCGACGATGCTCCGCTCCGCGCTGCGGTCAACATCGCTTTCGGCGTGAACACGTTGCCCCGATACGACATTGCGGCCGCCCGCCTGCTGGTCTCCTTCGGCGCCGACTTCCTGGAGACGTGGCTGTCACCGGTGAAGTTCGCTGCCGACTTCGCCCGGATGCACGGCGTGGACGACGGCGTCAAGGGCAAGTTCGTGTTCGTCGGTCCCCGGCTTTCGCTGACCGGGCAGAACGCAGACGAATGGATCCCGGCACGGTCCGGCGCCGAAGCCGAGATCGCCCTGGCACTCGCCGGAGAGCTGGTGCGACGCGGGAGCGACGCCGGACCTTACACGGACATGGTCTCCGGGTACACGCTGGAGCAGGCCGCCCAGGTTGCAGGTGTCGAGGTCGACGCCCTGAACGAACTGGCGGATCAGTTCGCAGAGGGCGCCGTGCTTGCACTCGGGCCTGGCTTGGCGGGTCATCACGAGGGGGCTACCGCGGCGAACCTGGCGGTTCTGATCCTGAACGTGGCCGCGAACAGCCTCGGCCAAACGCTCCACATCGACTCCGCTGCCGAAGTCGGCGCCCCTGGCGACGCTTCCCTGGCCGGCACGATCGCAAACATGGGCGCGGGCACCTACGGCGTGGCTGTCGTGTCCGGGACCAATCCCGCCTACACCCTGCCGCCCGCATCCGGTTTTCAGGACGCGTTTTCGCGGGTTCCGTTCAAGGTCGCGTTTGCGACGACGCTGGACGAGACCGCGGCCCTCGCCGACCTCGTTCTCCCCGACACGCACCCCCTGGAGTCGTGGGGAGACGCCATGCCGGGACCGGGAACCTATGCCGTTCGGCAACCGGCCATGCGTCCCCTTCCCATGTTCGATTCCCGGCCTATGGCCGACGTGCTCCTGGACGTGGGGCGCCGGCTGGGCCACGACGCTGGCGCGGCAACCTTCCACGAATACCTGCGCGCCGCGTTTGACGGCTGGCTGGGCGAAAACGGCGAAGCAGCTGGCCTCACCGGCGATCCGAATGCGCTGTGGCGAACGGCGCTTCGCACGGGTTCGGTGTCCTACAGCGATCAGACGCCTCAGGTAGCCGGACTGCAGGCCCCCGAGACCGCGGTTCGCTTCGACGCGCCCGGGTTGGACGGCGATGGCGAGCTGACGCTGCTGGTGTACCCCTCGCCTCGCTTCGGCGACGGGAGCCACGCCAACCGCCCGTGGCTGCTGGAGTTGCCGGATCCGGTCTCGAAGGTGATGTGGCATTCCTGGGTGGAGGTGAATCCTGCAACCCTGGAGCGGCTGGGGCTCCGCGAGGGCGATGTCGTGAGCGTGGCCACCGCCGAGGGAGCCGTCGAGGTGCCGGTCTGGCCCTACCCCGGCCTACGTGAGGACGCGGTGGCAGTCGCGATGGGCGGCGGCCACACGAACTACGGTCAGTTCGCCGACGGAAACGGCGTCAATCCGATGACGCTTCTGGGCGCCGCGACCGACGCGGGTTCCGGGGCACTGGCGCTCGTGTCGACGCGGGCAACGGTCACCCCCACCGGGGCGTGGCGCTGGCTGACCTCTCCCGAGGGTTCCAGCGACCAGGACGACCGCAACGTCACCCCGGCGGTGGCGCTTTCGGCGCTCGGACACGCCTCCGACGAAGCGGATCACGCTGCAGAAGGGGGTCACGGCCAACTCCGGGAGCTCCAGGAAGGAGGCGGGTTCCGCACGGTGGAGACCGAGGGCCGCGCCCAGGACTTCCCGCTTCCGGGTTCCGACTTCGGATACTACGGCGAGGACCATCCGAGGTGGGCGATGGCGATGGACCTCGACAAGTGTACGGGGTGCGGTGCCTGCGTCACGGCCTGTCAGGCCGAGAACAACATTCCCTGGGTCGGCGAGGTACAGGCCACGATGGGGCGGGAGATGCACTGGCTGCGCATCGAACGGTACTACGAGACCGTGGACGCTTCGCACTCGGGGCCGGTGGACATCCGCTTCCTGCCGATGCTCTGCCAGCATTGCAACAACGCGCCGTGCGAGCCGGTCTGCCCCGTGTTCGCGGCCTACCACACGCCGGACGGGCTGAATGCGCAGGCGTACAACCGCTGCGTCGGAACGCGCTACTGTGCGAACAACTGTCCCTACAAGGTCCGTGTGTTCAACTGGTACCGATACACACAGCAGATTCCCGAGCCGATGAACTGGCAGTTCAATCCCGACGTCACTGTCCGGGACAACGGCGTCATGGAAAAGTGCACCTTCTGTGTGCAGCGAATCAGAGAGGTGGGGAACCGGGCGGCGGTGGAAGGGCGCGAAGTGCGCGACGGAGAGGTCTACACGGCGTGCCAGAGCGTCTGTCCGAGCGACGTCATCACCTTCGGGAACATCAAGGACGAGGATTCGCGGGTGGCCGCCCTGGCCGAGAACGAGCGCACATACCGTGTCCTCGACGCACTGATCAACACACAGCCGGCCGTCCACTACCTCCAGAAGGTCACCTTGCACGACGTGGAAGAGGCCGGGCACTAGCGCATGGCAACGGCAGACGCCAGACAGCGCGGGGCGCTCCCCAACCCCGATGTAGCGACGTACGAGGCCGTCAATCGCGATGTCCTCAAGGTTCTGTCCCGCCCCGGCAAGGGGTGGTGGGTGCTCTTCGGCATGGCCGCCGCGGGTGTCGCGGTCTTCCTGGGATCGTGGTTCTACCAGATCTACCAGGGCATCGGCGTCTCCGGGCTGAATGCTCCCGTTGGATGGGGCGTGTATATCACCACATTCGTGTTCTGGGTCGGCATCGCCCACTCGGGCACGCTGATTTCAGCCATCCTCTTCCTGTTCCGTGCGCCCTGGCGTCAGGCGATCTACCGCGCATCGGAGGCGATGACGGTCTTTGCCGTCATGACGGCCGGCCTGTTCCCGCTCATCCACGTGGGACGGGTGTGGCACGCCTACTGGCTGATCCCATACCCCAACTCGCGATTCCTGTGGCCGAATTTCCGGTCGCCGCTCGTGTGGGACGTGTTTGCGATCACGACCTACTTTACCGTGTCGGCGGTCTTCTTCTACCTGGGGACGATCCCCGACCTCGCGGCGGCGCGTGACCAGGCCCGGGGGCTGCGCAAGAAGTTCTACCAGATCATCTCGCTGGGGTGGCGAGGAACCGACCGCGAGTGGCACCACTTCTCGAAGGCGTATATCTATCTCGCCGCGCTGGCGACGCCGCTCGTACTCTCGGTGCACTCCGTCGTGTCATGGGACTTCGCCATGGCGATCGTACCGGGGTGGCACACCACGATCTTCGCTCCCTACTTCGTTGCCGGGGCGATCTTCTCGGGCGTGGCGCTGGTGATCACGCTGGCCGTGCCAATGAGGAAGTACTTCGGGCTCGAGGACTACCTTACCGTCAAGCACTTCGAGGCTATGGCGAAGCTGTGCCTGCTCACCAGCAGCATCGTCCTCTACGCCTATATGACCGAGTATTTCCTGGCCTGGTATTCGGGTGAGCCACCCGAGCGGGGGTCGTTCTGGAACCGGGTCTTCGGTCACTACTGGTGGGCGAACTGGATCATGTTGACCTGCAACGGTCTGGTTCCGCTCATGCTCTGGTTCAAACGGGTGCGAAGGTCGATTTCGGCCCTGTTCGTGATCTCGATCTTCATCAACATCGGGATGTGGTTCGAGCGCTACGTCATCATCGTGACCTCGCTGTCCCACGAGTATGAACCATGGGCGTGGGGACTCTACCGTCCCTCCTATGTCGAGATGGGCATCCTCCTGGGCAGCTTCGCGTGGTTCGGGTTCTGGTTCCTGCTCTTCACCCGACTGTTGCCGCCGGTGGCGATCGCGGAAATGAAGGAGGTCGTGCCGCCGCCCATGAGCAGCCGGAAGGAGGCTGCGACATGATCATGCCAAGGCGTCGCCAGGGCCACAGGGGCTTTTTCGCTCTCTTCGAGCACCTCGATTCGACGATCGGGGCCTGCAAGGCGTTGCGGGCCGCGGGGCACAAGGGATTCAGGGCATACGCTCCCTTGCCGGAACATCACCTCCTGGAAGAAGGCCTGGCGCTCAAGCACAGCCCGGTTCGGGTGTTCACCCTGGCCGGTGCGATGACCGGCGCCGCCACGGGGTTCGCGTTTACGACGTGGACGTCGATGGACTGGCCGCTGGTTACAGGCGGCAAGCCGGTCTTCTCGATTCCCGCCTACGTCGTCATCGCCTTCGAGCTGGCGATTCTTTTCGGGGCGCTGTCGACGGTGATCGGGCTCTTCATCAACGCGGGCTTGCCCAATCTCAGGCGGATGGTGGCGTATCACCCAGAGTGTTCGAACGGATCGTTCGGGGTGTACATTACCGCGCCCCCTGCCCAGGCCGAAGCCGTGAAGAGGATCCTGAGCGGATTCGATCCCGCCGAACTGCGGGAAGACCCGGAGGGCTTCGATGTCTAGCGCGCGTGGCCGCCTGATCTGCACCGTGGCGCTCCTGGCGCTGGCGTCCGGCGCCTGCACGCCGCTGGACGACGCCATGGCGGCCATCTTCGGGAGGAGCATGCGGGACCAGCCCTCCTTCGACCCGTACGAGATGACCCTGCTCCCGCCGGAGGGCACGGTACCGCTGTCAGCGGGCAACTACCCCGCGGGGCACTTCGACCTGAACGTGGGCCAGCCCGAAGGCAGCGCCGACGTGCCGCCTCCGTTCACCGAGGACGACATGGCAAACCGTCCGGAGGTGGTGGATTCCCTCACCAACCCGGTTCCCCCGACGCCGGAGTCCCTCGCGAGGGGCGAGCAGTTGTACGAGCGTGTGTGCATCGTCTGCCACGGACCGGACGGGGCCGGCACCACCGGATACATCACCGAGCTGTTCCCGATATTGGCCACCTATCCGCTTACCGGAGAATCGGCGATGGGGCGGAGTGACGGCTACATCTACGGGATGATCAGGATCGGCCGGGTTCTGATGCCGGCCTATGGGCACCAGATCAGCCACTATGACCGGTGGCACGTCGTGAACTATGTGCGCCAGCTGCAGGGCATGGGAGCGGGCGCGGAAGAGGCCGGGAACTGACCGATGGCAGGCCATTCGATTCCCGGCGATATCCCGGTCCGCTACCTCGGACGCGGCGGCACGACTGCGCTGATCCTGCGGGTCATGATCTTCGTTGGCGTGGTCTCGTTCTTCGTCACCCTTTCGAGGGACTCCGCTCTGGCGTGGAAGTCGTACGTCGTCAACTGGAACTACTTCACCTCGATCGCCATGGGCGGGGTGATGGTAGCGGCGGTGACCTGGATCGTGAAGGCCAGGTGGAACTGGCCCGTGAGGCGGATTCACCAGTCCTTCGCGGCCTATCTGCCGATCGCGTTCGTGCTGTTCCTGCCCATGCTGCTCAACCTGCGGGAGGACTACTTCCCGTGGATCGAGATGATGGCGTACGACCCGATCGTGCAGAAGAAGGAAGCCTGGCTCAATGTACCGTTCCTCGTAAGCCGCAATCTGGTCGGGGTGCTGGCGCTCTTCGGGCTGGGGATCGGTTTCGTCTACCTGGCCGTTCGTCCGGACCTGGGACTCGTTGGACGACCGCGAACGGCCGCCGACCGGGCCGCAAAGAGCCGTCGCTGGTGGCACGAGCGGTTCACCCGAAGCTGGGTGGGACAGGAAGCCGAGGAGGACCGGAGCTACCATCGGATGACCCGCTTGGCCCCACTCATGGTCCTGGTGTATGCAGCGGTCATGACCATGCTTGCCTTCGACTGGGCAATGTCCCTGGAACCCCACTGGTTCTCGACGCTCTTCGGGGGCTGGTTCTTCATGGGGGCCTTCTGGGGCGGATTCGCGGCCACGGCGGTCGCGGCGGTGGCGCTCTCACGGCGTGATGCCGGCTTCAAGGAGCATGTGCGACCGTCCGTGCTCTGGGATCTCGGCAAGCTCACCTTCGCCTTTACCGTCTTCTGGACCTACCTGTTCTGGTCGCAGTACATCGTCATCTGGTACGGCAAGCTGCCCTGGGAGCAGGCGTGGGTGAACATCCGTGTGAGCGAGCCGTGGGGCGGACTCTCGGCGGCCGTGATCGTGCTGTGCTTCGTGGTGCCGTTCGGCGGCCTCCTCGGCGTACGTCCCAAGAAGACGCCGCGGATTCTGCAGGCCTTCGCGGGCGTGGTGCTGGTGGGGCTGTGGCTGTGGCACTACATGCTCATCTTCCCTTCGCTGCACCATGAAGGTGACCCGGTGTTCTCGGCTGCAACTCCCCTGATCGGACTCGGTTTCCTCGGCCTGTTCCTCGCCTCGGTGCGATGGTTCCTGGCCACCTTCCCGGCGATTCAGATCTGGCAGCCCCAGCAGGACCCCGAGCCGCTGGAGGCCGAGGGCTAGTCGTCGCCCGGCTCGGATCCGCCGGGCACCCCGCGCTGATTCCGGTGGCGGTCGGTCCAGTTCCGCACCTCGTATCCCACTGAGCGCAGAAGTCGCGCTTCGTGCGCGTCGAGACCGGTCCGGCCGAGGACGGTTCGAAGGACTCGCATCACGCTTTCGGGCTTGCGCGCCTTGAAGAACTCGATCCGCGCGAGGCCCTCTTCCAGTGCGGCGTACATCTCCTCCAGCTCGGCACCGGTGGCGGGTCCGAGCGACCGCTTCCCGCTGGGAAGCGAATCGGGTGCCGTCGACCCTGCCAGCAGGAGTTCGTAGCTCACCAGAAGCACCGCCTGGGCGAGGTTCAGAGACGAATGGCCGGGCTGGGTCGGGATGACCAGCACCTCGTGACAGCGGTCGAGGGCCTCGTTCGACAGGCCGCGGTCCTCGCGGCCGAAGACGATGGCGACATTGCCGGTCCGGGCGCGCTCCAGGATCCGGGTGGCCAGTTCACGAGGGCGCCGGTAGTTCCGCTGGGCCGTGCGAGGCCGTGCCGAGGTGCCGACCACGTACGTCGCGCCGGCGAGGGCCTCGTCGAGCGACGCAGCCTGGGTGATTCGGTCCACAATGTGGTCGGTGCGGTGTGCGATCCCGGTGATCCTCCGGGGGTCGAACTCGGCCGGGTCCACGATCGTCAGATGCGACAGTCCCATGTTCGCCATGGCCCGCACCACACCTGCGATGTTCACGAGCATGCGGGGCTCGTGGAGGACGATTGCGAGGCTCACGCTGTTTGCGGGCCCGGCTGCACCAGCCTGCCTGCCAGCAGCGTACCGGCGACGATGAGCAGGGCGCCGGCCAGATAGGGGAACGCCAGCCGCACGTCGAACAGAGCGCCCGCCATCGCCGGGCCCACGACGCGGGCCAGGGAACCGACGCTCTGACCGAGACCGAGCGTGGCGCCCTGTCTCTCCGGCTGAACCGCCCGGGAAAGGAGTCCCAATATGCTCGGAATCGTCCCGCCGTACCCGACACCAACGAGGACGAGTCCCGCAAGGAACATGGGGACAGTCTCCGACACCCCCATCACCAACAGGCCCGACGCGAACGGGAAGGCGCTCATGAGCAGCAGCTTGCGCTCGCCGGTCCGTGGAACCACCCGGCGCACAAGCCCTCCCTGAACCAATGCCGACACCACTCCCAGGAGGGCGAAGAGGTAGCCTGCTTCTCGAGTGCCCATCGTGAAGCGCTCGGACGCGAGCAGCGACAGCGTGGGTTGCAGTGTGGAAAAGGCCATCGTGATCAGCAGATAGACCGCGAGAGTGACCAGGATCTGCCGCGAGGACACGGCCAGGGCAAGGGAGGCGGGAAGGTTGAACCGCGACGTGCGCCCGGCGGCACCGCGCTCGCGCGACTCGGGCAGAAAGAGGATGGCGGCGAGTGCGTTGGCGGCGCACAGGGTGGCAGCGGTGTAGCCCGGAGCGGTGGGTGCCCCCGGTGACAGGCCCGAGAGTATCCCTCCCAGGAACGGACCGACGACGAAGCCGAGACCGAAGGCGGCGCCGATGAGGCCCATGTTGCCCGCTCTCTTTTCAGGCGGTGTCACGTCGGCGATGTAGGCCTGGGCAACCGGGATCGTGGAGCCGCCGATCCCGCCGACGATGCGGGAGAGGAAGAGGATGGCCAGCGAGTCCGCTCGGGCGAAGACCAGGTACGCCACCCCGCTGCCGAACAGGCCGAGAAGCAGTACGGGACGCCTCCCGATCCGGTCCGAGATCCGCCCCCAGACGGGAGCCATCACGAGTTGCACGAGGGAGTAGATGCTCACCAGCAACCCGGTCAGGAGGCCGTCCGCACCGAAGTCGCGCGCATACAACGGAAGCAGGGGCAGGACGATGCCGAAGCCCACCAGGTCGAGAAGTACGGTGAAAAAGAGAACGACGAGACGGTGGTCGCCGCCCCTCATCCCGCCCGGCCCCGAAGCAACGGGGCTACTGGATCTCCCTGTCGACACCGTCTCCGGAATCGCTCTCGGCACCCGCGCGCAACGACCCCTTGAAGTTCCTGATACCCGAACCCAGCCCTCGCGCCAGATCGGGGAGGCGCTTCGCTCCGAATATCAGCGCCAGCACGACGAGTACAAAGAGAATCTCCCGGATGCCTATCGCGCCCATCACGCCTCCTCGCGTGCGCCGGCGACCGGCGCGCGGGTAGCAGGTTCAACCACGAAGGAGGTCCTTCGCGATGGTCTGCAGCTGCATGTTGCTGGTTCCTTCGTAGATCGTTCCGATCTTGGCATCGCGGTAGAGCTTCTCGACGGGATACTCCCGAGTGAAGCCGTACCCGCCATGAAGGTCGATACACAGGGAAGAGACCCGTTGCGCGACCTGCGACGCGTAAAGCTTCGCCATCGCGGCCTCGCGCAGGAAGCGGGCACCCTCATCCTTGAGCCGCGCGGCATTGTACACCATGAGGCGCGCGGCCTCGATCTCGGTGGCCATCTGGGCCAACTGGAACTGTACCCCCTGGAACTCCGCGACAGGACGGCCGAACTGCTCTCGCTCCTGGACGTACCTGAGGGTGTGGTCGAAAGCCCCCTGAGCCAGCCCCAGCATCTGTGCACCGATCCCGATGCGGCCCTCGTTCAGCGTCTCGATCGCGACCTTGTAGCCCCTGCCCACCTCGCCCAGGACGTTCTCGGAAGGAACCCGGACGTCGTCCAGGATCAGCTCGGTGGTGGAAGAAGCACGGATGCCCAGCTTGTCCTCCTTCTTCCCCACTGCGAAACCAGGCATGTCCCGTTCAACCAGGAAGGCCGTGATCCCCTTGTAGCCCAGCTCCGGGCTGGCATTGCCGAAGACGATGTAGATTCCGGCCTCGGCTCCGTTGGTGATCCAGAGCTTGCGCCCGTTCAGCACCCAGTCGTCTCCGTCGGGATCGGCCCTAAGCGAAAGGGCGAAGGCGTCGGAGCCGCTTCCGGCCTCCGAGAGTGCGTATGCACCCACGGTGCCCGAGGCCAGCCGGGGAAGGAACTTTCCCAACTGCTCCCGGGTGCCCCAGCGCAGCAGGGCGTTGTTGACCAGCGTGTTCTGAACATCGACCAGGACGGCGACCGAGGGGTCCACGCGGGAAAGCTCCTCGACAACGAGGGTTGTGGTGAAGAAACTGGTCCCGATTCCGCCGTAGTGCTCGGGAATCTCGACCCCCATGAAGCCGAGTTCGAAGAAGAGGGAAATCAGTTCGGAGTCGATCTCGGCGGATGCCTCCATCCGGGGGACCCTGGGCGCAACCTCGGACTGAGCGAACTCGCGAACCGCATCGCGGAACATCCCCTCTTCTTCACCGAGCTTCGTGAGTGCCTGAGGATGGGCCAGCGTAGTCATTCCCGCTCCATCGTGTGCTCCAGGAGGCGCCAGAAGTACCGATCTCGCCGAAGATGCCATCGGGCACGCGTCGACCGTGCTCCAGGTCCGCCGAAAAGATGTAATCTAACCCGCGGCGCGTTGGAACGCGAAGGGAGTACACTGCGGGAGACCCCTCCGCGCGGCGTTCCGGCTTGACGCCCTCGCCTGCGGCGGCTTTTTTTCTGTCGCTCCCGCTCCAGCCACGAGCGCATCAGACAACTCCAGCGGAGACGGCCATGTCTCACATCCCGGACGGACTAAGGTACACGGAAGAGCACGAATACCTTCGAGAAGCGGACGAACCCGACATCTTCTTCGTCGGGATTACGGACTATGCGCAGGGAGAACTCGGCGACGTGGTGTACGTCGAGCTGCCCGAACCCGGTGACACCTTCGGACCGATGGACACCTTCGGCACGATCGAGGCCGTCAAGGCGGTCAGCGACCTGTATTGCCCCGTTGCCGGGGAGGTCGTGGACATCAACGAGGCCCTGGACGACGATCCCGCGCTCGTGAATACCGATCCCTACGGCGAAGGATGGATGGTGACGCTGCGCGTGGATGACCCGGCCGACGTGGAGGCACTCATGGACGGCGCCAGCTACATGGCCCACATCGGGGAGTAGATGCGTACCCCGATAAGCCATCCTCCCGACTTTGCGGCTCGCCACCTGGGGCCGCGTGCGGAAGATGTCCGCGAGATGCTGGAACTCGTCGGATGCGACACCCTGGACGACCTCATGGGGGAGACGGTGCCCGCCGGGATTCGCTTCCAGGGGCCCCTGCAAATCCCCGAAAGTGTGCCGGAGGCGGAGTTGCTGGAGCGGCTGCGGTCAATCGCGTCCGGGAACGAGGTGTGGCGAAGCTATCTCGGGATGGGCTATTCCGGCACCATCACGCCGGGTGTGATCCAGCGCAACATCCTCGAGAATCCCGGATGGTACACACAATACACACCGTACCAGGCCGAAATCGCGCAGGGCCGTCTGGAGGCGCTGCTCAATTTCCAGACCGCCGTAATCGATCTGACAGGGCTCGAGATCGCCAACGCGTCGCTGCTCGACGAAGCGACGGCCGCCGCCGAGGCCATGACGATGCTTTACGGGCAGGGCAGGCGCCGTCGCGGGCATGTCTTTCTGGTGGCGGAGGACTGTCATCCGCAGACGATCGGAGTCGTCAGAACACGTGCCGAGCCTCTCGGCATCGACGTCCGTGTGGGGCCAGCGGAGCGCTTTGTCTTCGACGGGGAAGTCTTTGGTGCCCTCGTGCAGTATCCGGCGACCGATGGTCGCGTGGGCGACTACCGTTCCCTCTGTGACGCGGCACATGCGGCCGGCGGCCACGTCGTGGTGGCCGCCGATCTCATGGCGCTCGCCCTCCTTGCGCCGCCTGGCGAATTCGGGGCCGATGTCGCGGTCGGAAATACCCAGCGCTTCGGAGTGCCGATGGGATACGGCGGCCCGCACGCGGCGTACATCGCCTGCGGGGAACGTTTCAAGCGGAAGCTGCCCGGACGCATCATCGGCGTGTCGGTGGACCGTCACGGCAACCCCGCCCTCCGGATGGCCCTGCAGACCCGGGAGCAGCACATCCGGCGCGAGAAGGCCACGTCGAACATCTGCACGGCGCAGGTGCTTCTGGCCGTCATGGCGGGCATGTATGCGGTCTATCACGGGCCGGAGGGCATCAGGAGGATCGCCGGGCGCATCCGGAAGCAGACGGCCACTCTCGCGCGCGGACTGGAGCAGGCCGGCAACGAAGTCATCCACTCGGTGTACTTCGATACCTTGCGCGTGCGGCCCGCGGCCCCGGCCGAAGACGTCCTGGCGGCGGCGCGGAGCAGGCGGATCAATCTCCGTGACCTTGGGGACGGGACGGTGTGTGTCGCGTTGGACGAGACGGTGACGCCCGCCGACCTGGATGATCTCCTGGCCGTATTCGGAGCCGATGCAAGCGCGGTCGTACTCGCCGCGTCCTTCGAACCGGGCGACTATCCGGAGCCATTCGACCGGACCAGCGACTACCTGCGGCACCCGGTCTTCAACTCCTACCGTTCCGAGACGGAGATGCTGCGCTACATTCGCCGCCTCGAGTCGCGGGACCTCTCTCTGACCACCAGCATGATCCCTCTCGGATCGTGCACCATGAAGCTGAATGCGACAACGCAGATGACCCCGGTCACATGGCCCGGGTTCGGTCAGCTGCATCCCTTTGCGCCGCCTGAACAGGCCCGGGGATACGCCCGCATCGTGGCCGACCTGAGCGACTGGCTGGCGGAAATCAGCGGTCTCCCCGCGGTATCGCTGCAGCCCAATTCGGGAGCGCAGGGAGAGTACACGGGCCTGCTCGTGATCCGCGCCCGCCATCACGCCCTGGGACAGCAGCATCGCGATGTCTGCCTGATCCCGTCGTCGGCACACGGCACCAATCCGGCCAGCGCGGTTCTGGCCGGAATGAAGGTCGTGGTGGTCCGCTGCGACGAACGGGGCAACGTCGATGTCGAGGATCTGGCGGCCAAGGCGGCGCAGCACTCCGACCGCCTGGCCGCGGTGATGGTGACCTACCCGTCCACTCACGGCGTCTTCGAGGAGGAGATCCGGAACATTTGTGAAATCATTCACAAGCACGGCGGCTACGTGTATCTGGACGGCGCCAACCTCAATGCGCAGGTGGGGCTGTGCCGCCCCGGCGACTACGGCGCGGACGTCATTCACATCAACCTGCACAAGACCTTCGCGATTCCGCATGGCGGTGGCGGCCCCGGAATGGGCCCGATCTGCGCGACCGCGGAGCTGGCTCCCTACCTGCCCGGCCACCCCGTCATACCCACCGGCGGCGAAGCGGCGATCGGGGCGGTCTCCGCGGCACCCTGGGGCAGTGCAAGCATTCTGCTCATCTCTTGGGCCTACATCGCCCTGCTCGGGCGAGACGGCGTCACCGAGGCTACGCGCACGGCGATCCTCAGCGCCAACTACATGGCCGTAAAGCTCGAGGAGCACTTCGACGTCCTTTTCTGGTGGGGAAGCGGGATGGGCCGTGTAGCGCACGAGTTCATCATCGACATCCGCCCGATCAGGAAGCTCACCGGCGTCACCGAGGAGGACGTCGCCAAGCGGCTGATGGACTATGGGTTCCACGCTCCGACGATCGCCTTCCCGGTCCCAGGCACGATCATGATCGAGCCCACCGAGAGCGAGTCGAAGGCCGAACTGGATCGCTTCTGCGATGCACTGATCTCGATCCGCGCAGAGATCGAGCAGATCGAGCTGGGAATCCAGGACCGTCAGGACAACGCGCTCAAGAATGCGCCGCACACCGCGCCGCACGTCATGGCCGACACATGGGCCCACGGCTACACCCGCGCGCAGGCGGCCTTCCCGGCCCCGTGGCTGCGGGATCACAAGTTCTGGCCGCATGTGGGGCGAATCGACAACGCACACGGCGACAGAAATCTGATTTGCGCCTGCACTCCGATCGAAGCCTACGCGGACGCCGGGAGCGGCGACTGAGACCACGCGAGCAGACGCTCGACCGACACCTGCCACGAGGAGGGCCAGACACTTGGCAAAGCTGAAATTCCACGGACAGTCGACCTTCACGGTCGAGATGGACGACGGCACCCGGCTCGCAATCGACCCGTTCTTCGACGACAACCCCGTGTCGGACGTGAAGCGCGCCGAGGTGGGTGCGGTGGACTACATCCTGTGCACGCACGGACACTTCGATCACTTCGCCGATGCGATACCGCTGGCCCGTGAGACCGGTGCGACCCTCATCTCCACCTTCGAGATCGTATCCTTCGCCGAAACCCAGGGGATCGGCAACGGGCACCCGCTGCACATCGGAGGCGGCTACAGCTTCCCCTTCGGGCGGGTCAAGATGACTGCCGCGTTGCATGGAGGACAGGTACACGGTGACACCACGGGCCAGTTCACGACGGTGCCGGGGGGATTCCTGATGCACCTCGACGGGAAGAGGATCTACCACGCCGGCGATACCGCGCTCCTGCTCGACATGCAGCTCCTCCGCGGCAAGGTCGACGTGGCCATTCTGCCCATCGGCGACAATTTCACGATGGGCCCCGAAGACGCCGCGGAAGCGGTCGGTTTCATCGAACCGGAGATCGTGATCCCGGTCCACTACAACACCTGGCCGCTGATTGCACAGGATCCCGAGCACTTCCGTGACCTCGTGGGAGACCGGGCAGAGGTGCGGGTCATGGAGCCGGGAGATGTCTTTGCCCCCTAGGGCGGGAATGCAGGCTCCGGATCAGGCACTTTCGTGGCGGGTGTTGGCGGACGAGCCTCTGACGGGCGCCACGAACATGGCCCGGGATCACGCGCTTGCCGCCGCGCTCAGCCCGGGTACCGGAACGCTGCGCCTCTACCGGTGGACCCCGGCCACCCTTTCGCTCGGTCGCAACGAACCGTTCACCGTGGGATACCGCGAGTTCCTGCGCGAACGGCCCGACCTCGATGTCGTGCGGCGACCGACCGGGGGCCGCGCAGTGCTGCACGACCGTGAGCTCACGTATTCCGTGGTGCTCCCGGCCCGGGCCTTCGGGGGTCCCCGGCGCGCCTATCGGAGGATCAACGAGGCGCTGGTGGAGGGGCTGCGCGGGCTGGGTGCCGATGCCCGGGTTTCCGGGGGGCGGGCCCTGCCGCCCGATGCGGGCCCCTGTTTCCTGGAGCCCGCCGAGGGGGAGGTCGTGGTTGCCGGCCGGAAGGTGGTCGGAAGCGCCCAGGTACGCATTGGAAGCGCTGTCCTGCAGCACGGATCCATTCTTCTGTGGACGGACCAGAGTCCGCTGTTTGCACGGGCCGCCCTCGCGGGGGCAGGTGCCCCGGCTCGCGAGACCGCTGCGCCCCACGGAATCTCCGGAGACGATGCCTGGAGCGGCGCGATCGATCGAGACGCAGCCGGCGCCTATCGTGCTCGCGGGGGTGCAGCACCCGATCCGTCCCGGCCCATCACACTCGCGGAGGTGCTCGGCGACGTGCCGGCGTGGCCGCGCCTTGTGGCGGAGTTCTCAGCCGGTTTTGCGCGGACTCTGGGCGGCAGTTGGTCGCGCGGCAGCATGAACGAGCACGAGGGCGCATTGGCGGCGGGCTTCGAATCGAGGTACGCTTCGCGGGCATGGACCTGGCGGAGATGAGTAGTGCGGGGTGTTGTCCGAAGGGGTCCGCGGTGCGAGTGTTTTTGGCCGACCGAACGTCAGGGTTGACACTGCCCATGCCGCTACGCATTATGGCAAGCCGTTGCCACACGGGTCCCAGGGCCCATAGACTCGTGGTCGCGCGGGATTGCGCGGCTCGACACAACCATCAGCACAGGATCGACCGCAGGAGGTTTCCTTGGCCAGCTTGATGAACGTCTTCGACGTACTGCTCCAGCTTCCCGGAATGGAAGCTCCAGATCTCACCTTCACCGAGCAGATGGCGCAGTCCTGGGAGGACGCCGGCTTCATGCGGTGGCCACTCGGCCTGTGTCTCCTGGTCGGGATTCTGGTGATCATCTGGAAGTTCTTCGACATCTTCCGGAAGAGTGCTTCCACGAGAAGGATCCTGCGTGAGGTCGACGAACTGCTCTCCGCCCAGCAGATCAAGGAAGCGCTGGAAGTCACGCGCGAATCCAACTCCCCTGCCGCCAACATCCTGCACGCGGGTCTGGAGCGTCAGGAAGAGGGCACGGACCGTGTCATGAAGGCGATCGAAAACCAGGGGCTTATCGAGCTGTCGAAGCTGGAGAGCGGCCTCGTGGTTCTGGCGACGCTCACCAACGTGGCACCGCTCCTCGGCTTCCTCGGAACGGTGATGGGGATGATCGCGGCCTTCCAGGCCATCGAACTGGCGGGCGAAGTGGACGCGACCACGGTGGCGTCCGGGATCAAGATCGCCCTGACCACGACGGCGGCGGGCCTCGCGATCGCCATCCCGGTGAGTATCGCCCACAACTACTTCGTTTCCCGGATCGACCACCTGGTCATCGACATGGAAGAGTCGGCACAGAAGATGATCGACGCTCTCTTCTCCATGCAGGCGGGTCAGGCCGCAGGCGGAGACTGATTCCAGTCAATCCGTAGGCGTCCGTGGCGAGATCCCGCTCGAACAACATGAAGCGGGACAGGTCGCCCCGGAGAACAGGACACAGGGGGATGGCAGTCCCGGTGCTGCTCGCGCTGGCGGTCACCGGGCTCGCCATCCCCGTGCATTCTCCGGCAGTCGGGCAGGAGTCGTCTGCCGCCGGAGAGGCCAGCCAGGTTCCTGACTCGGTCCGGAAGCAACTCTCCGATGGCCGGTTCTGGATAGCCAGCCAGGCCTTGCACGAGATCTTCCCAACGCTGGAAGGCGTTTCGCTGTCGGACCGGCTCCTCTTGGCCGAGGCGGAAGCGGGATGGAGGAACTGGGAGGGGGCGCTGGCGGCGCTCTCGACCGGGGCGATCGACACCGCGCGCGCTCTGCCACGCTTCTGGTATCTACTGGCTTCGGCGCGCCGGGCTTCGGGGAACGAGGACGGTGCCCTGTTCGCGTACAGGCGTTTTCTCGAGACGAGTCCCGGGTCGTCGAAGGAAGTGTCGGCGGCCCTTTCACTGGTGGCGCGCGCCCTGGCCCGCGATGCCTTGTATGACGAGGCGCTCTCGACCCTGGTGCAGCTCGCCGACCGCTCGGGACCCGTGGCGGCATGGACGGCGCTGGCGATGGGCCACACGCTGGCGGAAGCGGGCGAGGCCGGGGAGGTGGTGCGGGTTCTCGCGGCGGCAGCCGACTCCGTCACGCTTTCGAGGGCGTGGTCGCTCGAGTCGGACGCATGGGCCGCCGCCGGGGATACGGCCCGGGCCCTGGAGGTGCTTGGGGAGGTCACGCTGCCTCAGAGTTCGACCCGCGCCCCGGTCGAACTTCTCGACAGGCGCTGGCGCTACCGGCTCGCGCTCGGTGACTCGGCGGGTGCCGTGTCGGCGATGGAGGAGCTGTTGCGACGCACCACGGCCGGGCAGGAGCCCCTGGCCGCGGCCAATGCGCACTGGAGGGTCGCACGCGATTCCGGCCCCGGGATCCTGAAGCTGGTGGCTACGGCTTTCGGGCGGAGTGCCGAGTTCGGTCTGGCTGTGCGGGCCTGGAGAGTTGCGGTCCAGCGAGGAGCCGTGCTCACGGAGTCCGAGCGGCTTGCGCTCGCGCGAGCCTACAACGGCAGCGGTGACCGCGGTGCCGCGGTCGAGGTGTACCGGGAACTGTCCGCGTCCGGCGACCCCGCGGTCGGCCTGGCGGCGCTGAGTGCCTGGGCGACGATTCGGACCCGCCAGGGCCGGCACGGCGACGCTCGCATCCTGCAGGAACGTCTTCTCGAGCGTTATCCGGCTTCCCGCGAGGCGGTGGACATCGTCTTCTTCCGGGGTGACGATCACCAGGACGCGGGAAGGCTCAACCAGGCGATCGAACAGTACCGTCTCACTGCCACCATGCTTCCGACCGCCGACCGGTCAGGGCTCGCAAGGATGCGTTGGGCTCAGATTCACCTGGCCAGGGGGGAGCCGGAGGAGGCGGCAGAGGTCTTCCGGAGCTACCTGGACGAGTTTCCCCGGGGACGGCGCTGGGAGGAGGCGAGTTATTGGGCTGCCCACGCCGCTCAAGCCGCGGGGGACAGCACGGGAAATGGTGAACTGATTGCGCGACTGGTTGCCGAGAGTCCCCTGTCCTACTACGCGCACATCGCCGCGGAGGTGCACGGGTCGGTCATCCCGTTGCCGGTGCAGCAGAACCCCGGTCCGGCCCTTCCTCCACCTGAGTGGCTGGCCAGGGGACTCGAGACACTGTCGGTGCTCGACGAGGCCGATCTGGCGGAGGGGGCCGATGCCCTCGTCACGCGCCTCAAGGCCGCCGTGCGGGATTCGACCGAGCTGGCGCTGGCCCTGGCCGGTGTACTCAACGAGGGTGGCCGCACCCTGGACGGCATCCGTCTGGGGTTGGAGCTGCGCGATCGCGGGGAGGAGTGGAGCCGGGATCTCCTGGAGGTCGTGTACCCCTTCCCGTTCCGCGCGCTCATCACCGCCCGTGCCGAGGAAATGGGGCTGGACACCTACCTCGTGGCCGGCCTCATCAGGCAGGAGAGCGCCTTCGTACCCTCGATAGGGTCGTCGGCCGGTGCCATCGGCCTGATGCAGATCATGCCCGCGACCGGGCGCCAGTTGGCGCGTGCGGTCGGGCCACGCGGATACACGACCGAAGCGCTCAGGACGGCCGAGGTCAACGTCCACCTCGGAACCAGGTACCTTGCCGAGCTGTACGACCGCTACGACGGCGACATCCTTCTGGTGCTGTCGGCCTACAACGCGGGTCCCACGCGCGCCAACCGCTGGCGCCGGTTCCCGGAAGCCGAGGACCCGCACCGGTTCACCGAGCGCATCCCCTTCGTCGAGACCCGCGGATACATCAAGAACGTGGTAAGGAACCGGGCGCTGTACCGCTGGCTCTACGGCCCGGCTGGTTCGGGTTGATCGAGACGACGCGGCTGACACGCAGGTTCGGCCCGAAGGTTGCGGTCCAGGATCTGGACATGAGGGTGCAGCCTGGTGAAATCGTCGGCTTTCTGGGCCCCAACGGGGCGGGCAAGACCACCACCGTCAAGGTTCTGACCTGCATGATCAAACCTTCCGGCGGTTCTGCGCGGGATCACGGGTAGCGCGGCGGACACCAGGATCCGGGAATTCCTCGGCCTGTTCGGTATCCTCGCAGCACGGAACCAACGGCTGGTGGAGTACTCGAAGGGCATGCGCCAGAAGGTGTTGATCAGCGCCGCCCTGATCGCGAATCCCGAAGTCCTCTTCCTCGACGAACCGCTGAACGGCCTCGACGCCAATGCGGCCCTGGTGGTGAAGGAATTGCTGCGAGAGCTGGCTTCGCAGGGCCGAACGATCCTCTTCTGTTCCCACATCCTCGAGGTCGTGGAACGGATCTGCACCCGCATCATCATCATCAATGAAGGCCGTGTGATCACGGAGGGCCGTCCGGCGGAGATCGCGGCTGACGCGGGTGAGTCGAGTCTGGAGGCGGCCTTCGCCCGGATCACGGGCGTGCGCGACGCAGCGGACGTCACCCGCGACCTGCTGTCAGCACTCGGTTCAACGCCGGCAGACCCCGCGAGACGGTCGTGATCCTCAGGAGGGCCATCGAGGCGCTGGGTGCCGACTACGACCAGTGGCGGGTGCTCTCGAGGGTGATGCTGCGGAACGACCTGCGGTCCGTGAGTTCTCTCCAGCTGGATACGGGCGAGAAGAAGGGCGGCAACTCCAGGGCGTGGCTGACCTTTCTGCTGTACGGAGCCTTCGGCCTCTGGGTCGCCATGATGGCGTCCGCCGTACCGGGTCTGTTCCTCGGCGGGACCATCGCGTTGTCCGCCGCGGGTGTCATGATCGCCATGGCCATCCTCATCGACTTCCAAACGGTGGTGGTTTCTCCGGACGACTACCACATACTGGCGCCGCAACCCGTCTCCTCGGCCACCTATTTCGTCGTGAAGGTCACCAATGTTCTGGTGTACACCGGAATCATGGGCATCCTGTTGGGAGGACCCACGACGCTGAGCCTGGGCCTGAGGCACGGGACGCTGGCGACTCTCGGCTGGTTGCCGGCGCTGGCCGGGATGGTCGTCTGGACAACCCTCGCGATGATTCTGCTCTATACGACGCTGCTGCAATTCGTCCATCCGCGCAGACTGCGACTCGCGCTTTCCTATCTGCAGGTCATTCTGATGATGGCGGTGATGGGTGCGCCGATTTTCATGACCGAACTGACGGATTTGCTGGGGCAGGCCGATTTCGAACCGACCACCGCCATGCTGCTTGTGCCGTCTGCATGGTTCGCCGGCGTGCTGCCGCTGGCAACCGGTGACTGGAGCCTGGGCGGTGGCCTTGGTGCGCTCGCCGGCGCCGGCAGCCTCGGTGTCTTCCTCCTCTACTGTCGACACGGACTCTCCATGTCGTACTCCGAGCGGCTCGGCACCATGATGGCGACGACCGAAGCCAGGCGCGCACGCGACCGGCCGCGGCGCCTGGGGTGGCCGGGCATTCCGCCGGAACTGCGCGTCGTATCGACCCTCGTACGGGGCCAGTTCCGGCACGACCTGAACTTCAGGCTCTCGGTCCTGAGCATCATCCCCGTGACGCTCTTCTACCTGTTGTTCGCGACCCGGGATGGACCGCTCCCGGACCCCTTTGTGCAACTCGGGTTTTCGGCGGGAAGCCTCTGGATGATTCACTTCGCCGCGCTGGCGATGCCGGTCGCCGTGGTGGACAGCCTGTTCCGGAGCGAGTCCTATCCCGCGGCCTGGGTGTTCTTCGCGGCGCCGGTGGACCGTGCGAAGCTGGTGGTGAACGCAGGTGTCTGCGTGGCCGTCTTCTTCGTCGCGCCGTACGCCGTCCTGCTGGCCGGGATGTTCCTCTGGAGCTTCGGGAACGCGGTGCACGCGGTGGTGCACGCCGTCGTGCTGGGGGTCTTCGCCCACCTTGCCCTTCAACTTCGGCTTCTGGCCTCGCCGCTTCTCCCGTTTTCCGAACCCCCACGAAAGGGCGGCGCAATGGGAAACCTGATGGGCATGATTCTGATCAGCATGGTGATCGCCGTCTTCCTGCCGCTGATCTTCCGGGTGGGATATGCAAATGAAGCACTGACCGCGGTATTGATGGGAACGCTTGTCGTCCTGGCCGTTCTCCTTCCGCGAGCGGTCGAGCGCTCGATTCGCCCACGCGTCCAGCGGCTGGAGTTCGCGGGCTGAACGACCCGTCGCTGGAACTCTGGCGGTCTCGGGCGCAGAGGCCAAATCAGCCTCGGGAGCAATCCCGCTTGACGCCCCGCGCCGGCCTTCCCCATCATGAAGCGCGACGGGCCCGGGCGGGGACTCCGCCGGGCTGACACGGGCTTCCAATTCTCGGGAGGAATGCGGGCATGGCGCGAGGGACGGTCAAGTGGTTCAACGACTCCAGGGGGTACGGCTTCATCTCCCTGCCTACGGGCGACGAGGTCTTCGTTCACTTCAGCTCGATCGAGGGGAACGGTTTCCGTACCCTGGCCGAGGGCGAGGAAGTGGAGCTCGACGTCCGCGATACGGAGCGTGGTCCGCAGGCCACAAATGTAATTCGCACATTACAGAATGTAATCTGCGCTTGACATTCTTGTCGCGTCACCGGGCACTCCAGCGGCGGTAGCGCCGTCCAGAGCGTCACCCAGGAATCAATGGAAATCCCGGACAAGACGGCACCCCGACTGTTCCTGATCGACGCGTATGCGCTGATCTACCGGTCGTTCTTCGCATTCATCAACCGCCCCCTCACGAACGCGCGGGGGGAGAACACGTCCGCGCCCTTCGGATTCGCGAACTTCCTGCAGGCCATTCGCGACGAGTACCAGCCGGACTACATCGCCGTGGTCTTCGATTCGGGACGCAGCCACCGGGAGGAACTCTACCCCGACTACAAGGCGACCCGCGCGAAGATGCCGCGGGAATTGCGCGACAGCCTGCCCCGCATTCGCGAACTAGTGGAGGCCTTTGGCGACCGGGTGGTAGAGGTGGAGGGGTGGGAGGCGGACGACGTGATCGGGACGCTCGCGGCGCGCGCGGTGGCCGAGGGTCTGGAGGCAGTGATCGTGTCGGGCGACAAGGACTTCTTCCAGCTGGTGGGGGACCGGGTACACTTGCTCAACCCGGGTCGCGGGGGGCCCCACGGGGTGGCCGCGGAGTGGCTGGATGCGTCGGGAGCGTCGAAGAAGTTCGGGGTCGGGCCCGGGCAGGTGGTGGACTACCTGGCGCTGGTGGGGGACAGCTCGGACAACGTGCCCGGCGCACCCGGCATCGGACCAAAGACCGCGCAGAAGCTGCTCCACGAGTACGGGACGGTCGAGGAGGTGCTGGCGCACGCGGAAGAGATCAAGGCCAAGCGGCCCAGGGAGTCGCTGCTTGCAAACGGCGACGATGTCCTGCTATCGAAGCAGCTCGTGACCATCCGGACCGATCTGAAGCTGGATGCCGCCCTGGACGACCTGCGCGTCTCTGCACCCGACAACGACCGGCTGCGCGCGCTCTATGTCGAACTGGAGTTCCGCACCCTCGTGGAGCGCCTCGATCGCGAAAGCACTCCAACAGGCGCGGGCGAGCCGCACGGAGAAGCGGCCCCCGCCGAATACCGCCTCGTTACCGACCCCGCGCAGCTGGCGGAAATCGTAACGGAGTGCCGGCAGGCCGGCGCCATGGCGGTCGTCGTGCTCAACCGCACCCTGGAGCCCACGCGGGATCAGGTCGCCGGAATCGCGATCGCCGCCGATCCGCGTCGCTGCCATTACCTGCCGGTCTCGCACGAGGCGGCGATGTCGCTCGAGCTCGGCGACATGCGCGAAGACCTGCCCGACAACCTCCCGGCACTCAACAGCGCCGCCTTCGAGCCCATCCGCACGATTCTGGCCGACCCCGCGGTGCCCAAGGTGGGGCACGACCTCAAGCGCTCACTGATCGCGTGCCGCCGCGCGGGACTCCAACTCGCCGGGCCCCTGCACGATGTCATGGTGGCGTCCTACGTGCTCGACCCCGGTCGCCGCCGTCAGGATCCGGCCGCGCTGGCGTCCGACTTCCTCGGACGGGAACTCACCTCGCCTGCCACCCTGCTCGGTACCGGCAGGAAACGCCGGAACTTCGGAGACATCGACGCAAGCGAGGCGCTTCACTTCGCGTGTGAGCAGGTGGAGGTGTCCCTGAGACTCTGGCATCACTTCGCCGGGCAGATGGCTTCACAGGGGCTCGAAAAGCTCTTTCGGGAGCTGGAGATGCCGCTGATTCCCGTTCTGGCGGAAATGGAGATGCGTGGCGTCGGCATCGATGCGGGCTTCTTCGCGGCGATGAGCGCGCGCCTGGGAGACGAACTCCGCCTCATCCGCGAGGACATCCACAAGGTTGCGGGCACGGAATTCAACATCAACTCGACTCCCCAGCTCAGGGAGATCCTCTTCGAGCGGCTGGGCCTGCCGGTGATCAAGCGTACCCGGACAGGGCCGTCTACCGACTCGTCCGTGCTCGAGGAGCTGGCCGCCCGGGGCCACGAGCTGCCGCGCCTGATGATGGACTACCGCCAGCTGGAAAAGCTGCGCAACACCTACGTGGATGCTTTGCCCGCGCTCGTCAACCCCGCGACGAAGCGTATCCACACGACCTTCAACCAGGCCGTCGCGGCGACCGGCCGGCTTTCCTCCTCCGACCCCAACCTCCAGAACATCCCGATCCGCACCGCACTGGGCCGTGAGATCCGGCGCGGCTTCGTGTCATCCATGGGATCCATGCTGGTCACGGCCGACTACTCCCAGATCGAACTCCGCATACTGGCCCACTTCTCCGGCGACGAGGTCTTCGTGCGTGCGTTCCGCGAGGACAAGGACGTCCACCGGGAGACCGCCGCCGTAATCTTCGACGTGCCCGTGGACGAGGTCACCGGGGGGATGCGCGACCAGGCCAAGACTGTGAACTTCGCCACCCTCTACGGCCAGGGACCCTTCGGGCTGTCGCGGCAACTCGGCATCTCGATGGACGAGGCGAAGAGGTTCATCGCGCAGTACTTCGAGCGCTTCGCGGGGGTGCGGCACTTTCTGGACGAGCAGGTGGCGCAGGCCCGGGACACGGGGTATGTCGAGACGCTGCTCGGGAGGCGCCGCTACATCCCCGAACTGCGCGCGCGAGCGTGGAACGTGCGCCAGTTCGGCGAACGCGTGGCGCAGAACACCCCGATTCAGGGCACGGCGGCCGATCTGATCAAGGTTGCGATGATCCGCGTGGGGGAGGCGCTGGGCGGCGACTCCGGCGCTCGAATGCTCCTGCAGGTGCACGACGAACTCGTCTTCGAGGTCGAGGACGGGCGGTTGGAGGAGGTCACCGCCACCGTCGTCGACATGATGGAATCGGCTCTGACGCTCGACGTTCCGTTGAGGGTTGACGCCGGCTCCGGCCGAACCTGGTACGACTGCAAGACCTGACCTCACGTCGCCCCGGCAGGGTGCGCGCGCCGGAATCGGCGCACGTCCGCGGTCCCCCGAAAAACCTGTCCCATCCAGCTATTGGAACGCCCCTCGTTTCGACCGACACTTGTGCGTCCACAAGACGACCGGCGTACCCGCGGTGTCCCGGCGATCGGGAATGGGCACCGGTCATCAGTCCACAAGGCAGGGAAAGGATGCACACGTGAGCCGCTCAGTCAACAAGATCATTCTCGTGGGAAACGTGGGGAGCGACCCCGACGTGCGCATAACGAGCGCCGGAGTGAAGGTGGCGCGAGTCTCGCTGGCCACCAACTGGCGCACAACGGGAGAGGACTCGGAGGAACGGACGGACTGGCACCGGGTCAACCTCTGGGGCCGCCTCGCGCAGGTGGCCGAGGAGTACGTCTCGAAGGGCGACAAGCTCTATGTGGAGGGCTACCTGCAGTACGACTCCTACGAGCGTGACGGCGTCACGATACCCACGGCGGAAATCAGGGCCCGTGAAATGGTGATGCTCAGCCCGCGCGGCGCGGAAGTCTGACGCCCGGTGGGTCGATCAGTTGGTGGCCCAGAAGCCGGAGAGCGAATCGCCCTGGGGACTCTCCCTCAGTTTTTCGAACGCCCGGTTCCGGATCTGGCGGATCCGCTCGCGGGTCACGCCCAGCAATGAGCCGATTTCCTCGAGGGTCCGCTCCTCGCCATCGTCGAGGCCGTAGTAGAGGTAGAGGATCTTTCGCTCACGTTCGGTCAGATAGCTGTCGAACATGTTCTCGAGATAGTCGCGGCGGGCGGCGGCCTCCACGTCCTCCTCGATCTCGCTGCCCTCCGCGCCGGCGAACCGTTCGCCGAAGCTCGCGCTGTCACGATCACCGCGGTCGAGCGGGGCGTCCAGGCTCAGCTCGGTCGCAGCGACGCGGCGCAGTGCGCGAACCGTCTCCAGCGGCTCGCCCATCTCGCGGGCGAGTTCCTGGTCGGTCGGGGAGCGTCCAAGCTGCTGAGTCAGAGCGGTGTTGGTGCGGGACAGCCGCGCGAGGTTGGAATTCTGATTGAGGGGGATGCGGACGGAGCGGGTCTGCTCGGCCAGGGCCTGGAGCACAGTCTGGCGAATCCACCAGACCGCGTAGGAGATGAACTTCACGCCCTTGTCCGGATCGAACTTCTTGACGGCCTTCAGGAGGCCCTCGTTGCCGATACAAACCAGTTCCGCGAGTCCCAGGCCTCGGCCCTGATACTTCTTCACGTAGGAGATGACGAAGCGCAGGTTGGCGGTGACAAGGCGCTCCGCCGCCTCCTTGTCACCTGTTCGGGCTCTTCGCGCGAGCGCCCGTTCCTCCTCCGGATCCGAGATGAGTGGGTAACGTTCTACGTCCTGTAGATACTGGTCGAAGGAATCGAGACCGCGAGAGGCTGCGAACAATGACGTTCTCCTGAAGGGGGTTGACGTTGTCGCATCCCACCGGGGTCCGGAAGCGCGCAACCGACCCGAAATCGGCAGTTGCTCGTCGGTGAAGGCGGCCGGGGACGGAGGTGGGGAGCAACAGTTTACGATCCTTCGCACTCGAAGTCAAATGTTCCCGTCACCTGCTGCCCAGAAACGCGGCGGCCGGACTCGCGGCCCGGCTGCGGCGAACCTGCCGGTCGTCGAATCCGGTCAGCAGGCTCACCAGGTCGGCCCCGGCACGAACCTGAACACACTGGACGCTACGGCACTCCAGTGGCGCGGCAACGTCGAGGCGCCACACCTGACGTGCCCCGGCGGGCAGCGCCACACGGACCCCCACTCCGGCGGAAGTCCTGAGTCCGGAGTCGGTTCCGAACGGGACATCGCCGCTCCATCCGGCACCGGCATCGATGAACAGGACCAGACCGAGGTCGAAGAGATCGGGAAACGGCCCATCCAGCCGGATGCGGTCCTCGAGGTTGACCACGAGCCGCTGCGCAGCCGGGAAATCCTCCCGGTCGTAACCCCTGATGCCGTGCGGGCCACCCACGGTCAGCTGGAATGGAAGCGTGTTCCTCCAGCCCCCGGCGCCGGAGAGGCCGGCCACGAACGTGTGGCGACCGCTCGTGACCGGGTGCCAGTAGAAGTAGGCGTCGAACTCCCCGAGGACGTCGCGGAAATTGCCGCCGTCGCTCCCGTCTCCGAACGATCGGGCGCCCTCGAGGTTGAGTTCGGTGTTGAAGACCCAGTTCGAACGCGCGGAACCGGCGAAGAGAGACACTTTCCCGCGGATTTCGCGCCCGGCGGCGGCGGGGCTGGCCCATTGCCTCCGGAATGACGTTCCCAGGGCGACCAGAGCCTGCGTTCCGACACGTACATCCTGTACTCCGCGGATTGCGTCCAGGCCGCGGCGCGTGATGAACCGCACGTTCCGCTTGCCGGCCAGGATATTGAGATACCCGCTCTTGCGGGCCGCAACCTGTGGCCGGATGGCTTCGATCGTGGCCGAGTCGGCCGTGTCGCGTACGGAGAAGTCGAACCCCGAGACCACCTCGACACCGCCCGGGAACCCATCGAAGCGCACGTCCTCCCAGGACACTCCGCCCGCGAGAACCGTGAGGTCGCCGGGGGTGCCGAAACGGCGCCCGAGGGTGGCTTCCCCGTAGCGGGTCTGGATGGGCAGGCTGGCGTTGGTGAACGATGATCCGGCCGGCGCGGCGTACGGAAAGAGATCCTCGCGCAGGGCGAACGACTCCACGAATGCCCACTGACCGACTTCGCCCACGAACGGGTAGGACACGGACTCGGTGAAGAAGACGCCGGTGCGGGTTCGTCCGCCGGAGACATGGGCGTCGAGGCGAGTCCCGGCGAACTGCTCGGTGCGAAACTGGCCCCCCAGATCGCGCTTTTCGTCCCGTTCGCTGAGATAGAATCCGATCAGCGTGCCGGTGCCCCAGAGGTTTTCCTCGGTCAGGCCGACGTGCGTCAGCCGCAGGCGGTCGTCCCAATCGCCGCGGACATCCAGCTTCAGGGTCCAGTCGTCCCGGGTGTCGACGACGACGTGCACCTCGTCTCCACCGATGGGAACCGTGTAGACATCCGCCTCCGCAATGAAGGGGAGGGCTCTGAGCAGCCGCTCCGACTCGTCCAGCATGAGCGGTTCGAGACAGTCGCCGGCCTTGAAGAGGAGTTCGCGTTCGATGAAGCTCGGACGGGTTCTCCGGTGCAGCCGATTGGCGACGGAGCGTGCCCAGTTGCTGAACCTCGGGACCAGACCCGCGGCACCCGACGTGTCGGGTTCGGGGGCGTCGTAGATCGAGTGGTTGTCCACGAAGACACGCGTGATCACGGCGCCTTCGCAGTCCCGGACGGGAGGAGGGTCGGACCGGGCCTCCTGGGCCAACGAGGTCTCTGCCGCAAGGGCCGGCCAGAGGAGAAGTCCGAAGACCGCCGGACGGACGGTGGAGGCGGTCATGTTCTCATCTGATGCGAACCGATGCGAAAAGAGGAGCCGGGGTGTGACCCGGCGGTGGGGAGATGCAACTTTCGAAGATGGTTAGACCCGGGTGGTCGTCAAAGGGTTGGTGCCCGGAGAGGATCGGCGATTGACGCGGCTTCGGCGGCTCCGGTAGGATCACTTCCCGGCGGGGAAGCCGTAGGCCGACCCCTTCAGGATCGAGACGAATCCAGAACCAGCAGCGCGGAGTGGCCGATGAAAGCCGCTCCGAACACGAGGAGACATCGTTGTCGGGCTTCGAAAGCGACGCACTCGAGTATCACGCCGAGGGCCGCCCCGGGAAGATTGAGGTCGTTCCCACGAAAGCGGTCGCAACACAGAGAGACCTCACGCTCGCGTACAGCCCCGGCGTGGCCGAACCGTGCATGGCCATCCATCGGGATCCGGAAGAGGTTTTCCGCTACACGGCCCGCGGGAACCTCGTTGCCGTGGTATCCAACGGAACCGCCGTGCTGGGCCTCGGGAACATCGGGGCGATGGCCGCCAAGCCGGTCATGGAAGGCAAGGGCGTCCTCTTCAAGAAATTCGCGGGGATCGACGTCTTCGACATCGAGATCGGGACTGAGGATCCGCACGAAGTCATCCGCTTCTGTCAGTTGCTGGAACCCACGGTGGGCGGCATCAACCTCGAGGACATCCGGGCTCCCGAGTGCTTCCTCATCGAGGAGACCCTGCGAAGGACCATGCGGATCCCGGTTTTTCACGACGACCAGCACGGCACCGCGATCATCGCCGGTGCGGCGCTCCTGAACGCCATCGAGATCTCGGGCCGCGACATGGCGGAAGCCAGGGTGGTGTTCAGCGGTGCAGGGGCCTCCGCCCTCGCCACGGCGCGCCACTGCCTCCGGCTGGGCGTCCGGGCCCGGAACATGCTCATGGTCGACCGGGCCGGCGTGATCCATGAGGGGCGCGAGAACGGGATGAACGAATACAAGCTCCCCTTCGCCACGAACCGGCCGGAACGGACTCTGGCCGAGGCCATGGCCGGCGCCGACGTGGTCATCGGACTGTCGGCCAAGGGGGTGATCACGCCGGAGATGGTGGCGTCCATGGCCCCCCGCCCGATCATCTTCGCGCTGGCGAATCCCGATCCCGAGGTGACCCCGGAAGATGTCGCCCAGGTCCGCGACGACGCGATCACCGCGACCGGCAGGTCCGACTATCCCAACCAGGTCAACAACGTACTCGGGTTCCCCTTTCTCTTCCGCGGCGCACTCGACGTGAGAGCCCGCAGGATCAACCAGAAGATGATGCTCGCCGCCACCCGGGCACTTGCCGAACTGGCGCGCGACGATGTCCCGGAATCGGTGCTCAAGGCATACGGCGACGACGCCTTCGAGTTCGGGCCGGAGTATCTGATCCCGAAGCCGTTCGATCCCAGGGTGTTGCTGCACGTGTCACCCGCCGTGGCCAAGGCCGCGATGGAGTCCGGCGTCGCGCGGACCGCGCTCGACCTGGAGGAATACAGCCACAGGCTCGAGGCGAGCCTGGGACCCGGCCGGGAGGCGATGCGGGGTATCCTGGGACGAGCCAGGAAGGAGCCCGCGCGAATCGTGCTCGCCGACGGATACAACGAGCGCGTGATGCGCGCGGCGGCGCAGGTCGTCCAGGAAGGGACGGCGCGCATCGTCCTGATCGGGAATCCGGAGAAGATCCACCGCTTCGCCGACGAACTCGGGATCGACCTGAGCGGTGTGGAGTGCATCCATCCGCCATCGGTGGAGGAGGCCCGCTACGCGTACGCCGACGACTTCCACCGGCGGCGGGCCCGCAAGGGACTGACGCTGGCCGAAGCGCGCGCTCGAGCCTACCAGCCCGTCTACTTCGCGTCCATGATGGTGCGGGCGGGCGACGCGGACGCGATGGTGGCGGGAATCGACTCCAACTACCCGGAGATCCTGAGGCCGGCGCTGGAGGTTATCGGCACTTCACCCACGGTGAACAAGGTGTCGGGGCTTCACATCGTCGCCTTCCGCGACCGCGACCCGCTCTTCTTCGCCGACACCACGGTCAACATCGACCCCGACCCGGCGACGCTCGCCGAGATCGCGATATCGGCAGCGCGATTCGTGGGCGACCTGGGGATTCAGCCGCGAATCGGGATGCTGTCCTTCTCGAACTTCGGGTCGGTACGGCACCCCGAAGCGGCGAAGGTCCGGGAAGCGGTGAAGTGGGTCAAGCGGCTGGCACCGGGTCTCGCGGTGGACGGAGAAATGCAGGCGGACGTGGCGGTCGACCCGCGCATCATCGCGGAAACGTACCCCTTCAGCGATCTGACGGGGCCCGCCAACGTCCTGGTCTTTCCCACCCTCAGCGCTTCCAACGCCTGCTACAAGCTGATCAGCCAACTGGGCAACGCCGAGGTCATCGGTCCCATCCTTCTGGGCATGGACAAGCCGGTTCACATCCTTCAGCGGGGGAGTTCCGTGCTCGAAGTGGTGCACCTCATCGGCATCGCATCGGTAGACGCACGGACCGAGCGGAATCACATTACCAGATTGGCGGATGCAAAGGGCACCGCCGCGGATTGACCGAACAACCGCGAGTTACGGATAGAGAAATGCTTGTTGCAGAAGCACCGACCACGGCTCTGCGCGGCGAGGGAATGACTCCCAGGGGGCGGATTCGTCGCAACCTGTCGCCCGGAGAGCTCTACGAAGAAACGCTGCGACTCGGCACGGGGCGGCTCGCGCACGGCGGCGGACTCGTAACCCTGACCGCGCCCCACACCGGCCGCTCCCCCAACGACCGCTTCGTGGTGCGGGAGGCAGGGACCGGCGGCCTCATCGACTGGGGAGACGTGAATGTGTCGATCGCCGAAGGGCACTACCAGCTCCTCAAGGCCGGAATCATCGATCATCTGAACAACCGCGATCTGTACGTCCGCGACGCCAAGGCCGGGGCCGACCCGCGCTACGGGATCCGGGTGCGCGTCATATCGGAAAGTCCCTGGCACGACCTGTTCGCCTACAACATGTTCCTGCGCCTGGATCCGGGCGAGGAAGCGGACTTCTCCCCGGACTTCATCGTATACCACGCCCCGTCGCTCAAGGCCGACCCCCGCCGTCACGGCACCAATTCGGGTGCCTTCATCGTCGTCAACTTCAGCGAGAGGGTGGTGCTTGTGGGCGGCACCGCCTACGCCGGCGAGATCAAGAAGTCCATCTTCTCGGCGCTGAACTTCATGCTGCCCGCCCGCGGCGTCCTGCCCATGCACTGCTCCGCCAACATCGGCGCGGCGGGCGACACCGCACTCTTCTTCGGCCTTTCGGGAACCGGCAAGACCACGCTTTCGGCCAACCCGGACCGGCAGCTGATCGGCGACGACGAACACGGCTGGAGCGACGACGGCGTCTTCAACTTCGAGGGGGGCTGCTACGCCAAGACGATCCGTCTGTCCCCCGAGGGAGAGCCCGACATCTACCGCGCCACACGCAGGTTCGGGACCATCCTCGAAAACGTCATCCTGGACGAACACACGCGGGAGATCGACTACGACTCGGCCGAGATCACCGAGAACACCCGTGCCTCCTACCCGATTCACTTCATCGCCAACGCGGTGCCGTCCGGCCAGGGCGGCCACCCGAGCAACGTCGTATTCCTCACCGCCGACGCCTTCGGCGTGCTTCCCCCGATCGCCAGGCTCGACACCGCACAGGCCATGTACCATTTCCTCTCCGGCTACACGGCCAAGGTTGCGGGCACGGAAAGGGGCGTCACCGAACCGCGCGCGGCCTTCAGCGCCTGTTTCGGAGCGCCGTTTCTTCCGCGGCCCGCGGGCGTGTACGCGGACCTGCTCGGCAGGAGGACGCGCGAGCACGCTGCCCGGGTGTGGCTCGTCAATACCGGCTGGACGGGTGGGCGCTACGGAGTCGGCACCCGCATGAAGCTCGGCTACACCCGCGCCATGCTGGCGGCAGCCCTCGACGGCGACCTGGACAACGTCCCGCAGACCGTCGATCCGGTCTTCGGCCTGCGCTTGCCGCAGCATGTGCCAGGGGTACCCGACGACGTCCTGCTGCCACGCGGCACCTGGAGCGACGGCGCCGCCTACGATTCGGCCGCCGCCGAGCTGGCTGCCATGTTCAAGCGCAACTTCGTGCGCTTCGCTGGCCAGGTGTCCGGGGCAGTGAAGGCGGCCGGTCCCGCGTAGGCCAGCGCGTGACGCCAGCCCTGCTTCGCTCGAGCGGCAATCGGTCCGCGACGAAACGGGGCGGTCGACGGCGGTGTCATCTCGGCGTCCTCGCCGCAACTGCGGCACTGGCGGCGTGCGAGCAGGTAGAAGTGCTTGAGGACAGCTTCCGCGACCTCACTCCATACGAAGCCTACCAGGCCTCGCTGGCAGCCGCGGGGCTCGGCGAAACGGCGCTGGTGCGCGACTGGAAGGCAGCCGGGCAAAGCGCGCTGAAGCAACCGGTCACGGTTACACCACCGTTCGAAGAAGAGGGGTACATTACGCCCGAAGAGCCATCGGCGGTGGCGTACCGCATCCACATCCCGCGGGGTCGCAAGCTCACCTTCGCCGTCTCCCTCGATTCCGATGAGGACACCCGCCTCTTCATCGACCTCTTCAGGCTGCCGGCGAGCGGCGACAACCCGCCGAGGCCCGTGTTCTCGTCGGATTCGCTGTCCCGCACCTTCAGCCACGAGGACCCCTGGAGGGGTGGCGACTACGTCCTGCGTGTGCAGCCCGAACTCCTCAGGGGCGGCAGCTTCCGCGTCGCCCTCGGCGAGGACAACGTGTTCGCCTTTCCCGTCGAGGGACACTCCGCGCCTTCGATCCTGAGCTTCTTCGGGGCGCCCCGGGACGGTGGAAGGCGCCGGCACCACGGGGTCGACATCTTCGCCAGGCGCGGCACCCCCGTGCTTGCCGTCGCGGCGGGGCGGGCGGATCGCGTTCGCAACACGCGGATCGGCGGCAAGGTGGTGTGGCTCCGCGACCGGCAACGCGGCGCCAGCATCTACTACGCGCACCTCGACAGCCAGCACGTGAGCGACGGAGACCTCGTCGAACCGGGCGACACGATCGGCTTCGTAGGCAACACCGGGAACGCGCGCACCACGCCGCCGCATCTGCACTTCGGTATCTATCGCCGGGGCGAGGGCCCTCTCGATCCCTTTCCCTTCCTCACGGCGCCCCGCACGCAATTCGCCGAGCAAACGGCCGACGCGGCGCTCCTCGGAGCCCGCGTGCAGCCGCGCAATGAGGGAATCCGGCTCCGCGCCGGGCCGGGCACCCGCGAGGATATCCTGGGCGAACTCGATCCGGACGCTCCGCTCCGCGTCGTGGGCGCAGCGGGGGAGTGGTACCGCGTGCGTCTCCCGGGCGGCGTTGACGGCTACGTTGCCGCGCGCCTGACCGAGCCGCTGCAGGCGCGTACGCAGGAACAGGCCGATCCGCAACAGGACCGACAGGACCAGGACCAGGAGGAGTAACTCCCAATGCCCCGCCAGCACTGGCTCATGAAGAGCGAGCCCTACGTCTATTCGATCGACGACCTCGAGCGCGACGGCACCACCTACTGGGACGGCGTCCGCAACTACGCCGCCCGCAACCTCATGCGCGACAGAATGCGGATCGGCGACCGCGTGCTCTACTACCACTCGAACGCCAAGCCCCCGGGGGTCGCCGGAATCGCCGAGGTCTGCCGCGAGTCCTACCCGGACCACACGCAGTTCGACCCGTCCAGCAAGTACTTCGACCCCAAGGCGACCGACGAGAATCCCCGCTGGTTCATGGTCGACATCCGCTTCATCGAGAAGTTCGAGCGCGAGATCACGCTGCCCCGCATCCGCGCGACCCCCGAGCTCGCCAAGATGGTCCTGGTGAACCGCAGCCGTCTCTCGGTCCAGCCTGTCACGAAGGACGAATACGAGCACATCGTGGGCATGGCCGCCACGTCCTCCGAGGAGGTGTAGGGAAATGCCGACCACCTCACACGGCCTCGCGGCCAACTACGTAGCGGGGAGTTGGGTGACACCCGACGCCTGCGAGAATCTCGCCGTCACCGACCCGGCGACCGGCAAGACCCTTGGTGCCGTCCCCGTCTCGGGCCGAAGCGACGTGGACCGCGCGGTCGCGGCGGCCGTCGCGGCCTTCCCCGCCTGGCGCCGCACCCCCGTCCCGGAGCGCGCTCGGGTATTCTTCCGCCTCAAGGCGCTGCTGGACGAGCACCACGACGAACTCGCGGTGAGCCTCTCGCGCGAACACGGCAAGAACGTCGCGGAGACGTGGGGCGAGGTGCAGCGCGGCATCGAGAACGTGGAGCACGCGGCCGGGATGCCCACCCTGATGATGGGCGACACGCTGGAAGACATCGCGCGCGGCGTCGACTGCGAGACGGTGCGGCAGCCCGTCGGGGTCTTCGCGGTGATCACCCCGTACAACTTCCCCGTGATGATCCCGCTCTGGTTCTGGCCGTACGCGGTCGCCGCCGGCAACACGGTCGTGCTCAAGCCCAGCGAGCAGGATCCGCTCACGCACCAGCGCGTGGTGGAACTGGCGGAGCAGGCGGGGCTGCCGCCCGGCGTGCTCAACGTGGTGCACGGCCGCAAGGGGACTGTGGAGGCGCTGATCGACCACCCCGACGTGGCGGGGGTCTCGTTCGTGGGGTCGAGCCAGGTGGCAAAGATCATCTACGAGCGGGCCGCGCTCGCCGGCAAGCGGGTGCAGGCGCTGGGCGGCGCCAAGAACCACATGATCGTGCTGCCCGACGCCGATCCGGAGATGGTGGCGGACGCGGTCGTGGGCTCGGTGTTCGGGTCCGCGGGCCAGCGCTGCCTGGCGGGGTCGGTCGTGGTCGGCGTCGGCGACGCGTACGGGCCGATGCGCGACGGCATCCTGGACGGCGCGGCGTCGCTGCAGGTGGGCCGGGGCCTCGACGATGGCGTGGACATGGGGCCCGTGATCTCGGGCGCGCACCGCGACCGGGTCAACGGGTTCATCGACGAGGGCGAGCGCGACGGCGCGCGGCTGCTCATGGACGGGCGCGGCTTGCGCGTTCCGGGCTACCCGCACGGTCACTGGGTCGGCCCCACCGTCTTCGAGGACGTCACGCCCGAGATGCCGATCGGCCGGGAAGAGGTGTTCGGACCGGTCGCCGGGCTGGCCAGGGCCCCGAGCCTGGAGGCCGCGCTCGAGATGCTGGCGAAGAGCAGGTACGGCAACGCGGCGTCGATCTTCACCAATTCGGGCCGTGCCGCGCGGGAGTTCCGCTACCGTGCCGGGATCTCGATGATCGGGGTCAACATCGGGGTCGCCGCGCCGATGGCGTTCTTCCCGTTCGGCGGCACCCGCAACTCCTTCTACGGCGACCTCAAGGCACAGGGCCGGGACGCGGTCTCGTTCTTCACCGATCAGCGGGTGGTGATTTCCCGCTGGTAGACCAACACGGGATGGAGCAAATGGAAGCAGTAGCAAGCCGCGGCGCCGGGATCCTCGCCGAGCAGCGCAAGTACATCTTCGACTGCGTGACGCCCCTGTACCAGGAACCGGTGGCGATCGCCGAGGGCAGGGGGTGTTGGGTGAGGGACGCCGACGGGCGCGAGTACCTGGATGCCTTCGCGGGGATCCTCACGACGTCGCTGGGCCACTGCCATCCCGCCGTGGTCGGGGCCGTGCAGGCGCAGGCGGCCCGCCTCGGGCACACCTCGACGCTGTACGTCAACCAACGTCAGGTCGAGGCAGCGCGGTCCCTGGCCCAAATCGCGCCGGGCGGCCTCACCCGCACCTTCTTCCTGAACAGCGGCGCGGAGGCGATCGAGACCGCGCTTCAGGCGGCGCGACTGCACACGGGCCGCACCGAGATCATCGCGCTGCGCCAGGCGTACCACGGCCGCACCAGTTCGGCCATCTCGGCCACCGCGCACGCCCCGTGGCGCGTCCTTCCGAGCACGGTGACCGGGATCACGCACGCGCTCTCGCCGTACCCGTACCGCGCGCCGTTCGGCACGTCCAGCGACGAGGAGCTGGTCGAGATCTACGCGCGCGACCTGATCGAAGTGATCGAGACGACGACGAACGGTCGCCCCGCCGCCTTCATCGCGGAGACGATCCAGGGCGTCGGCGGCTACATCGTGCCGCCCAGGGGATACTTCCAGCGGATGGCCGACATCATCCGGTCGTACGGTGGCCTGTTCATATCGGACGAGGTGCAGGCGGGGTTCGGACGCACGGGCGGCCGCTGGTTCGGGATCGAGCACTGGGAGGTCGTGCCCGACATCATGGTCATGGCGAAGGGGATCGCCGGGGGCATGCCCGTGGGCGCCACCATCACCACCGACGAGATCGCGGGCAACTGGAGCGGAAAGACGCTCTCGACGTTCGGGGGCAACCCTGTGTGCATGGCCGCCATGGTGGCCACGCTGGACGTGATGCGCGCGGAAGACGTGCGGACGCGGGCCAGCGAACGCGGCGAGCAGCTCCGCCGCGCCCTCGACGGCCTCGCGGCCACGCACCACTGGATCGGCGACGTGCGCGGGATGGGGCTCATGCAGGCGCTGGAGCTCGTGGAGGACCCGGTCACGAAGGAGCCCGCGCCGCGCCTGGCGGGCATGCTGCTGAACGCGGCGAAGGACGAGGGCCTCCTGATCGGGATCGGGGGACTGCACGGCCACGTTATCCGCCTGGGGCCGTCGCTGCTGATCTCGGAGGCCGAGATCGACGACGTGATCGGGCGCCTGGGCCGGGCCTGCGCCGCGGTGGAGGCAGCCCGGTGAGCGCCGGACCGGCCGACCGATGATCGCCGGGCTCCCCGTCGGGACCTGGGTGCTTATGGCGTTCGCCGTCGTGCCGGGGATCGTGCTGGTGACGGCGGCGTACCGGGTGCACCGACACGGTGACGCGCGGGATGCGGCGCAGCAGCCGGGTGGCGGCGATGTCCGGGAGACGGAGCAGCGGCCGAGTGGCGGCGCTCCGCCGCAGGCGACGCAGCGCGGGGATGCAGGCCGTGGGTGAGGCCGGGGGGGCGGTGCGATGATCGCCGTGCTCGTCACATACTTCACGATCCTGATCGGGATCGGCTGGTGGGCCAGTCGCGAGAGCCGCTCCGTGGCGGGGTTCTACGTGGCCGGGAAGAAGCTTCCGTCGTGGGTGATCGCGTTTTCGTCGAACACGACCGGGGAGAGCGGGTGGCTGCTGCTGGGGCTGACCGGGATGGGGTATCTGGTCGGCTTCCACGCGCTGTGGGTCGTGCTGGGCGAGGTGATCGGGGTCGCGCTGGCGTGGTCGGTGGTCGCGCGGCCGTTCAAGGAGTTCACGGATCGGTACGATGCGATCACCGTGCCGGACTACCTGGCGGACCGGTTCGCGGATCGCGCGCACGTGCTGCGGCTGGTGAGCGCGGTGATCATCTTCACGATGGTGGGCGCGTATACCGCCGCGCAGCTGACCGCGTCGGGGAAGGCGTTTTCGTCGTTCCTGGGGACGAGCTACGAGGGCGGCGTGCTGCTCGGGGCGGTGGTGATTCTGCTGTACACGAGCATCGGCGGCTTCAAGGCGGTTGCGTACAGCGACGTCGTGCAGGGGGTTCTGATGTTCCTGTGCCTGCTGCTGCTGCCGATCTTCGGGATCTGGCAGGCGGGGGGATGGGGCGAGTTGATGGCGGGGATCGGCGAGATCGATCCGGCGCTGCTGCTGCCGATGGGCGAGCACGGGTGGTCGGCGGCGGGGGTGATCAGCGCGCTCAGCTTCGCGGGCATCGGGCTGGCGTTCCTGGGAGCGCCGCAGCTGCTGACGCGGTTCATGTCGGCGCGGAATCGGAGCCAGATCGGCGAAGGCGGTGTGATCGCGGTGCTGTGCATCGTGGTCTTCGACATCGGCGCCGTGCTGACCGGTGTGGCGGGGCGCTACCTGTTCCCCGGGCTGGCCGACCCCGAGACGGTGCTCCCGGTGATGTCGACCGAGTTCTTCCCGGCGCTGATCGCGGGCGTGATCCTGGTGGTGGTGCTGGCGGCGATCATGTCGACGGTGGACTCGCTGCTGATCCTGGCGTCGTCGGCGGTGGTGCGGGATACGGTGCAGAAGGTCTTCCGGCCGGACTTCTCGGACCGGCGGCTGGCGCTGATCGGCCGCGGGCTGACGGTGGTGATCGGGCTCGGCGGGCTGGCGGTGGCTCTGCCCGAGTCGCGCATGATCTTCTGGTTCGTGCTCTTCGCGTGGTCCGGGCTGGCTTCGGCGTTTACGCCGGTCGTACTGTGCTCGCTCTTCTGGCGGGGCACGACGCGCGCGGGAGCGGTCTGGGGCATGATCGCGGGTTTCCTGACCGCGGTGGCGTGGGTGCTGCCCATCCTCCCCGGATCGGAGGGCGGCGGGATTGCCTTGAAAGAACGCTTTTACGACCTCTACGAGATGATCCCGGGGTTTGCGGCGGGCTTTCTGGTGACGATCGTGGTGAGCCTCTTCACCAGACCGCCGCCGGACGCCAGCGCCGTGATGGACGACGTGAAACGAGTGGTGGGCGGGCCGTTCACGGCGGCCCGGGGGACGGGGGACTAGGGCATGGCCGGAAAACGCAAGGCGAAGCGGAAAGGTGGAGGCGCCGGGGGATCCGGTGCGCGCAAGGACGATCGAAAGGGAGGAGGCAAGGCGGACGCACGGCGGGGCAGTTCACTCGGGGAGTGGGTGCGTTCGCTTCTGGTGGCGTTCGTCATCTTCCTCTGCCTCAGGGTCTTCCTGCTGGAGACGTATGTGATCGACTCGGGGTCCATGGAGGACACGCTGCTGGTGGGCGACTTCCTGGCGGTGAACAAGCTCGCGATCGGGCCGCGCATTCCCTTCACGAATCTCCGCATCCCCGGCTACTCGGAGCCCCGGCGCGGCGACATCCTCGTATTCGATCCGCATCACGAGGAGAACATGACGATCGTGAAGCGGGTCGTGGGCATGCCCGGCGACACCCTCGAGATGCGCGACAAGGTGCTCTACCTGAACGGTGCAGTGCACGACGAGCCCTACGTGGAGACGATCGGCCCGCGCGACTATCACGAGCCCGAGATGCGCTGGCAGAACGAGTTCCTGGCGGGCGCCGCCGGGGAGGACTACCTGGGGACCTGGGACAACTGGGGGCCCCTGGTGGTTCCGGCGGACCACTACTTCATGCTGGGCGACAACCGCGACGACAGCATCGACTCGCGGCTGTGGGGCTTTCTCGAGGGCTGGCGATTCAAGGGCCGCGTCGCATTCATTTACTTCTCGTACGACCGCGATTCCTTCCGGCCCTTTCCGTGGATCACGGAGGTTCGCGGAAGCCGCATTGGGGATCGGATACGGTAGGCAGGACCGAGCGCCGCGTCGGACCGGACCAGGGAGCGCACCGTCGATGGGCGGGCACGGAGCCAGGAGGATCAGATGAAGTCAGTGACAAGAGGCCAGTTCCTGGGAGCGGCCGCGGGTACCGTCGGCGCCGGATTCCTCGCCGGCTGCGGGGATGGCCAGGGCGTCATAGTGCGCACCGGCGCTTCCGATCTGACTACGGCCGACCTGATCGCCCACGGCCGCGTCATCCACACGATGGACGCGGACAATCCCACCGCCGAGTCGCTCGCCGTGAAGGACGGCCGCTTCATGGCGGTCGGGTCCCGCGGTGAGATCGACGCGCTTCGCGGCGCGGGCACGCAGGTCTTCGATCACGGGGATGCGGTGATCGCGCCGGGCTTCATCGACGCCCACACCCACCCCGCGGGCGCGGGCGTGCGGGAGCTCAAGGACGTCAACGTCGACGTGCGCAGCATCGCCGAGATCAAGGACCGCATGGCTGCGCGGGCCCGCGAGACGCCGCCCGGCGAATGGATCCAGGGCTTCAAGTACGACGACACCAAGCTGGCCGAGGGTCGGCCGCTCAACCGGCTGGACCTGGACGAGGCCGTGCCGGACCACCCGGCGGTGGTGGGGCACCGGGGCGGGCACACCAGCGTGTACAACTCGCGCGCTTTTGCGGCGGCGGGCATCACGGCCGAGACGCCCGACCCGTTCGGCGGCAGGTTCGACCGCGAGGGCGGGGAATTGACCGGCCTGGTGGCGGAACGCGCCAACTACGTCTTCTCGTCCCTGATCCCCAGCACCCACACGGACGACGACCGCCGCGCCGGCGTCAAGCTCATCACCGAGCTGATGGCCCGGGCGGGGCTGACCTCGTTTCACGACGCGGGCACCTCGTCCAACAGCGTGCGGGCGTACAGCGCCGCCTACCGCAACGGCGAGCTGAGCTGCCGCGTGTACATGATGATGCGCGGCGCCTACGAAGACATGCGCCAGGCCGGCGTGTCGACCGGACTGGGCGACGAGTGGCTGCGCGTCGGCGGGGTCAAGTACGGGGCGGACGGCTCGGCATCGGAACGCACCATGCGCATGAGCACGCCGTACGTCGGGCGTCCGGACGACTACGGCCTCCTCACCATGACGCCGGATGCCCTCCACGACGTCGTGGAGGTGGCGCACCGCTCGGGGTGGCAGGTCGGCATCCACGCCAACGGCGACGTCACGATCGGCATGGTGCTGGACGCGTACGAACGTGTCCAGGAGCTGTGGCCGAGGCCGGACCCGAGGCATCGCATTGAACACTGCTCGCTCGTGAATCCCGACCTTCTCGCGCGGATCAAGGGCGCCGGGGCGGTGCCGACGCCCTTCTATACCTACGCCCACTACCACGGGAACAAGTGGGTCGAGTACGGGCCGGAGAAGATGGAGTGGATGTTCGCCCACCGGTCGTTCCTTGACTACGAGATTCCGGTGGCGCCGGCGTCGGACTACACGCCCGGGCCCTACGAGCCGCTGATGGCGATCCAGAGCATGGTCACGCGGAAGGACTTCGACGGGCGCGTGTGGGGACCGAGCCAGCGGATCACCGTGCCCGAGGCGATGCGGATCTGCACGATGGGCGGCGCGTACGCCTCGTTCGAAGAGGACATCAAGGGATCGGTGACGGCCGGCAAGCTGGCGGACTTCGTGGTGCTGGCGTCCGACCCGCACGACGCGGACCCGGATGCGATCAAGGAGATTCCGGTTTTGCGGACGGTGGCGGGGGGAAGGGTGACCTGGGAGGGGTGAGGTTGGGGACGGATTCGCCTCGCACGAGCGCGCAGGATAGACTAAGTTTATTGAACTAGACTAAGCCTGGCCAGGGGGTCGTCCATGCGCACCTACAACATGCACGAAGCCAAGACCCACCTCTCCCGGCTGGTCCGCGAGGCAGTGGCCGGTGATCCCTTCGTCATCGCGCGCTCCGGAAAGCCGCTGGTGAAGGTGGTATCGGTCGAGGCACCCGAGCCGGAGGCGGTGCAGCGCACGGGATTCATGCGCGGCCAGATCCTGGTACCCGACGACTTCGACATGATGGGAGCCGAGGAGATTCTGACGACTTTCAGGGGCGGAGAGTGACCGCTCTCCTCGACACGCATCTTCTGTTGTGGGCTGCCGGACTTCCCGACCGGCTGCCAGCCGAGGTGCGCGAGTTCCTGAACGATCCTGCGTCAGAGCCGGCGTACAGCGCTGCGTCCCTTTGGGAAGTCGCCATCAAGAGCGGGCTGGGACGCGCCGATTTCGTGGTGGACCCCCGGCTGTTGCGTCGCGGACTGCTCGAGAACGGCTACTCGGAGTTGCCGGTGACCGGAGCCCACGCGGTTGCCGTCGACCTGCTGCCCGAGATCCACAGGGATCCGTTCGACCGAATGCTCGTCGCGCAGGCGCAGGTGGAGGGGATCACGCTGTGGACAATTGATGAGGTCGTGGGGCAGTATCGGGGACCGATCCGGGTGGTTTAGCAGCTGTTGGGAGCACATGAATTGTCCGGTTTCGTAGCACAACATCTGTCCGGTTC
>VXMI01000127.1 GCA_009841165.1 Gemmatimonadota bacterium | reverse complement strand
CCTCCGCCTACACCGCCCTCCAGTGGCGGCACATCGGCCCCGAGGGCAACCGCTTTTCGGCGGCCGCGGGCATCATCGGCGATCCGCACACCTACTACGTCGGCGCCGCGTCGGGCGGGATCTACAAGACGACGGACGGTGGCGTGCACTGGGACGCCATCTTCGACGGTTACCCCGTGCAGTCGATCGGGTCGCTGGGTGTGGCTGAGGCCGATCCGAACATTGTCTGGGCCGGGACGGGCGAGGGGAAGATCCGGAGCCATGTGTCGATAGGGCAGGGCGTCTACAAATCGACCGACGCCGGGGCCACATGGACGCTGATGGGCCTGGAACGGACCGGGCGGATTCCGCGCCTCCTCATCCACCCCACCAACCCCGACATCGTCTACATCTGCGCGCTCGGGCACTCGTATGGCCCCCAATCCGAACGCGGCGTCTTCCGCACCTCCGATGGCGGCGCGACGTGGGAGCACATCCTCTTCGTCGACGAGGACACGGGCTGCTCGGACATCGCGATGGATCCGTCCAACCCGCGTGTGCTATTTGCGGGCACCTGGCAGCTGGAGATTCACACGTGGGGACGGACCTCCGGCGGACCCGGCGGCGGCCTGCACGTCTCGCGGGACGGCGGCGACACCTGGACGAAGCTGAACGGGCCGGACAACGGGATCGGGTTGCCCGAGAAGCCGGTCGGGAAGGTGGCGGTCGCGGTCGCGCCGTCGAACACGGACCGGGTCTACGCCATGCTGGAGACCGGCGACGGGATCCCCTGGGAGGGGCGCGAGACCGAGGACGGTCAGCTCTGGCGCTCGGAGGACGGGGGGCGCACCTGGGCGCTGATCACCCGCAACCGCAACGCGATGGGCCGGCCGCACTACTACTCGCGCGTGGTCATTTCGCCGAACGACGAGGACGAGGCGTACTTCCTCACCGCCTCGTTCACGACCTCGACGAACGGGGGGCGCACGCTGGACGTCACCCCGCGTCCCCAGGCCCCGGGCGGCGACCACCACGACATGTGGATCGACCACACCAACCCCGACCGCATGATCGTCGCGCACGACCAGGGGCTGTCGATCTCGATCAACCGGGGCAGGACGTGGTTCCGCCAGCGGCTCACGAACGCGCAGATGTACCACGTGACGGTCGACAACGCGATCCCGTACAACGTGCTCGGCAACAAGCAGGACGAGCCCACCTATCGCGGCCCGAGCAACAGCCGCATCCAGGGCCAGCGGCGGATTACGGGGATTCCGCGCGGCATGTGGCACCACGTGGGTGGGGGCGAGAGCGGGTGGGCCACGCCGGATCCGACCGATCCGAACATTGTGTGGTCCTCCGCATCCGGATCGGGGATGGTGGGCGGGATCGTGGTGCGCTACGAGGAGGACCGGCGCCAATACCGCGCCGTCGAGGTGTGGCCGGAGCAGAGCAGGGGGGCGGCGTCGGGCGTGCGCTATCGTTTCATCTGGGACGCGCCGATCCACATTTCGCCGCACGACAACAACACCGTGTACGTGGGCAGCCAGCACGTGCACCGCACCCGCAACGGGGGCCAGAGCTGGGAGGTGATCAGCCCGGACCTGACGCTGAACGACCGCAGCCGCATGGGCCTCTCCGGCGGACTGACCGGCGACAACATCGGCGTCGAGTACGCGGGCACGGTCTTCGGCATTGCCGAGTCGCCGGTCGAGGAAGGGCTGATCTGGGCGGGCACCAACGATGGGCTGCTCCAGGTCACCCGGGATGGTGGCGGCACATGGACAAATGTCACCCACAACATGCCGGATTTGCCGGAGTGGATGGCGGTGCGGTCCATTGCGGCGTCCCGCTACGACGCGGGGACGGCGTACGTGGCCATCGACGGCCACCAGGTGAATGTGCGCGATCCCTACGTGTACAGGACCCGGGATTATGGCGCCTCGTTCGACAAGATCACGAACGGGATTCCGCCCAGCATGCTGAGCTACACGAAGGTCGTCGCGGAGGACCCGAAGCGGCAGGGCCTGCTGTACGCGGGGACCGAGAACGCGCTCTACGTATCGTTCGACGACGGCGACAACTGGCAGCCGCTCCAGAACAATCTGCCCGCCGCGCCGGTGTCGGGACTCGTCGTGCAGGAGCACTTCGGCGACCTGGTCGTCGGCACCTACGGCCGCGGCTTCTGGATCCTGGACGACCTCACGCCGCTCCAGCAGCTCACGCCCGAGGTGATGGCGTCGTCCTCCCACCTCTTCGCGCCCCGCGACGCCTACCGCTTCCGTGCCATCACGCCGCCGTCGGTCCCCTACAGCGACCCCACCGAGGGACGGGATCCCGAGTACGGCGCGTCGATCAACTACTGGCTGGGGGAGGCGGCGGACGAAGCGCCGACGGTGGAGATCGTGGACGGCGCGGGAGAGGTTGTGCGCACCCTGACCGGCACCAACGACGCGGGCATCAACCGCATCCACTGGGACCTGCGCGACGAGCCCAACGGTCCGATCCGGCTATTCACGAGTCCCATCTACGCTGACCACATCGCGGTCGGCGAGGAGGGGCGCCCCGCCCCCGGGGGCCAGCAGATCTCGATTCTGATGCCGCCGGGCCGCTATACCGTGCGCCTCAACGCCGGCGCCGACAGCCACGAACAGCCCCTCACCGTCATCAAGGACCCCCACTCGGCAGGCAACGAAGCCGACATTGCGGCCCAGGTCGCCTTCATCCGCGAGGTCCGCGACGATGTGGTCTCGGCAGGCGATGCCGTCCACCGTGTGGAAGCGATCCGCGTGCAGCTCGCCACCATGTCCCGCTTCGCGGACGACGAAACGCTCACCGAAGCGATTGCCTCCCTGCGCGACGACCTCGTCGACCTCCAGATGAACATGGTCGACCTGCGTCTCACGGGTCAGGGCCAGGACGGCGTCCGCTTCGAGGCGAAGCTGCTGCAGAAGCTCGGCTACCTCACCGGCGCGATCTCGGTTGCGGACTTCCCGCCCACCGACCAGGAGCTTGAGGTGAAGGTGCTGCTGCACGAGCAGCTTCAAGAGCACCTGGAAGCGCTGGAGGCCCTGCTCGCCAACGAGGTGGCCGCGCTGAACGAGATGCTGCGGGCACGCGGGATGCTGATCATCGCCCAAGGGGGGTAGTGGGGGGCGAGCGCAACGCGATTTGTCCACCACTTCAAAGCCACGGTCCCCCGTGCGGACCCTGTCCGTGACATCGGGGTGCCAGCCGACGTTCGTCAGGTCCAGTCGGACCGGTTCCAGGGCGACATGTGCGGGAGAATGGTGTACCACTTCCGCACAGGCCACATTCCGACTGTCCATACCGGGCATTCATAGCCAGGGCTTTTGCCGATTGTGGAGGAATTGCTATGCGCAGGGGTCATTTCTTCGCCACGACCACAACCCCGGTCAAACCGACCAACACCGTCACGGTCGCCATCCGGGCGGCGGCGATGCTCGCCATGGGCGTCGCGCTCGGCGGCTGCAAGGACAGCATGACCGAGCCGAAGGTGCCCGATAGCGAACTCACCGCCAGGGACCGGGCAGCCCTCGAGGCGCTCTACAACGCAACGGAGGGCGAAGAGTGGGCCCGGCGGGACAACTGGCTGACAGACGCGCCGCTGGGAGAATGGCACGGCGTGGTTACCGACAGCGTGGGACAGGTGACGTGGCTGACGCTTCCCGAAAACGGTCTTCAGGGGACTCTACCCCCCGAACTCGGGGATCTTCGCGAGCTTCAATACCTCGGGCTCGCCGACAACCAGCTCAAGGGACCGCTGCCTCGGCTTCTGGGAGACCTTCCGCAACTTGTCGGCCTGTTCCTGGCGAACAACGGACTCACGGGCATCATTCCGAGCAGCTTTCTGCAACTGGAGCAGCTGAAGGTTCTCGATTTCGGCGGCAACCGGGGGCTCTGCGTGCCGGGAACCGCCGAGTTCGCGGAATGGGCAGCGGGGATTGCGCAAGTCATCGGAGAGAGTTGCGCCGAGGCCGACCGCCGAGCGCTGGGTGATCTGTTTCGACAGACCGGTGGCAGCGGGTGGGTCGACTCCGGCGGGTGGCTCGGTGATACGGTACTGGAAGAGTGGTTCGGTGTCCAAATCGATTCGATCGGCCGCGTGTTCGCCCTGAGTCTCGTTGAAAACGGCCTCACCGGCGCCCTGCCGGAGGCAGTGGGCGAGCTGACCGTGCTGCGGAGGCTGGATGTCGGCGGCAACCGGCTCAGGGGCGAGCTCCCACGATCTCTGACGGATCTGTCGCTCGAGGAGTTCCGATACTCGGATACCCAGCTGTGCATGCCCCACGATGCGGAGTTCCAGGAATGGCTGCAGACCGTTGACCAGCACGAAGGGACGGGAACGAACTGCACTCCTGCGGCGGAGCGGGAGGCCCTGATCGCCTTCTACGAGGCAACCGATGGCCCGAACTGGGCCCGCAACGACAACTGGATGACCAACGAGCCAATCAGTGAATGGTATGGGGTTGCCGTCAACAGCAGCGGTCAGGTCACGGGTCTCAGGCTGGGATACAACGGGGTTAAAGGTGTCATCCCGTCGGTGCTCGGCGACCTGCCGAACCTTACAGTGCTGGATTTCAACGGCAACTGGGGTCTCACCGGACCGATCCCGGAGGAACTGTTCAATCTGTCGAGATTGCGGCACCTGCGCCTCTACAGAGTCGGCCTGGCCGGGCCCGTGCCCCCCGAAATCGGAAGACTGACCGAGCTCAGGGAGTTGATGTTGAGGCGTTCGGGTCTGGGCGGCCCAATCCCTTCGGAAATCGGCCGGCTCGTCAATCTCGAGGTGTTGAACATGGCCCAAAACGACCTGACCGGCCCGATCCCCAGGGAGTTGGGAAACCTCGTCGATCTGACCTACCTGAGTCTGTGGGCCAACGAACTTACGGGTGATATCCCTGCCGAATTGGGGAACCTGACCGCACTCGAGACCGTGGATGCCGAGCGCAACAAGTTGACCGGGAGCATTCCGAGCGAGTTCGGGCGTCTCGCCAATCTCGAGATCCTGTGGCTCAACAACAACACGCTGTCGGGACCGATTCCGCCCGCGCTAGGGGGCATGCGGAGCCTGGAGCGGGCGTACTTGCACGCCAACGAGCTGGCCGGTCCGCTCCCGGCGGAGTTGGGTGAAATGACCGCGCTGGAGCAACTCTGGTTGGGCAACAACGCGGGGCTTTCGGGCCCGCTTCCAACCAGCCTGAAGGCACTGGCCGAACTCGAGACGTTCAAGGCGGGGGGCACGGGTCTGTGTGCACCGGCCGATCCGGACTTGATGGCCTGGTTGAACGGGGTCGAGTTCCAGCGCGTCGCACGTTGCGACGGCGGCGGTACCGCGGTCTATCTCACCCAGGCCGTGCAGTCGCGACAATTCCCCGTTCCGCTGGTTGCGGGCAGGCCGGCCCTGTTGCGGGTGTTCGTCTCCTCGCCCCAGGCAAATGGAGAGCGGACACCACCCGTGCGCGCCACTTTCTACCACGGCGGCGCCCGATCCCACGTGGTGGAGATCGAAGGGGGGAAAGGACGGATCCCGACCGAATTGGACGAGAGCGCCCTGGACCGGTCGGCGAACGCCGAGATCCCGGGTGACGTGATCAGGGACGGTCTGGAGATGGTCGTGGAGATCGACCCGAGTGGCACGCTCGAGGCCGGACTGGGAGTCGCCGGCAGGATTCCGGAAACCGGGCGGATTACCGTGGATGTCCGCGAGATGCCCGACTTCCGGCTGACCGTGATCCCGTTCCTGTACGAACCGAGACCCGATTCGTCCATTCTGGAGATCACCGAGGAGATGTCGCGCGACCCGGAGGGGAGCGAAATGCTGTTTCACACACGCAACCTGCTCCCCATCGGCGACCTCGACATCCGACTTCACGATCCCGTGGTCACCTCGACCGACAACGGATTCAACCTGCTCATCGAGACCGAGGCGATGAGACGCATGGAGCGCGGATCGGGCTACTGGATGTCCATGCTCGCGCCCGTTCCTACCGCCGGCCTGCTGGGAGTCGCACTCGGAATCCGTTCGTGGTCGAGCTTCGCGGTGCCGACATCGCACACCGTCGCGCACGAACTCGGACACAACATGGGCCTGTATCACGCGCCCTGCGGTGGTGCCGGGGGACCCGACCCCCTGTATCCCGACCACAACGGCCGGATCGCGTCGTGGGGCTACGATCGGGAGCGGGGCCGGCTCATTACCCCCTTTGCTCCGGACCTCATGTCCTATTGTCGCGGCGGGTGGATCAGCGACTACCATTTCTCGAACTCGCTTCGTCATCGCCTGGACGTGGAGAGCGATGCCGACAATGACGCGGCGCCGACCCGGACGGTCCTGGTGTGGGGCGGGCTTGACTCCGGCGGCGACCCGTTCCTCGAGCCGGCATTCGTCCTGGACGCGGTGCCGTCCGTGCCGCAGCCCGGGAGCGATTTCCGACTTCGCGGCAGAACGGTCGATGGCGGCGACGCGTTCGCGCTCACCTTCGATATGCCGGAGATTCCGGATGTTGAAGACGGACGCTCGGCCTTCGTCTTCACAGTGCCGGTGACGTGGACGGGTGCGCTCGCCAGCATCTCACTGGTGGGCGGCGGCGGATCGGCGACGCTGGATCAGACGACCGACTCTCCCATGACCATCGTGCGTGACCCCGTCACCGGGCAGGTCAGGGCGTTTCTGCGCGGGCCGCAGGCAGCCGCGATGATGGTGAACGGTGGCGAGCCCGGAATGGAGACGCTGTTCAGCCGGGGAATCCCGGAGGGGGCGGGTCAGAGGCGCTGAACGTTCCCGCTACGTCCTCTCCAGTACACAATACCGGTATAGCTTGAGTGTCTCGCGCCAGTCCTCGGGATAGGCCGCGACCACCTCGCCCTGCCCGAATTCGTCGGCGAGACCCGCGAACGAGCCATTTTCGGCAACCGTGAGCGGGGTCTCCTCCTCGAAGACCGACAGATCGGCGAATCCGGTTGGAAAGGATGCACCCATCGCGCGCTCCACTCCTTCGAGCCGCTCGAGGTCCGCGTCGGTCTCGAACTCGCGGTTCTGCATGTCGACGGCGAAGTAATCGAAGGCGATGCGGAACGACGACATGGCGTCGGCCAGGCGGTTAAGGAAGGGCATGATGCTCTCGGGGGGCAGGTACATGGTGTTGCCCTCCCAGACGATCAGCGTGGGTGCCGCAGGATCGAAGCCGAGTTCCGCGAGGCCGCCAGGGACATCCGCGTCGAGGTAGTTGGCGAGAAGCGAGGGTGGCTGCACGAGCCCGCCACGCTCCAGGACCACGCGCTTGAACTCGAGCACGGCCTTCTGGTCGACCTCGAAGAAGGCCACGTCGGGGCTGCCGTACCTGTGGGCCCGCATGTCGAAGCCGCCGCCGAGCAGGACGATCTGGCGCGCACCGGCCGCGATTCCGCGCTCGACGAAGCGGTTGAAGTAGCGGGTGCGGAAGCGGACCATGGTCGTCGACGGCGGAAAGACGGCGTCCAGTTGCCGCGCGGCACCCTGGGCGCGCTCGTTCGAGAACCATTCGGCGTAGGGGTCGCTGAACAGCGGCTCGGGCTTCTCGTCCTCCAATGCGCGGATGGACGCGATGACGAACGCGGTCGCCCCGATCTCGTTGATGTCGATCATCTCTCTCCTCTTTTCGAGCACACGGTAGCGTAATGCTCCCAGTGAGTCCCGGAACCCTTCCGGGTAGGCGTCGCTATGACGATAGCGGTCGTGTCCAGCTGGTTGATGCGGGTCATTGGCGAGCCATTCGCCTCCCGGGAGAGCGACGGGCCGCCACCACCCCCGAGAGGATGACGCCGGCGCCGATCAGCTGTTGCGTAGAAGGTGTCTCGGCCAGCCACAGCCAGGCGCTGATGAGCGCGATGACGGGTACGAGGTTCTGATAGACCGACGTACGATTCTGGCCGATCACGCGCACACCCCGATACCACAGCAGATAGGCGATCCCGATCGCAAAGACGCCCGCGTAGACGACGCCGAACCAGACCCTGAGGGAGACCGAGGTCCAGTCCATGCGGATCAGCTCGGGCACGCCGGCGAGCACGATGAACGGGAGGCCGGCCCAAAGCGTCCACGCTGTCACGTGAAGTGCGCCGCGACGCCGCACCATCCGGTGCGCCAGGACGGTGTAGGCTGCCCACGAGACCGCAGCGCTCAACACGAAAAAGTCTCCGAGGCGGGCCGTTCCCATCTGCTGAGTGCCGCCGGTGATGAGAATCACCATACCCGCGATGGTGGTCAAAACGCCCCCGACAATCGCCGGGTTGAGCCGTTCCCGGCCCATGGCGAAAGAGATCACCAGCACCCACACGGGGCTCGTGGAGAGGAGGAGGGCGGCGTTGCCGGTCAGCGTCCAGTCCAGCCCGAAGATGAACCCGATCTGAAAGAGGACGTGGCCGATGATGGCCAGCAGCACGACGATCCCCCAGTCCTTGCGCCTCGGCAGCAGCTGCCGTCCGGTGCCGCGGACGAGCAACCACACCGCGACAGCCGCGCAGGAGAAGCGAAGGGCGTTGAACGCGAGCGGTTCGATTTCAGTGAGCGCGGCCTTCACCACCGTGAAGTTGAGTCCCCAGATGGTGGCGACCCCGACAAGACCGAGGTCGACCAGCAACGTGTTGGGCCGCCGCCTAACGGACGAGCTCTGCGAAGGTCGCATTCTGGAGCGCGTACTCGCGCCAATCTTCGTGATCGAAGTGCCACCACTCGGCTTCGTAGACCGTGAATCCCTCGGCCTCCATCGCTCGGCGCAGGATCTCGCGCTGCCAGCGCTGGCGCGAGGTGCCGCCCGGGTAGTCGGGGAAGGATCGCGGCGAGAATTCGTCGTAGGTGCCCACCATGTCGGCCGGCCGGCCGGTTTCGAGGTCGTAGAGGTTCAGGTCGATCGCCGAGCCGCGGTTGTGGCGCGAACCGCTCGCCGGGTCCGCCACGAAGATCTTCTGCGACTCGGGCGTGGCGTCGAAGAACATCTTCGTCACGTACCAGGGGCGGTAGCCGTCGTGGAGGAGCAGGCCGTAGCCGTGTTGAGCGAGCGCGCGGTGTACGCGGGCCACGCCTTCGGCGGCGGGCTGCTGGAGGAAGACGCGGGGTTCGTCGTAGAAGATCGACGACATGAAGTTGTTGGTGGTCGCGTAGCGGACATCCAGGCGGATCCCTGGCTCGATCGTCGTGACCTCGACCAGCTCGGAGTCGCGGAACGGTCCCGCTTCGGCGGGGGGCGAAGCGGCGAGTGCCTCGGCGCGCAACTCGGCGACCGGGCGCACCGGATCGATGCGGAAGGTGCCCCCGGCTTCGGTGCCCACGTCCCGGCGCGCGAAGACGACCGAGGCGGCCTCTACGGATGTCGCCCGGTCGGCCGCGTCCCGCGAGAACACGAGTTGCTCGCCGTGATAGAGGCCCCAGGACGGGAAGGCGTAGATGTCGCGCGAGACCTCGTCGAGCGGGTAGAGGTAGAACCACTCGATCAGCGCGTAGAGCCTGCCGTGCCATTCGAGGATGTACAGCACGTTGTGGTCCCAGCCGTATTCGCCGATGAGGCCGTTGAAGTGGGCCGGCGGGAGGGGAGGGCGGTCGGACGAGTGCTGGCG
>VXMI01000040.1 GCA_009841165.1 Gemmatimonadota bacterium | reverse complement strand
GCCCCGAAGGCGCCTACGAGGTTCGCCTCGACCCCACACACATGGTCCCCATGCGCGACGGAGTCCGCCTCGCCACCGACTTCTATTTCCCGGTGGATGCCGAAGAACCGCTGCCCGTCGTACAGATCCGCACGCCCTACAGCAAGATGCCGCACCGCCGCGAGAACTCCGCTGCCCGCTTCTTCGCCAGCCACGGCTTCGCGGTCGCGGTGCAGGACATGCGCGGCAGGTACCAGTCCGAGGGCGAATACTTCGTGTCGCGCGACGACCGCCGCGACGGCTACGACATGGTCTCCTGGCTCGCCGAACAGCCCTGGTCGAACGGCCGCATCGGCACCTACGGCTGCTCCTACCTCGGCGAGAACCAGATGCAGCTGGCCGCCACCCGCAACCCGAACCATGCGGCCGCGCTACCCCAGGCAGCGGGCGGCAGCCTGCGCTACTTCGGCGTGATCTTCGGCGGCGCCACCGAGCTGGCCGCGAGCCTGGGCTGGTTCCGCGGCGCCGGCACCAAGGTCTTCTACCGCATACCGCCGGGAACCCCGCGCGAAGTCATGCTCCAGGTCGAGGAGATGATCAACCCCGCGCCGAACCCCGGCGAACTCGATTTCCGGGCCGCATGGCGCACGCTCCCCTACATCGACATGCTGAAGGCCGCCGGCGCCCCGCCCACGGACTTCGAGGCCTTCGTCTCGCACGAGCCCGGCGACCCGTGGTGGGACCACATCGGCTACGTGAACCCCAACGACCGCTTCGACGTCCCCGCCCTGCACGTCAACTCGTGGTACGACATCGGCGTCTCGGAAACGCTCAAGCTCTTCAACCTGCTGAGCGACAACGCCGAGTCGGACCGCGCCCGCAACAACCAGTTCGCGATCATCTCACCCACCGACCACTGCACCTCGGAGATCGCCACGTCCCGCACGGTCGTCGGCGAACGCGACCTCGGCGACGCCCGCCTCGACTACTGGAACATCTACCTGCGCTGGTTCGACCACTGGCTGAAGGACGGCGAAGCGGGCAATTTCGACATGCCCCGCCTCCAGTACTACCTGATGGGCGCGAACGAATGGCGCACCGCCGAATCATGGCCGGTCGAAGGCACCGAGTTCCGCCCCCTCTACCTGCACAGCGGCGGCAACGCAAACACCCGCGCGGGCGACGGCCGCCTGTCGTGGGACGCTCCCACCGCCGACCAGCCCGCCGACGTCCTCGCCTACGACCCCGACAACCCCGTCCCGACCCTCGGGGGACCCGTGTGCTGCACCGGCACCGCGGAAGCCCCGGCCGGCGGCTTCGACCAGTCGGCCGTCGAGGACCGCGACGACGTGCTCGTCTATACCTCCGAGCCGCTGACCGAAGCGCTGGAGGTCACCGGCCCCATCGAGTTGGTCCTCTACGTGTCCTCCGACGCGCGCGACACCGATTTCGTCGGCAAGCTGGTCGACGTCCATCCCGACGGCACTCCGATCAACGTCCAGGAGGGCATTCAGCGCGCCCGCTACCGCGAGGGCTACGGCCGCAAGGTCTGGATGGAGGAAAGCGAAGTCTACGAAGTGCGTATGGATCTTCAGGCTACGGCGAATCAGTTCCTCCCCGGACACCGCATCCGCGTGGAGGTGACCTCGTCGAGCTTCCCCCGGTGGGACCGAAACCTGAATACCGGCGGTAACAACTACGACGAGACGGAATGGGTGGTGGCGCGCAACTCGGTCCATCACGCGCCCGGACATGAATCCCATGTGCTGCTGCCCATCGTCCCCCAACAGGAGTAGAAGCCCATGGGATCGAAGGTTTTTGGAATGAAGGGCGGCGTCCTCGCCGCGGCGACGGTCATGGCCCTTGTCGGAGGCGGGGCCTGCGCGTCCACGGGTGAAAGGGCGCCAGAGACGCCCGGCGGCCGAGACGCCGACATCACCCCGGAGGAGCTCGAGTCCACCACGGTCGACGACGCCATGGAGGCGGTATCCCTCCTCCGGCCCCATTGGCTCAGAGCGCGACCGGCCCGCACGATGAACGACCCCTCACCGGTAGTCGGCGTCGTCATTGATGGCATGGCTCGCGCGACGCGCTCGGATCTGGCCCAGCTCCCGATCGGCCAGGTCGAACGAATCAGCTTCATGAGCGCGGCGGACGCCACCATCCGGTTCGGCACGGGCTACACCGGCGGAGCGATCATCGTCACGACCAGGAAGTAGGCGGCCGGGGTATGGCCCCCCCGCCCGTTGCACCGCCATGGGTCGTTGGCTAGAATGCGCGCGCCGAATTGGCGATATTGAACCGCCAACTTCGTTTCGTGCCAACAGCCCTTCGGGCGAGGACAATGACGCGGCCCAACACACGGCGAACTTCCAGCACAACCCTCGCCGCCGCCCTGCTTGCGATTTCGACGATCACGGCCGGATGCAGCGGCTCGGCTCCCGGGATCGCCCGGGGTGAAGCCCTCTTCGACACCTGCGCACCGTGTCACGGCGACGACGGTGCCGGGGACCAGGAACTCGCCGCCCCGGCCATAGCCGGGTCTTCGGACTGGTACCTGACCTACCAGATCGAGAAGTTCCAGGGAGGCGTGCGCGGCTACCACTACACCGACGCGGAGGGGCTGCGGATGCGCCCCATGTCGCGGGCGCTGTTCGCCGACCGCGGCGACATCGAATCGGTGGTCGAGTATGTCTTCAGCCTGCCTATCCCCGACCCGGCGCCCACTGCCGAAGGAGGTGACATCGAAGCTGGCGAGGCCGAGTACGCGGCGCTGTGCGCGAATTGCCACGGGATCGATGGTCGCGGAATCGACGGGGCCGTGCCGGAATTGAACGCGCCCTCGCTTCTTCACCTCAACGACTGGTACATCGCCTCTTCATTGAGGAAGTATCGCGACGGCGTCCGCGGAGCCTCGCCCGGAGACGCGGCCGGCGCGGTCATGCGGAGTCCGGTGGTTGGCATGTCGGACGAGCGCATCGACAACGTCACCGCGTACGTCATGACCATGCGGCGGCTCCCGCGCCGGATCCCCGGCCCGCCGCCCGAGCCGCTGCCGGAGCTGATCGTAGACGCCTCGATCCTCCCCGAGGGCGTGACCGTCGACATGGCCCGGGAAGGGCAGGACATCTTCCACGGCGAAGGTGTCTGTGTCACGTGTCACCTCCGCCAGGGCGCGGGCGGGCCCCTGGCTCCGGACCTGACCGACGATGTCTGGCTGAACATCGACGGCGAGTACGAGTCGATCGTGAACATTGTCCTTACCGGCGTACCGCAACCGATCGAACACCCCGGGCAGATGCTCGCCCGGGCGGGAACCTCGATCACCGACGACCAGGTACGCGCGGTCGCTGCTTACGTCTACACCCTGAGCCGCTGAACCATGGAAGAGAACGCGTCCCCGGACACGCCTACCCACGCGGAACTCGCGGCGCAGATCCCGCCCGCGCCACCCGACGAGACCAATGACGCCATCGTCTTCGCCAGGAAGACCATGAAGGTCACCCTGCTGCTGGCCTTCCTCTTCATCGGCGCTGCCGTGGTCTGGACCTTTGTGATACGATCATGAACAGATTCTTCGAGTTCTTTGAACGCGACTGGTTCGACCCGCTCATCGAGGTGGGGTCGTCCTACGCAGCACAGATCGACGGGCTCATCCTCACCGTCCTGATCATCGTGGGGATCTGGTTCCTGGCGGCCGAGTACATCTTCCTGCACTTCATACTGAAGTTCCGGGCCAAACCGGGCCGCAGGGGCGAGTACATCGACGGGAAGAACAAGCGACACAAGCGCTGGATCACGATCCCGCACCTCTGTGTGCTGGCCTTCGACGTGCTGATCATCGTCGTCTCGTTCCGGGTGTGGTACAACATCAAGATGGACCTGCCCGAGGATCCCGATGCGGTGATACGGGTGGTCGGCCAGCAGTGGGCCTGGACCTTTCAGCACCCGGGCGCGGACGGCGAACTCGACACCCCGGACGACATCTTCACCGTCGACGAACTCCACGTCGAGAACGAGAAGACCTACCACTTCGAGCTGCAGGCGACGGATGTGCTGCACAGCTTCTCCGTTCCCGTCTGGCGGATCAAGCAGGATGCGATTCCGGGCCGCACCATCACCGGATGGTTTCAGCCGACGAGGACGGGCACATACGATGTCCAGTGCGCCGAGATCTGCGGCTTCGGGCACGGGGTGATGGCGGCGCATGTCATGGTGGAAGACGCTGAAACACACGCGGCCTGGGTGGCGGCTAACACGCCGGCCGCCCAGTAGCGAGTTGAGAGAGATACGGAGAACCGAGAGAGATGGTTGAGCCCGCGGTCGATCTGACACACGGTCACGCCCACGACGACCATGCCGACCATGGTCCCCAGGGCTGGCTGAAGTACCTGTGGTCCACGGATCACAAGGTCATCGCCATGCAGTACCTGTTCACGGGCATCTTCATGGCCCTGATCGGAGGGTTCATGGCGTACGTCTTCCGGATGCAACTGGCCTTCCCCGGAATGCCGGTGCCCGGATTCGGGATCGTCTCGCCCGGCGAGTACAACGCTCTGGTGACGAACCACGGCACCATCATGATCTTCTGGGTGGCCATGCCCGTCCTCCTGGCCGCCTTCGGGAACTTCCTCATCCCGCTGATGGTCGGGGCGGACGACATGGTCTTCCCGAAGATCAACCGCCTCTCCTTCCAGGTCTTCTTCGTCAGCACGATCGTGATCCTGGCGTCGCTCGTGGTGGAAGGAGGTGGCTTCGCGGGAGCCTGGACCGCCTACCCGCCCCTTTCGGCCGACTCCACCTACAACCTGACCCCACTGGGGAGCACCCTGTGGGTGATCGGGGTGGGGCTCGAGTTCGTGGCGTTCCTGTTGGGCGGGATCAACTTCATTACGACGCTCATGAACTCGAGGGCGCCCGGAATGCGCGCCTTCGACGTGCCCATCGTGGTCTGGATGATCGTGGTGGCGAGCATTCTGTTCATGTTGTCGGTGGGTCCGCTGCTGGCCGGCGCGATCATGCTCATCTTCGACCAGACGATCGGCACGGGCTTCTACAACCCGGCCACCGGCGGCGACCCGATCCTCTGGCAGCACCTCTTCTGGTTCTTCGGGCATCCCGAGGTGTACGTCGTGCTGCTGCCGGCGATGGGCGTGGTGATCGAGATCATCACCACCTTCGCGCGCAAGAAGCTCTTCGCCTACCGCACGGTGATCTTCACGATCGTTGCGACGGGCGTGCTGAGCTTCTTCGTCTGGGCGCACCACCAGTTCATCGCGGGGATCGACCCGAGGATGGCGAACATCTTCACCGTGACCACGCTGCTCATCTCGGTTCCGATCGCGGAGTTGTGCTTCATCTACATTGCCACGCTCTACGGCGGCTCGATCACGCTGTCGACGCCCATGCTCTGGGCGCTGGCCTTCGTGGCCGAGTTCCTCATCGGAGGCGTGACCGGGATCTTCCTGGGAGCCGCGGGCGCCGACATCTACTTCCACGACACCTACTTCGTCCTCGCCCACTTCCACTACACCTTCTTCCCGATCGCGATCATAGGGACATTTGCGGCCCTCACCTACTGGTTCCCGAAGATGTTCGGGAAGTTGCTCGACGAACGTCTGGGCAAGTGGCACTTCTGGCTTACGATCATCCCCTTCAACATGATCTTCATCCCGCTGTTCGTGCTCGGGATGGGGGGGCAGCACCGGCGGATCTACAACTACACGCACTTCCCGGAGCTGGCCGGCGACGGCTTCCAGTCCATGCGGATCATCGCGACCCTGTCGCTGCTGGTCATGCTCGGCGCCCAGTTCATCTTCCTCTACAACTGCATCAAGACGGCGCGCTCCAAGAGGAAGGCCCCCAGAAACCCCTGGAAGGCCAATTCGCTGGAGTGGACCACCGAATCGCCCCCGCCGCACGGCAACTGGCACCCGGACAGGATGCCGGTCGTCTACCGCGGGCCCTACGAATACAGCGTGCCTGGGCGTGAAGACGACTACTGGCCGCAGAACGAACCCAAATAGCGAGGCCGATCACGCATGAGGCCGATTGCAACGACGCGCGCCGCCACCGGCACCGAGACCGGAAAGCTCGCGGTCTGGTGGGTCCTGGCTTCCGAAGTGGTCATCTTCGGGGGGCTGCTGGCGTCCTATGTCATGTTCCGGCTGGGGCATCCGGAGTGGGCGGACGCGGCGGCGGTCACGAACACCTACATCGGGGCCTTCAACACCTGGGTGCTGCTGACCTCGAGCCTTACGGCGGTACTCGCGCACCAGGCCGCCGAACGGGGCGATGGCAAGAAGGCCGCCAGGTTCCTGTACATGACGATCTTCGGCGCTGCCGTCTTCCTCGGGGTCAAGACCTACGAGTGGTGGTACGAGATCTCCCACGGGTACACCATCACCTCCAACGGCTTCTGGGCGTTCTACTACACCGCGGCCGGCCTTCACGCCTTCCACGTGATCGCGGGCGCGGTGATCATGGCCTTCGTGGCCCGGGACGCCGCCAGGGGCCGCGAACTCCACCGGGTCGAACTGATCGGGATCTACTGGCACTTCGTGGACATCGTGTGGATCTTTCTCTTCCCCCTTCTCTACATCGCGAAATAGCCCATGGCCGGTCACTCGGAAGACAAGGGATTCTTCGGTAACCACTACGTGAGGGTCTACGCCCTCCTGCTGGTTCTGCTGGCGGTCAGCATCGTGGGACCGTGGGTGGGCGAGACGCTCGACATGGAGGTCGGAGGCTTCGGGCGGCAGTTCAGCCTCGGCATCGTGATCACGCTGATCACAGCCTTCGGCATCGCGGTCGTCAAGGCGTGGCTCGTCATCAAGAACTTCATGCACCTGACCATCGAGCGGGTGATCCCCAAGCTGTTCCTGGCGGCTTCGGTGCTGCTCCTGGCCCTTTTCTGGGGCGGGGTTGCGCCCGATGTGCAACTCCACGACGGGCGGATGTGGGAGAACGACGCGGCGAAGGCGGCGGTCACCCGGGGCATTCCGGTCAACGAGGAGTACGCGGCGGAAGAGCAGGCCGTCGAGGAGGAGCATGCCGCCGGGGTCGAGGTGAGCTACGCCGGCCTGGTGCCGACCGCCAAGTCCAACGAAAACGCGCTGCCCGGTGGCTACAACTTCGTTCACGCGGCGTTCTGGACGGTCGTGGTCCTGGTAGCGATCGGCACGAACGCCGTGGCGATCATTCTCTCGATCGGGCTCCTCCTGCTGGCGCTCGAGATGGCGAGCCGGATCCTGCTGCTGCAGCGAATCGTCGGGCCGATACTGGAACGCGTTCTGAGGCTTCCGGGCATGGGCAGGATCAGGAGCCTGCTGCCGGGTGGGCAGGAGGCCTGAAGACATGTCGGCACGCGCGACGATCATTCCGTTCCGGCCCCGGCCGCAGAAGCCGAGGAAGCTGATCTCGAACGGCGTGCTCGGCATGATCCTCTTCGTGTTCGTCGAGATCATGCTTTTTGCGGGCTTCATTTCGGCTTTCGTGATCATCAAGTCGCGTGCGATCGGGTCGGTGTGGCCTCCCCCCAATCAGCCGCGGCTGCCATTCGAGCAGACCGCGGTCAACACGAGCGCGCTTCTCGCCAGCGGCATCGTACTGTTCATCGCGCACCGCCTCTTCCAGCGCGGCAACAAGTCCGTCGGGGCGCTGCTGGCATTGGCGACCCTGCTCGGTGGCGCGTTCGTCGCCCTGCAGGGCGTGGAGTGGCTGGCCCTCATTCAGGAAGGGCTGACCATTACCTCGTCGACCTACGGCGCCCTCTTCTACACGATCATCGGCGCGCATGCGGTGCACGCCGTCGCCGCCATCGCCGCACTGGCGTGGGCCTTTGTGCGGCTGACGGGGGACCGCCTGACGAAGGAAGCGATGTCGACGGTGGCGCTCTTCTGGTACTTCGTCGTGCTGGTCTGGCCGTTCCTGTACTTCCAGGTGTATCTATAGGTCATGAAGAAACGCGAACCCGTATGGAGCGGACGGCGCCTGGCGCTCACGGCCGGGGCGCTCGCCCTGGTGTTGACGGCCGCGTTCCCGGAAGCCCTTTACGCCTGCCCCGTGTGTTTCGACCGGGATGACGAGGCGCGGATCGCCTTCCTGGCGACCACCGGCCTGCTGACGGTGCTGCCGCTCGGCCTGGTGCTGGGTACGGGGGCGTGGCTGCGCAAGCGGGCGCGGGAACTCGACGAAGAGGAGCGGGATCAGGAGTAGGCGGCCTCGCTTCGCTCACCGCCCCAGCGCAGCCTCCAGTCCCTCGATGAAGGTCGGATCGCCTTCCGGGATCGGGCCGATCCAGCTGAAGGCGACGGTTCCGCCGCGGTCGATGAGCACGGAAGTGGGGAGGCCCCTCGCGTGGAAGGTCTCACGGGACACGGCGTCCGGATCGAGGGCGATGTCGTAGGTGACGCCGAATTCCTCGACAAAATGGACGACGGCGGCGGAGTCGGCGAGCAGGTCGACCGACACGCCCAGGATGCGGAGGCCGCGGTCCCGGTACCGTTCGTAGACGGACTGCAGGTAGGGCGTTTCGGTCCGGCAGGGATGGCACCACGTCGCCCACAGGTTGACGAGCAGGGTCTCGCCGAGGTAGTCGGCAAGGGAGACGGGCGCGCCGTCGTCCAGTGAGGTCGCGGTGAAGGGCGGGGCCGGATCGCCGCCGCGCAGGGTAGTCTCTTCGGAGGGGATGCAGCCCCACCATGGCAACGCCAGAGCCGCCGTGAGGAGCGGAACGGCGCGGATGCGCGAGGACAACTCCATCACCCTTCCGGGAGCGTGATGAACTCGGTCGTGAGCGGTCCCACACCGTGGACCTGAACGACCGTTTCCTCTTCGACCCACATGTAGGCTGGAACGCCCGCAGCGATCGCGAGGTAGCTGCCCGGGCCGTAGGCCGTCGCGGCCTCCCGGTCCCATTCCTCACCGATCCCGACGAAGAAATTGCCCGAGAGAACGGTCATGTGCTCGGTGATGGGGTGGGTATGCGGTCCCAGTTCGAAGCCGGGCTGGACCTCCAGACGGAAGACGAACGGCTCACCACCGGTGCTCGACTGGCCGTAAAGCGCGAGGTAGCGCATGCCGTTGTTGGGCTCGCCCCAGGGAAGGGCGTCGCCCATGTGGAAGACGTTCGCTTCGGCGACCGGCTCTCCGGCGGCTTCCGTGTCCTGCTGCGTGGCGCCGTCCTCGGCCGGTGCGTCGGCGGGCGGCGCATCCGTGCAGGCAGCGAGGAGCAACAAGGCGAGCATCGTGCTGGTGCCGCGCGTGGATCGGGAATGGGCCATTGGGGCGTACCTCCGGCTGGACCGCATGATCGAGGGGCCGGAGCTTGCGTGCGCCGGGCACCGCTTCAGGAAGATACGGTGTTCGGGTGGCCCTTGCCGCGCCAGTCCGGCTCAAGCGATGCTTACCCCCGTATTCCGCCGCCAGGAGGTGACGCCGTGAAGAACACGTTGCCAGGGGCCGTGTGTGCCGCCGCCGTGGCCACCCTGACCCTTCTCCCCGAAGCCGCATCCGGTCAGTGGACCAACCGTTACCCCCGCGTGCAGGGGTATGGTCATCACGTTTACCTCGAAGGCTACGAGCTGCCGGTGCTGACGAGCGGACCCATCGATCCGGCACCGTCGCCGGACGGGCGGAGCAACTGAGGTCAGAATCCCGGCAGGAAATCGTCTAAC
>VXMI01000134.1 GCA_009841165.1 Gemmatimonadota bacterium | reverse complement strand
TTCCGCCGGAACTGGGCCAGCTCTCCTCGCTCGAACGGCTGTATCTGAACTCGAACAATCTGACCGGGATCATACCGTCCGAACTGGGCAGCCTCGCCGCCCTTGAGCGGTTCTCGGTCTCTCGCAACAACCTGACCGGGCCGATTCCTCCCGAATTGGTAAACCTCTCTTCACTGGAGTACCTGTGGCTCTATTCGAACGGGTTGAGTGGTCCGATCCTGCCGGAGCTCGGCGGACTTTCCGGCCTGCAGCTCCTGCGAATCGAGGCCAACAACCTGGAAGGACCGGTGCCGCCCGAGATCGGACAATTGACCGCACTTCGCTTCCTGGCGTTCTCGAACAACGCGGAGTTGTCGGGGATCCTCCCCGCGAGCTTGACGGCACTCGTCGAGCTCGAAGAACTGCTTGCGGGCGGCACTGACCTGTGCGCTCCGTCGGACCCGGACTTCGTGCACTGGCTGGCGGGCATCGACAAGCTGCGTGTGGCCCGCTGCGACGCAGGGACCGGGTCAACCGCCTATCTGACCCAGGCCGTCCAGTCGCGGGAGTTCCCGGTTCCGCTCCTGGCGGGCAAGGAGGCGCTGCTGCGCGTCTTCGCGACGGCCGCACAGCCCAACAGCGAACGCATGCCGCCCGTTCGCGCCACGTTCTTCCTTGAAGGCGCCCCCGTGCACGTGGCAGACATCCCGGGCAAGCCGGGTCCGATCCCGACAACGGTCGTGGAGGGCGACCTGAGGATGTCGTCCAATGCGGCGGTGCCCGCGGAGGTGCTTCAGCCCGGCCTCGAAATGGTGATCGAGGTCGACCCGGGCGGAACCCTGGATCCCGCGTTGGAGGTCGCCTCCCGGATCCCCGAGACCGGGCGGCTCGCCGTCGACGTGCGCGCCATGCCCGTGCTGGACCTCACGCTGATTCCCCTGATCTGGGAGGAACAGCCCGAACGACGAGTCGTCGATCTGATCGGGGAGATGGCCGCCGACCCCACTGGTCATGAGCTCCTGTCCGAGACTCGTTCGCTCCTGCCCGTTACCGGTCTCGCGATCAAGGCGCACGCTCCGGTGACCACGTCGACCAACAACACGTTCCGTCTGCTTGGGGAGCTCAGGGCCATACACACGATGGAAGGCGGCAGCGGCCATTACATGGGCATCATGGCACGCTTCGAGGAGTGGGCCGGCCGCGCGGCTCGCCCCGGGCGGGTCAGCGTGTCCGTCCCGAATCCGTCGACGATCGCGCACGAGCTCGGGCACAACATGAATCTGCAGCACGCGCCCTGCGGCGAACCGGAGACTACGGATCCCTCGTTCCCGTACAGCCGGGGACAGATCGGTGCGCTGGGCTATGATTTGCGCCTGGGCAGACTGGTGGCCCCGAATCGGCCCGACCTGATGTCGTACTGCAATCCCCGGTGGATCAGCGACTACCACCTGACCAACGCGATCGGCTTTCGGCTGCGGGACGAGGCGGACACCACGACAGCGACGGCGACCCCGGCCAGATCGCTGCTGGTGTGGGGCGGTGTGGATGCGTGGGGCATGCCGCATCTCGAGCCCGCCTTCGTCGTCGACGCCCCGCCCGAGTTGCCTGAATCAGACGGTGACTACCGGCTGGCGGGACTCACTCCGGACGGACGCGAGATGTTCTCGTTCGGCTTTGCGATGCCCGAGGTGGCCGATGGCGACGGGGGCTCCAGCTTCGTCTTCGCGCTCCCCGTGCGACCGGGGTGGGCGGGGAACCTCGCCGCGATCACGCTTTCCGGCCCCGGGGGCACTGCGACGATGGACCGCGACACCGCCCGCCCGATGGTCATCCGCCGCGACCCGCGGACCGGGCAGGTTCGGAGCATCCTGCGCGGGGCTCGTGCCGAGGCGCTGGCGCAGCCTGACGCGACGGGCGACCTGTCACCTGGCATGCAGCTCAGCGTATTGAGCAGCCGGGGGATTCCGGACGCCGACGCCTGGAGACGGTAGCCAGAGCCGGGACAGGCGTCCCAGATTCCGTGCAGTCAGATCAGCCCGGCCAATCGGAGACACGTCCCCCATGCCATCTTCCCGCTTCGACCTTCACCTGCACGAGCAGCTGCTCCTTCTGGCCCTCAAGGACCGCAAGGGCACGGTCGACTACCGCGCCGGGCAGTATCATCTGGCCATGGGCGGCGCGATTCTCGCCGAACTGGCGCTTGACGGATGGATTCGGGTCGACCCGGGCAAGCGGGCGCAGGTGCAGCCGGTCGACCGCACGGACAGGATCGGGGACGAGATCATGGACGAGGCGCTCAGCCGGATTCGCGAGAGCAGCCGGCGCCGCTGGGGCTCGACCTGGGTCACGAAGTTCGGTTCGCTCAAGCGCCTGCGGCACCGCACCGCGCGAGGGCTCTGCCGCAGGGGGATCCTGCGCGCCACCGAATCCGACCTGCTCCTCATCTTCAGCCGCAAGGCCTACCCCACACTCGATCCGGGACCCGAGCGCGACCTGGTCAACCGCATGCGCAGCGCCATCATGAGCGACGGAGAAGTCGAGCCTCGCCTGGGCGTCGTCCTGTCGCTCGCCCACACCACCGGCTCGCTGCGGATCCACTTCGGCCGCAAGGAACTGCGTTCCCGCAAGGCCCGGCTCAAGGACATCACGTCGGGAAAGGCCTACGGGTCACTCACGCACCCCGCGCTGGCCACTCAACGGGCGGTGAAAAGCTCGGTGGAGGCGGCACAGGCGGCGGTCGTGGCGGCGAATGCCGCGGTCGTGACGGCCGTGGCGGCTTCTTCGGCTTCGAGTTGACTTTGGAAGTTCAGCGTCGGAGCGTCTCTCCCGGCAGCGCGGGCGCGTGGACCGGGTCACGCCTCACACGGGTCGCCTGCTCGAACGCATACCCCAACGCGAGCAGCGTGGCTTCGCTGTACTCCCTCCCCAGGAACGAGATGCCGACCGGGAGGCCGTCACCCGTGTATCCGGCCGGTACGATCAGGTCGGGGAGGCCGCTCAGGTTGGCCAGATTGGTTGCGGACGGAGCCGGATTCGGCGCCGACGAGCCGCGGTAGACGCCGGCCGGACCGGGTCGCGTGGGCGAGGTGGGGTACACGATCGCGTGCAGGTCGTGGTCGTCCAGCAGCCCGACCAGCAGGTCGCGCACCAGCGGCAGACCGTGGTCGCGCATCGCCGCGTACTCGGAGTCGTCGAGCGATCCGCCGGCCAGTTCCTGCTCGAAGAAGCTCCAGCGGGTGGGATTGGGCCTGCCGCCGTCGGGCATCGGGGCCAGGATCCGCTTCGCGCGCTCCGCCATCTCCTCGAGGGTGCGTGGATAGCCCGGCGACAGCGTGGCCAGGTACGCCTCCATCTGCACCGGGAACTCGCGGAAGCGGATGGTCTGGTAGAACGCGGCCTTGGCGTCGAGAAGCCAGGGCGGGTAGCGGACGTCGACCACCGTCGCGCCGGCCTCGCGCATGCGGTCGAGCGCAGCCTCGATGATCCAGTCGACCTCGGTGTCGTAGCCGAGGAAGTCGCGTGCGATGCCGATCCGGGCGCCGGCCAGGGCGCCGTCGTCGAGGGCCCGGGTGTAGTCGGTCTCGTAGCGCCCCGCGCTGGTGGAGGTCGCCGGGTCGTCCGGGTCGACTCCGACCATCGCGCCCAGCATGGCAGCCACGTCGTACACGTGCCGGGCCATCGGCCCCGCGGTGTCGAAGGAGAGCGCGAGGGGCACGATCCCGTCGCGGCTGAGCAGCCCGAGCGTGGGTTTGAGCCCGGCAATGCCGTTGGAGGTGGAGGGCCCCCGCACCGAGCCGCCGGTGTCGGTGCCGATGCCGAGCTGCGCGTACGTGGCCGCGATGGCCACGCCGGTGCCTCCGGAGGACCCCGACGGGGTGCGGGCGAGGTTGTGGGGGTTGAGCATCGGCCCGTCGATGGAGCTCATCTGCACCCCGGACGCCAACTCGCTCATGTTGGCCTTCCCGAGTATGATCGCGCCCGCTTCGCGCAGCCTGCGGGTGATGAAGGCGTCGTCGGGCGGGATTGAGCCCTTGAGCAGGATCGAGCCCGCGGTGGTCGGCATGTCGTGCGTGTCGACGTTGTCCTTCAGGATGACCGGGATGCCGTGCAGCGGCGACCGTGGCCCGCGCTCCCGGCGCTCGCGGTCAAGTTGCCGCGCGGTTTCGAGGGCGCGGGGGTTGACGGTCAGCAGCGCGTTCAGCCGCGGGCCCTCGTCGTCGTAGGCGGCGATGCGGGCCAGGAACAGCTCGACGAGCCGCTCCGAGGTCAGGACCCCTTCGTCCATGGCCGCGTTCAGATCGACTATGGTAGCGCCCGAAAGTTGCAGCGGCTGGGCGGCGGAGCCTGCAGGAAAAACAAGAAGGACAAGACTGAACGGAACGGCGAGAGTCTTCATGTCAGCGTACCAGGGCCAGAAGGCTGCGGGGGTCGACAGTGGTGCTTCCGTAGCGGACGACCCAGTGGAGGTGCGGGCCGGTCACGCGTCCCGTGGCGCCCACGCGGCCGATGGGAGTGCCGGCGGTGACCGTGTCGCCAGCCTCGACCAGCTGTTCGCTGAGGTGGAAGTAGCCGCTCACCACGCCGCCGCCGTGGTTCAGGTAGACGAGGTTGCCCGCGTACAGGAAGCCGTCGACAAGCGCGACCACGCCGTCTGCGGCGGCGACGACCGTGTCGCCGGTGAAGCCCTGGAGGTCGAGCCCCATGTGCCGGCTCGAGATCTGGCCGTTGAACTCGCGGCCGGTGCCGAATTCGCTGGTCACGCGGTAGGGGCGCGGCATGACCATCGTGGGCGACCAGAGGCGCGGGGTGGCGCCGGCGTCGCGGGACACCCGGGCGGCCTTTTCGCGGTCGCGCGCCAGGCGCGCCTGGTCCTCTTCGTTCGGGGGCGAGCCGAACCGGGGCGCCACGGTGAGACGCTCGTGCTCGTACGTGCCCTCGACGATCGGGATGCGCAGCGAGTCGGCCTGGGTGCGCCCGTCGGGGTAGGTGGCCCGCACCCAGGCGTCGATCGAATCGGTGGCGTTGATCGGCACGGGGGCGAAGCTCTCGAGACCTGAGTCGGTGGCGTGGAAGTGGAGGGTCTCGCCGCCGGCCTCGCCGGTCGCGGAAACCGCCCCGGAATCGGGCGGCGCGGCGACGCGGATCAGGAAGAGGTGGCCCTGTGTGGGCTCGGCGGGCGTCCAGGTGATCTCGAGGGGAGGGAGCGGGGGCGGGGGCGGCTCGTAGAGAAGCGCGAAGGTGGCCGCGGCGGCGATCACGAGGGTGGCCAGCGCGGTGAGGGTGATTCGGGCGGTGCGGCGGCGGTGCGGTGCCGGGTCGTGTGTGGGCATGGGTGCGGGGCGTGCGAGTGGGGTGGTTGCTGCGTGGTGAGCTAGGGGCGGAGGGGGGCGGCGTCAAGGCCGGTCAGCGATCGGACGTGGTCCCGCAGAAACGGCCAGGGACAAATCGATGCTCGGATGGGACAGGGTTGGGCTTGTGCGTGCCTGTGGTTGCCCGGTAAACGTGCTCACGCCACGGCGTATTACAACCATATGCCTGATTGGCATGACCAATACCATGGGACGATGCGGAGTCATGGGAACGAGAGAATCTCCAAGGAAAGTGGGACGACCGTGAAGCAACCGTGCCGGACAACCCATCTCGCGACACTGGTACTCACCGCGCTGACGGCCGCATACTCGGCAACCGGGGCGCTACTGGCCGCCCAGGAAGTGGTCGCACTACCCGGCGCGGATCGGATCCTTGAGGTGGAGTTCGAGGAGGTCTACAGGATAGGTTCGTTTGCGGGCGACGAGTGGGAGACCTTCGGAACCATCGCCAGGGTGGCATTCGACGATTCGGGGAACCTGTTTGTTGTCGACTCCCAAGCCGGGCGGATCGTGGTGGTGGGAAGCAACGGAGGTTTCCGGCGTGAGTTCGGTGGTATCGGCGACGGGCCTGGCGAATTCGGCGGAGAGAACAGTTCAGGGATTGAACTTGCGGTGCTGGCGGGTGGCAACTCGGTGGCTTTCGACCCCGACAAGCGGAGCTTCGCTTTGTTCGGAGCCGACGGCGAGTTCGTGCGCACGACAAGGATGCCGGGGAACGCCATCTACATGATCCCTGGCTTGCAGCCCGAACGCGGCGGCGGGACGGTCCTGGCGACCGCTGCTGTGAACAAGTTCGACATGGCCGGCATACGCAATCGCGAGTTCCCGGAGGAGTCCACATTCCGTACGATCGTGCGCTTTGGCCTGGATGGCGAAGAAGTTGTCGAGGACACGGTCGCTCGAGTCTGGAAATCGCCGAGCGATGCAGGCGGGTTCATACCCCCGCTTGCCGTGGGCGCGCTCCCGGACGGGGCAGTCGCCTACACCGATTCGTCTGCTTACGCGATCAAGGTGATTGCGCCGGATGGGGACCTGGTGCGCGTGCTTACACGACCCATTCCACCTGGACCCGTCACGGATCGAATCAAGGAAGCGGAGATCCAGAGACGGTTGGCGCTGCTCGAGGGGACCAACAGTTTCGGAGCAGACAGATCGGGCGGTCGACGGGGCGCCATGATGGCCCAGATGGCGCAGTTCAGGCGCGCTTCGATCGAATCGATGGAGTTCCATGACGAGATTCCCGTTCTGAGTGCCCTGAAGACCAGCTGGGAAGGGACGATCTGGGCCCGCCGCCACGGTGAGGGGGTGACACTTGAGGGTCCGATCGACCTGCTTGCTCCAGAAGGCCGATACCTGGGGACTCTCCCGGCCGACGCCACGGCGATGCCGTCCGCCTTCGGTCCCGATGGCCTGCTCGCCTTCGTTGAGCGGGACGAAATGGACGTCCCCACGGTGGTGGTGAAGCGCCTGCCGCCAGCGCTCAGATAGCCCGTCGCTGGTCCCGCAGAAACGGGCAGGGACAAATCGATGTGCGGATGGGACAGGCCCGGCTGAAGCGGTCGCGTACCGTCCCCCATATGGTGACAATCCGGCCGATGCCGTAGACTCACTGCGCACCGCCAACATCACCACCCCCTCAGGAACCACAATGCACGACCATCGGACACGCACGCCCCTTCGCGGCACGATCACACGCACCCTGCTCGCCACGACCCTGCTCGCACCCCTGTCACCCCTCTCCGCCCAACAGCGCGGGGGCGGCGACGCTGGCGACGAGGACGCTCCCGCCGAACTGAACGCCGGCCTCCTCTCCTCCTTCCGCTGGCGGAGCATCGGCCCGGCGACGGCCTCGGGACGCATCGCCGACATCGCGGTCGATCCCACCGACCGCAGCACCTGGTACGTCGCGGCTTCGTCGGGGAACGTCTGGAAGACGACCAACGCGGGGACGACGTGGACGCCGATCTTCGACAACTACGGCTCGTACTCGATCGGCGCGATCGCGCTCGACCCGAACGACCACCTCACGCTGTGGGTCGGAACCGGCGAGAACAACGGCCAGCGCTCGGTCGGATACGGCGACGGCGTCTACAAGTCGGTCGACGGCGGGCGCTCGTTCACGAACATGGGGCTGGAGACATCGCGGCACATCGGCATGATCGCAGTGCACCCCGACGACTCGCGGACGGTGTTCGTCGCGGCGCAGGGACCGCTGTGGGCCGAGGGCGGCGAGCGCGGTCTCTACCGCACGACCGACGGCGGCGAGACGTGGGAGCGCGTGCTCGAGATCGACGAGCACACCGGGGTCAACGAGGTCTACTTCGACCCGCGCAACCCGGACGTCATGTACGCGTCGTCGTGGCAGCGGCGCCGGCACCAGTGGACGATGATCGATGGCGGGCCGGGATCGGGCATCCACAAGTCCACCGATGGCGGCAACACCTGGCGCGCGATCAACCGCGGGCTGCCGGGCGGGGACAAGGGACGGATCGGGATGGCGATCTCGCCGATCAACCCGGATGTGCTGTACGCGATCGTCGAGGCGTCGATGGGCAGCGGCGGCACCTTCCGCAGCGAGAACATGGGCGAAAACTGGAGCCGGACCTCGCGCTACCAGTCGGGCGCGGCGATGTATTACCACGAACTGTACGCCGATCCGCACCGCTTCGACCGCATCTACTCGCTCGACACCTTCGTCGAGATGTCCGACGATGGCGGCAACACCTGGGGACGGCTGCCGACGCAGGGCGTGCACGTCGACCATCACGCGATCGCATTCGACCCGGACGATCCCGAGCACCTGATCCTCGGCAACGACGGCGGGCTGTACGAGACGCACGACTTCGGCGAGAACTGGCACTTCTTCCCGAACCTGCCGCTGACCCAGTTCTACAAGGTCGCGACCTCCAACGACGAGCCGTTCTACTACGTCTACGGCGGCACGCAGGACAACAACACGCTGGGCGGACCGTCGCAGACCCTGGGCGGCGGCATTCGCAATTCGGACTGGTACGTGACCCTCGGGGGCGACGGCTTCGACCCGGTGATCGATCCCGAGAACCCCGACATCATCATCTCGCAGCTGCAGTACGGGGTGATTTCGCGCTTCGACCGGGGCAGCAAGGAGCGCCTCGACATTCAGCCGCAGCCGGATCCCGACGGCCCGCCGCTGCGCTGGTACTGGGACGCCGGGCTGCACATGTCGCCGCATGACAACAATCGCATCTACTTCGGCGCGCAGATCCTCTTCCAGAGCGACGACCAGGGCACCAGCTGGCGCCCGATTTCGGGCGACCTGTCCCGCAACATCGACCGCAACCGGCTCGAGGTGATGGGGCGCGTGTGGAGCGTCGACGCGGTCGCCAAGAACCGCTCGACCTCGTCGTTCGGGCACATCGTGGCGGTCTCGGAATCGCCGCTGGCCGAGGGGCTGATCTACGTGGGCACCGACGATGGGCTCGTGCAGGTCACCGAGGACGGGGGCGAGAACTGGCGGGCCGTCGAGAGCCTGCCGGGCGTGCCGGACACGAGCTTCGTCCACGACGTCGAGGCGTCGCTGCACAACCCCGACGAGGTCTTCGTCGTGGTCAACAACTTCAAGCGCAACGACTTCCGGCCGTACGTGCTCAAGTCCACGAACCGGGGCGTCGACTGGACCATGATCACCGGCGGCCTGCCCGACAACAGCCCGTCGTTCTCGATCGTGCAGGACCACGTCGAGCCGGGGCTGCTCTTCCTGGGCGCGGAGTTCGGGGCCTTCGTCTCGGTCGACGGCGGCGAGTCGTGGATGGACTTCGACAGCGGGCTGCCCACGATCGCCGTGCGCGAGCTCGAGATCCAGAAGCGCGAGGGCGACCTGGTGGCCGCAACCTTCGGCCGCAGCTTCTACGTGGTCGACGACTACACCCCGCTCCGCGAGCTGGCCCGCGCGTCGAGCGAGATCCTGGCCGGCGGCGGTCACATCTTCGAAGTGGCCGATGGCGACATGTACGTGCCCTGGAACCCCGGCGGCGCGAATGGCAGCGACTTCTACCAGGCCGACAACCCGCCGCTGGGCGTGACGTTCACATACTGGATGGGCGAGACGCTGAGGACTCGTGAGGCGGAGAGGAGGGCGGCCGAACGACGAGCGCAGCGTGCCGGCGAAGACACGCCGTATCCGACGTGGGAAGAGTTGGAAGCCGAGGATCGCGAAGAGGCGCCGCGCGTGTTCCTCACCGTCCGTGACGGCACGGGCAGCGTGGTCAACGTCGTGAATGGTTCGACCAGCCGGGGCGTGCACCGCGCGACGTGGAACTACCGCTACCCCGGCTACAACCCGGTGACGGGCGGCGGGGGCGGGGGTGG
>VXMI01000207.1 GCA_009841165.1 Gemmatimonadota bacterium | reverse complement strand
GGCCCCCGCAGTCCGATAAACACCGGCGGCCCCAACTCGGCCCCGATTCTCCGCCCCCACGCCACGAGCTCGGCCTCCGTCATCACCACCGCGATCACCCGACCGCCGCTTTCAGATCGAACAGCTGGTCGCGCAACGCCGCCGCCCGCTCGAAGTCGAGCGCCTCGGCCGCCTTGGCCATCTCTTCCTCGATGATCCTGATGAACTGTTCCGAGTCCAGCTCGTCGGCGTACCCCGGCACCGGCTCCGCCACCTTGACCGCCGGCTTGTCGCGCGCATCCGCCACCCGCGTCGACAGCTCGATCTGCTCCACGCTCTTGCGAATCGTCTGCGGGACGATCCCGTGACGCTCGTTGTGCTCGATCTGAACCGCCCGCCGCCGCTCCGTCTCGTCAATGCACGCCCGCATCGACTCCGTCACGTGGTCGGCGTACAGGATCGCCCGACCGTTCGCGTTGCGCGCCGCCCGGCCCACCGTCTGGATCAGGGACCGCGTGTTGCGCAGGAACCCCTCCTTATCGGCGTCGAGGATCGCCACCAGCGACACCTCGGGCAGATCGAGCCCCTCCCGCAGCAGGTTGATCCCCACCAGCACGTCGATCCGCCCCAGGCGCAGCATCCGAAGGATCTCCATCCGCTCGATCGCGTCGATGTCGGCGTGCATGTAGCGAACCTTCACCCCCACCGACTGGAAGTACTCCGAGAGGTCCTCGGCCATCCGCTTGGTCAGTGTCGTTACCAGGACCCGCTCGTCCCGTTCCGCCCGCTCCCGTATCTCCGCCAGCAGATCGTCCACCTGCCCGCGCACCGGCCGCACGTCGATCGGCGGATCCACGAGCCCCGTCGGCCGGATGATCTGCTCGGTCACCACCCCGCCACACTGCTCCAGCTCGTAGTCGCCGGGCGTGGCCGAGACGAACACCACCTGGTTCAGCAGCGAACGCCACTCGTCGAAGGTCAACGGCCGGTTGTCGATCGCCGAAGGCAGGCGGAACCCGTGCTCCACCAGGGTCAGCTTCCGTGAGCGGTCGCCGCGCCACATCCCGTGGATCTGCGGAATTGTCACGTGCGACTCGTCGACGATCAGAAGAAAGTCCTCCGGGAAGAAGTCCAGCAGGCATGCCGGCCGCTCCCCCGAGCGCCGCCCACTCGTATAGCGACTGTAGTTCTCGATTCCGGGACACGTCCCCATCTCCAGCATCATCTCGAGGTCGAAGTTCGTGCGCGTCTCGATCCGCTGCGCCTCCAGCAGGCGTCCCCCCATTCGGAACCTCGCCACCTGGTCGGTCATCTCGTCCCGGATCATCGGCGCCATCTCCTCGATCGTGCGCCGCCGCGTCACGTAGTGTGACGCCGGGTAGATGGCCGTGCGCTCCAGCGCCGCGATCGTCTCGCCGGTGAGCGGGTCGAACCGCGTGATCCGCTCCACCTCGTCCCCCCACAGCTCGACGCGCACCGCCTGCTCCTCGTAGGCCGGAAAGATCTCGACCGTGTCCCCGCGCACCCTGAAGGTCCCCCGCTCGAACGAGATGTCGTTGCGCTTGTACAGAATGTCGACGAGCCCGCGCAGAATCTCCTGCCGCGGCGCCTCGTCGCCGACCGACAGGTGCAGCATGAGCCCCCGGTAGTCCGCCGGGTTGCCGAGGCCGTAGATGCACGAGACCGACGCCACCACCACCACGTCCCGCCGCTCGATCAGCGACGAGGTCGTCCGCAGCCGCAGCCGCTCGATGTCCTCGTTGATCGAGGCGTCCTTCTCGATGTAGGTGTCGGTGGCCGGGACGTATGCCTCCGGCTGGTAGTAGTCGTAATAGGAGATGAAATACTCGACCGCGTTTCCGGGAAGCAGCGATTTCAGTTCGCCGTAGAGCTGTGCGGCCAGCGTCTTGTTGTGTGACATGACGAGGGCGGGGCGGTTCAGTTCGGCGATCACATGCGCCATGGTCAGCGTCTTACCCGTCCCGGTCGCGCCGAGAAGGGTCTGGAAGCGCGTTCCCGCCTGCAGCCCCTCGACCAGCTCCCGTATCGCTCCGGGCTGATCGCCCTCAGGCTCGAACGGCGCACGAATCTCGAAGTCAGGCACCGCGCGTCTCCCCCGCCCGGGAGGCCGTCGACAATCTCCGCGTCGCCCCGAGGGCGGCGGGGCGCAGGGCTGGCAAGGCCTACTTCCCCTTCCCGTCGAAGAGCTCGCTCTCGCCGATGCTCTCGCGCCGGATCACCGAGGTAACGCCCTTCACGCGGTGCACCGCGTCCATCACGCGCTTGAGGTGGTTCAGGTCCTGCACCTCCACCACGAACGCCGCCGTCATTCCCCCGTCCGTGCCGCGCATGTCGGCGTGCTGGATGTCCGTCGCGGTCTCGCTGATCGTGCGTGCGACGTCGCCGAGCAGCCCTCGCCGGTCCGTCCCCTCCATGTACAGGTGGACGAAGAAGCGGTCGTCCCGCTCCGCCCGCCACTCGATCTCCACGCGGCGCCCCGGATCGTTGTCCAGGTTGAGGACGTTCGGACAGTCGGTGCGGTGGATCGATATGCCCCGCCCGCGCGTGATGTAACCGATCACCTTGTCGCCCGGGACCGGCTGGCAGCACTGAGAGTACCGCACCATGAGGTTGTCCATCCCCTGGATGGTCACACCGCGGTTCGACTTGCGGATCTTCGCCGCGATGCGCTCCAGGGCCGAGGGCGTCCGCTTCACGACCGCCGACGGATCCTCGTCCGGGTAGAGCGCGCGAATGACCGCGGAAGGGCCGATATCGCCACGCGCGAGCGCCGCCAGCACGTCGTCGAAGCTCTTGAACTGCAGCTTGCGGGCGGCCTTCAGCATCTGGTCGTCGCCGGGCTTTGGCCGTTTCGCCTTGCGCAGCTCCCGCTGGAAGAACTCCTGGCCGAGCCGCAGCGCGCTGTCGTACTCCTCGCGCCGGATCCACTGCCGGATTCGCTGGCGCGCCCGCGACGTCTTGACGAAACCGAGCCAGTCACGATTCGGACGCTGGCGCGGGTTGGTGATGATCTCCACCGAGTCCCCGCTCTTCAGTTGGCGGGACAGGGGCGCGATTCTCCCGTTGACCTTGGCGCCCGCGCACCGGAACCCCACCTCCGTGTGGACCGAGAACGCGAAGTCGATCGGGGAGGACCCGACCGGAAGCTGCTTCACCTCGCCCTTCGGCGTGAAGACGAAGATCTCGCCCTGGAAGAGGTCCATGTGAAGGAATTCCATGAACTCCTCGGGCTCGCGGGCGTCCTTGTGCCACTCGAGCACCTGGCGGAACCAGGTGAGCGCATCGTCGACCCTGCTGCCCTTCCCTTCCTCCTTGTAGCGCCAGTGGGCGGCGATCCCGAATTCCGCGGTTCGGTGCATGTCTTCCGTGCGGATCTGGATCTCGTACCGGCGCCCCCCGGCCCCGTAGACGGTCGTGTGGATCGACTGGTACATGTTGGATTTCGGGGTGGCCACGTAGTCGTGAAAGCGTTCCTGGATCGGCGTCCAGCGACCGTGGATGATCCCCAGCGCAGCGTAGCATCCCTGCACCGAATCGGTGATCACGCGCAGCGCCATCAGATCGTAGATGTCGTCGTAGCTCCGGTCCTGCGTGACCATCTTCCGATGGATCGACCACAGGTGCTTGGGCCGTCCCGTCACCTCGGCCACGACGCCGGCCTCGTCGAGCGCCTCCTCCAGCGGACGCTGCATCTCCAGGATGAGTCGTTCCCGCGCCCGGCGCCGCTGCCTCACCAGCTTCCGCAACGCGTCATAGGCCTCGCGGTCGAGGTATTTGAAGGCCAGGTCCTCGAGTTCCCACTTGATCGCCGCCATCCCCAGCCGGTGCGCCAGAGGTGCGTAAATCTCGCGAGTCTCCCGCGCAATCGGCTTCTGCTTCCTTGGTGGCAGGTATTCGAGAGTCCGCATGTTGTGGAGTCGATCGGCCAGCTTGACCAGGATCACCCTCGCATCCTGAGCCATCGAGAGCAGGAGCTTGCGATAGTTCTCCACCTGGCGTTCCGTGCTCGAGCGGAAGCGCACTTTCCCGATCTTGGTGACTCCGTCCACGATCGCGCCGACCTCGTCGCCGAAGAGTTCCCGGATGCCCTGGAGGGAGACCACCGTATCCTCGACCACGTCGTGGACCAGCGCCGACACCACCGTGCCCGTATCGAGCTGCAGCTCGGCGAGGATCGTGGCGACCTCGACCGCGTGATTGATATACGGCTCGCCCGAGGCCCTGAACTGACCGGCGTGCGCCTCGGCGGCGAGTTCGTAGGCCGCCTGGATCGCCTCCACATCGAGACGCTCGGCGTACGCCTCCATGGCCCTGGCCAGTGGCCGGGGCAAACCCCGGATCGTCGTAACGCGTTCGGCCGCCGCCGTGGTCGCCATGTCGTAATCTACGTTCGGGATGCCCGGTGGCCACAGAACGCGTGAGGCATCGGCGTTGCCAGCCGTAGGGGGCTGTGTACGTTAACCGCTCCCGCCCATCGTGTTTGGTGCTCGAACAGGGAGGAAAGCATGCGAATCGGTGCATCCATCAATCCTCGGTCGGTTGGTCCAGGCCGATAGGATCGACGGCCGGCCCTGTGAGCGAATCGACGCTCTGGCCCGCCACGACAAGTGGTACCTCGGGGGCCTCGACGGCGTCGTGTGGGCGCCGCCGTTCCCGAAGTGGCTGCACCGGCCGGGATTCTGGGATCCGGCGCACCTGTTGCAGCATGAGGTCGGCCCTGCGTTCTCCGTGGCGATACTGGACCGGGGAGGAACGGAGGTCGCGCTTCGCGGAGGTCCGGCCGCTCTTGCGGGTGGGGGATTCGCCGAGGCCCGGCTGCGCGACTGGAGCTGGCGTCCCGGGCATCTGATCGCACGCTGGTCGACCGGGCTCCCCGCGGCCGGCGGCGTTCACCGTGTCGAGGAGGATCGGCGGATTCGGCCCGGAGGGATTCTCGAGTCGTGTTGGCGCCTCCCGCGGGCTCTTGCGGGAGGTCAGCTGGTGGGCTTCACCGCTCAACCCGCCGACGCGGTCTCCCTCCTGCACCGCACCGAGCGGGGCGTGAGCTGGATGCGCACCGTGTCAGACCGGAGCGGGATGTCGATGACGGTGCGGATGGAACTCAGGGGACCATCCGCCCCCGCCCGGTGCCAGGTCATCCGGTCGGAAGGGAGGGCGGTGCCCGAGTGGGCGCACTCACCGTTTGCCGAGGTGCCGGCGCTGCCCGATGCGCTCGCTTCCCCAGCCGCTGCCGGCGACGGCCACACCGGATGGATCTGGATCGCGGTGGCCTTCCACATCGGCGCCGAAGGCCGCGTCGCTCTTCAACTGCAACTGCAACCACAACTCGGCGAGCCCGTGGGGCGCCCATGCCCGCGTCCGGATGCGGACTGGGCATCCTTCTTCGCCGGCTTCCCCACCTTCGCGTGCGGCGACCCACAGCTGGACCGCTACTTCGACTACCGCGTCTACGGCCTCGGCCTCAACCGCATCGAGGGACGCTGGGGGAACGTCCGCCACCCCGCCATCGCGGAGGGGCCCGAGTACTTCCACGTCCCGATCACCTACAGCGCCCAGTGCCACATGATGGAGATGCGCTGGCGTGCCGGCGGCAGGGAGGCGTGGGGATCGCTGCTCAACTTCGTCGACAACCAGAAGCCCGACGGCTCCTTCCACGGGCGGCTATACCCCGACCACCTCGAGGGCACCGACTTCTACCATGCCAACTGGGGCGATGCGCTGCTCGCGGTCGACGACATGCACCCCAGCCCCGTCGCGCTGGTCCGCTGCTACGAGGGCCTCGCCCGGTACGCACGCTGGCTGGACACCGCCCGCGACCCGGAGCAGTCCGGAATGTTCACCGTCGTGAACCACTTCGAGACCGGCCAGGAGTACATGTCGCGCTACATGGCGGTCGACGACGAGGCCGACGTAGCGGGTTGGCGCCCGCGACTGCGCCTGAAGGGCATCGACATATCCGTATACGCCCACCAACTCTTCCGGGCGCTCGCCGTCCTCGCCGGACGCCTCGGCCGAACCGGCGACGAAGCCGAATGGCGCGCCCTGGGAGACCGCTGCGCGACCGCCATCACCGAGCGCATGTGGTGCCCCGAGACGCGCCTCTTCACCGATGTCGACGGCCGTACCCTGCGGCGCACCGGGGTCAAGGCCGCCGTCGGCTTCTACCCGATGCTCGCCGGGCTCGCCGACGGCCGTCGCCTCGACGCCATGCTCGACCACCTGGAGGACCCGTCGACCTTCGGCACGCCGTTCCCGCTCCCCTCGTCCAGCGTGGACGATCCCCGCTTTTCCGCCGAAGGGATCTGGCGGGGCAAACGCCGAAACTGCCCCTGGAACGGACGGGTCTGGCCGATGACCACGAGCCACGTCATCGAGGGCCTGCTCAGGGAGTGGCGCCGCGGCAACAGGCGCGCCGGAGGACTCGCCGCCGACATGCTCGCGCGTTTCGTGCGCATGATGTTCACCGACGGCGATCCCGGGCGCCCGAACTGCTTCGAACACTACAATCCATGTACCGGCCGCGCCTGCCACTTCCGGGGGATTGATGACTATCAGCATTCCTGGGTCCTCGACCTGCTGGCCCGCGGGTTCGCCGGACTCCACGTGGACGCGAGAGTAGTGGAATTGCGACCGCTCCCGCACGGGCAACCGCATGTTTCGATGGGACCCGTCACCGCCCGGGGTCGAGCGCTGTACGTCGCGCTCGACGAGGAGCGCGCCACCCTCACCGTGGACGGCGAGCGCTACAGCGGGCCGCGCGGCGAGCCCCTGATCGTGGCCTGGGACGATGTCGCTCCGACGGAGACGCCGCCATGACCCCCGTGCCCCAATCAGTATCGTTGCGCGGCGTCGAGAAGCGTTTCGGCGACACCGTGGCCGTGGCGGCGGTCGATCTCGAGGTGCGCCCTGGCGAACTCATGGTGCTGGTGGGGCCGTCGGGGTGCGGGAAGAGCACCCTGCTGCGCCTCGTCGCCGGGCTCGAGGAGGCGAGCGCGGGGGAGGTGTGGATCGGGGGGCGGTGCGTCGACGATGTGCCGCCGGGCGACCGCGATGTGGCGATGGTGTTCCAGAGCTACGCGCTCTATCCGCACATGACCGTCGCGCAGAACCTGGGCTTCGGCCTCCGGGTGCGGGGTGCGCGCCGCGCCGAAATCGAGACCCGTGTGGGCGAGGTGGCCACGGTGCTCGGACTCTCCGGGCTGCTGTCGCGGCGTCCCGGCCAGCTCTCCGGTGGGCAGCGCCAGCGGGTCGCGCTGGGGCGGGCGATGGTGCGCGATCCCGGCGTCTTCCTCTTCGACGAACCCCTCTCGAACCTCGATGCGGGGCTGCGCCTCAGGACGCGTGACGAGATCGCCGCGCTCCATCGGCGCCTCGGCACCACCATGATCTTCGTCACCCACGACCAGGTCGAGGCGCTCTCGCTCGGGGAGCGCGTTGCCGTGATGGACCGGGGGCGCGTGCTGCAGGTGGGGACGCCCAACGAGATCTATCGCAGCCCGGGCGACCTCTTCGTCGCGGGGTTCGTGGGGTCGCCCGCGATCAACCGGCTCACGCTGATGCGCGACGGCGGGGGCCACCTCGCGGGCGGTCCGTTCCGCCTGGCCGGCGACTGGCCGTTCGACGACGCGACGCTGGCGGTGCGCCCGGAAGACCTCACCCTTAACGCTCCGCACGCCGACTTCGAGGCCGCCGTCATCCGCGTCGAGGTGCTCGGCAGCGAGCAGCGGGTCCACCTCGACGGACCAGACGATGCGGCGTGGGTCGCGAGGGTACCGCCTACGCTGCGCGTAGCCGCCGGGGAGGGGATCGGCGTCTCGGTCGCGTGGGAGCGCGCTCATCTCTTCGGCCCGGACGGCCGGCGCGCAGGGTCGGCACCGCGGCCAGACTAGGGATTGCGCTTGTATACGATGTCATATCATATGCTATCACCCAGGAACCGCAGGGGGACGAATATCCCCCCGGGGAGTACAACTCCCGCTACCGTTCTTGTTGCCGCGCTCTGCTCCGCTTGCGCCCCCACCCCACCCGACACCACCACCCTGCGTGTCGCACTGTGGGCCGGCGGCCACGAACTCGAGATCGAGCAGCAGGTCGCGGCGCGCTACGAAGAATTGCGACCCGGTACCCGCGTCCTTCTCGAATCCGCGCCCAACGGGTACGAGGAGCGACTCCTCACCTCGATCGCCGCGGGCCATCCCCCCGACGTGTACCTCCTCGATTCCCCCGACATCCCCACCTTCGTGGATCGTGGACTGGCGCTGGACTTCGCCCCCTACCGGGAGGCGCTCGGCTTTCGCGTCGACAGCGTGTTCCCGCAGGTGCTCGGCGCCTTCGTCCGCGGCGACGCCATCTTTGCGCTGCCCAAGGACTTCACGCCAATGGTACTGTACGCCAACCGAGGCGTTCTTGCCCGCGCGGGCATCGAACTGCCGCCAGCAGCGACAGGCGCGTCGCCCACCGGCTGGACCTGGAACGACTTCCGCCGCGCCGCCCGCGCGGTCACCGCCGACACCGACGGTGACGGCCGCTCCGATGTCTTCGGCTTCGATTTCCCCCGCAACCTCTACCAGTGGGTGCCGTTCGTCTGGTCGGCCGGCGGCGACATCCTTGCGCCCGATGCGACCGTCGCCACGGGATACCTCGACGCTCCGCCCGCGCTCGCCGCCTACGAGTTCCTGACCGGCCTGGCCGAAGACGGCCTAACCCCCGGCGCACAGTTCGTTCAGCAGGGCGACCCCGCGCGAGAGGCGCGCTTCGCGTCCGGCCACCAGGCCTTCCTGCTTTCGGGCCACTGGACCCTCCCCGTCTTTCGCGACCTTGTGACCAGCGGCGCACTCGACCTCGTGATCCTCCCGATTCCGCACCACCCGTCGCAGCCGACGGCCACCAGCGTTCTCTACGCGTCCGGGTGGGCCGTTCCGCCCAACGCCGCCAACCCGCGCCGCGCCATCGACCTGGCCGGCTTCCTGGCGTCGCCGGAAGCGCAGCGGATCCGTGCCCGCTCCGGACTCGCCATCCCCTCGCGGATCGACGTGGCCGCCGAGATCGCCGCCGCGGACACCACCGGCGTGGAGCTTGTGTTCACCCGCCTCGTCGAGGGCGCGAGGCCGACATGGGGCGCATACGTACGCGACTTCTCGCGCATCGAATCACTCGCGGTCGAAATCATGGACCGCCGACTCCTCACCGGTGAACCCCTGGCGTCGAGCGCCGCCGACATCGCCCGCCGGGTGGACGAGGTACTGGCGCGATGAACGATCCCTTGGAGCGCGCCCGGCATCGTCGCGGCCGCACGCCGCTCCCCACGATCGCGGCCGCAGCCACGGCCCTCGGTCTCGCCGCGATCCAGGCCGTGGCCGCCAACTCCGTCGGCAACGCCCGCGACCGCGCAACAAAAAGCGATGCGCGCATGGCCGCTGCCCTCTGGGAGCTTCCGGGCGCCGGGGCACCGGCCGTCACGCAGTTCCTCGGCGACCGTGCCGCGATCCAGGGCGCGGAAGCTGGTGAACGGGGACCAGGAGAGTATGCGTATGAGGCCGGTGCCCTCGACCCGGCGGTGTGGATCGCGATCGACCCGGAACCGGCCGGCCCATCCTGGCCTGCGGGTGCCACCGCCCTCGCCCTGCCGGGCCTCCTGCTCATGGCCGCGTGGGCCGCGCGGCGCCGCCCCCCCCCCCCCCCCCCCCCCGGCGCCGGCCGCCCCCCGCCCCGGCGGGCCCCCCGCCGCGCCCCCGGGGGCCGGGGCCCC
>VXMI01000214.1 GCA_009841165.1 Gemmatimonadota bacterium | reverse complement strand
GTAAGTTCAACTTCCATGGGAAGATGCGAATTCACTCGCGTCCGCCGGACGGGCGCCTTGCCGTGCGCGATCCCGAGAACCAGCGGGTGACGGTGTTCGGGGCCGGGCCCAGAGAGGTTGCCGAGTGGAGGTACACCGGGAGCATCCAGACACTGTCACCGCTGTACACCGACACGCGCGGCCGGACCTGGCTGCTCGCCGGCGACCTGGACCGCGTGGACGCGCTTGTCATGGAGATCCTCCTGCTCGGCCCCGACGGCACACATCTCGACACCCTTCCGACACCTTCGAGCGACTACGAAGTGCCTGTCGTGAGGGCCGAGGCGGCTGGCCTGCGTTTGACCTATGGCGTCCCCTTCTCACCCCGGTTTCACTGGACCGTTCACCCGAGCGGCCACTTCCTGACCGGCCTTTCCTCCGACTACCGGATCGAACTCGCGCGGGACGATGGTGTCCTCCGGATTGAGCGCAGCCTGGATCCTGTCCCGGCATCGGACGCGGAGCGGGCCTACCGGCGCGACCTCACCGTCGCGCGCATACGGTGGTCGTTGCCGGATTGGGAGTGGGATGGCCCGGCGATCCCCGAGCACAAACCATTATTCCGGGACCTGCTGGCCGGACGGGACGGGCGCATCTGGGTGCAGTTGTCCACCGAGGCACGCCCGGTCCAAAACGCATATCACGATCCCGACGACCCCGGCTCTTTCCCCGTGACGTGGGAGGAAGAGACCCGCTACGATGTCTTTGAGCCCGACGGGACCTACCTGGGTGTCGTGGTGGCGCCGGACGGGTTTTCCAGCTCGGTCCCGGTCTTCAGCGGCGACCGGGTGTGGGCCGTGAGTGAGGACGACCAAGGAGTCGAGCGGGTGGTGAGGTACCGGATCCGTGTGGGGGAGGGGCCGTGAGCCAGGCGGGCGCGCCGTGAACTTGCGGGGCTACCGAAACCGCTTCTGCAGCTTCTCGAGCGCGTCGGCTCCCGGACACAGGTCCTCGAACGGATAGTTCGACAGCGGCTCGTCCACCGTGCCGTGAATCCCGTGGAAGTCGACCGCGTCGGTGGCCTCCCGCGGCGCGGGCTCCACATAGAGCAGCCCCGTCGCCACCTCGCCGGCCTGCTGGCGCCCCCGGATGTAGCTGTACACCTGGTCGCGGTCGGTGGGGTCGTAGTCCTCGGGCACCTTGCGGAACGCGATCCGGCTGCCGTCGTGCATGGCCACACTGCGGACATCGCCGGCCTCGAATGACGTCGCGATCTCCTCGGCGGGCGGCACGAAGTCGGCGTACACGAGCTGGTTGTAGTTGTCGCGCGTGTACTGGTAGCTCTTGGTCGAGCCGCGGTGGTCGTTGAAGGTGACGCACGGCGAGATGATGTCGATCAGCGCAAACCCGCGGTGGCGCAGTCCCGCCTGGATGATGGGGACGAGTTGCTCCTTGTCGCCCGAGAAGCTCCGCGCCACGAATCCCGCGCCCAGGTTCAGGCTGAGAAGGACCGAGTCGATGGGGTGCTCGCGGTTGACCTGGCCGCGCTTGGCGGTGGAACCCACGTCGGCCGACGCCGAGAACTGCCCCTTGGTGAGCCCGTAGACGCCGTTGTTCTCGATGATGTAGAGCATGTCCACGTTGCGCCGCACGACGTGCGCGAACTGGCCCATGCCGATCGAGAGGCTGTCGCCGTCGCCCGAGACGCCGATGCACACGAGTTCGCGGTTGGCCGCGTGTGCCCCGGTCGTGATCGACGGCATGCGGCCGTGCACCCCGTTGAAGCCGTGCGCTTCCTTGAGGAAGTAGGTCGGGGTCTTGCCGCTGCACCCGATCCCCGAAGTCTTCGCCACCTCGTGCGGCGCGATCTCCAGCTCCCAGAAGGCCTCGATGATCGCCGCGGTGATGGAGTCGTGCCCGCACCCGGCGCACAGCGTGGACATGGTGCCTTCGTAGTCGCGGCGGGTCAGCCCGAGGCGGTTGCGGGTCAGGCCCGGGTGGTGGACGCGGGGCTTCTTGATGTAGCTCATGGCGTCGCTCCGTGGGTGGGCGCGCCGAGCGCTACGGATTCGCGTGAACCGGCGGGCGTTCCGATGTCGATATGGGACGCCAGCCCGTCCATCACATGGTGGCTGCTCATGGGATAGCCCCCGTAATAGAGGATCGACACCAGCGCGTCCTTTTCGGCGTCCGTCTCGGCGATCAGGAGCTTGCGGAGCTGACCGTCGCGGTTCTGCTCGATCACGAAGTTGACCTCGTGGGCGGCAAGGAACGGCTCGACATCGGGGTGGAAGGGGAAGGCCCGCACCCGCATGTAATCCGCGTCGATCCCGCGTTCGGCCAGCGCTTCCACCGCCTCGAGCACCGCGCCCCGGCACCCCCCGATCGTCACCAGGCCGATCCTTGCGCCGTCGCTCAGCCGGATCTCGGGCGCGGGCAGGTGGGGCGCCGCGCCGTCGATCTTGCGCCCAACCCGCGCCAGCACGTCCGCGTACGGCTCCGAGTCCTCGGTGTAGTTGCCGAAGCGGTCGTGACCCGAGCCACGGGTGAGGTATGCGCCGTTGGGGTGCACGCCCGGGAGCGTCCGCCACGGGATCCCGTCGCCGTCTACGTCCAGGTAGCGGTGGAAGGGTCCCGTGGCCGCCTCGAGCTCCTCGGCGGTCAGCACCTTGCCCCGGTCCGGCCGGTAGGAATCGTCCCATTCGAGCTTCGGGATGACCCAGTCGTTCATGCCGATGTCGAGGTCCGTCAGCACGAAGATCGGGGTCTGGAAGCGCTCGGCCAGGTCGAAGGCCTCGACCGCGAAATCGAAGCACTCGTGCGGATTGGCGGGAAAGATGACGATGTGCCGGGTGTCGCCGTGCGAAGCGTACGCCGCGAACTGGATGTCGCCCTGCTGGGTTCGCGTCGGCATCCCCGTCGACGGCCCCACGCGCTGCACGTCGAAGAACACCGACGGAACCTCGGCGTAGTACGCCAGCCCGATGAACTCGCTCATCAGCGACAGGCCGGCGCCGCTCGTTGAGGTGAAGGCCCGCGCGCCCGCCCACGCGGCCCCGATCACCATCCCGGCGGCCGCCAGTTCGTCCTCGGCCTGGATGATCGCGAAACGGTTCCTGCCCGTCTCGGGATCCTTGCGGAACTGGTGGCAGAAGCCGGTGAAGGCGTCCACGAGCGATGTGGACGGCGTGATCGGGTACCAGGCGGCCACGGTGGCACCGGCGTAGACGCATCCCAGCGCCGCCGCGGTGTTGCCATCGATCACGATCGAGTCCCTGTTGCCGTCCATCGTCTCGAGGTGGACGGGCAGGGGACAGTCGAAGTGCTCGAGCGCGTAATCGTACCCGAGGCTGATCGCGAGCTGGTTCGCGTCGAGCAGCTTGGCCTTGGCCGCGAAGGTCTCGTTGAGCAGCCCCCGCACGATCTCGAGGTCCATCTTGAGCAGCGCCGCCAGCGCCCCCACGTAGCAGATGTTCTTCATGAGGATCCGGACGCGCGATCCCTTGAAGTTGTCGACCGTCATCTTCGCCAGGGGGATCCCCAGGAAGGTCACGTCGTCGCGGTCCAGTTCGCGGGGCAGGGGCCAGGTCGAGTCGTACATGACCCATCCGCCGGGCGTGACCTCTTCGACATCCCGCCGGTATGTGGCCGGGTTCATCGCCACGACCAGGTCGAAGCGCGCGGTCCGCGCGGTGTGTCCGTCGGCGTTGGCGCGGATCTCGTACCAGGTGGGCAGGCCCTGGATGTTCGACGGGAAGAGATTCTTGCCCGACACGGGAATGCCCATGCGGAAGATCGCGCTGCGGAGCAATCCGTTGGCGCTCGCCGACCCCGTGCCGTTGACCGTGCCGATCTTGAAGGCGAGGTCGTTGACGCGAGCCGCGGGCCGCTCGCCGTTGGTGCTCGCGGGGGGCGTGTCGCCGCCAATCGCGGATAGTCGGTTGTCCACCGCCATCAGCCCGTCCCGGCTCCCGTCGACGCGGCTCCGGTTCCCGCCAGTTCGCCTCCGGCCGTCCCCCCGTTCAGCGCGAGGTCCATGATCGACATGCCCGCATGCAGTTCACCGGCGGCGAGCCCCGCGTAGGGGACCAGCAGGTCCGACTTGCGCATGTCCCAGGCCGCCGTGGGACACCGCTCGGCGCACAGCCCGCAGTGAATGCAGAGGTCCTCGTCCTTGAACATGATCCGCCCGGTCTGCGGCAGCGCTTCCGACACGAACAGGGGCTGGTCGGGGTAGTTCAGCAGCGGGGCCGTGAGGCGCCGGGTGACCTCTTCCTCCGTCCCGTTATGAGTGATCGTAAGGCAATCGAGAGGGCAGATGTCGATGCACGCGTCGCACTCGATACACAGATTCGCTTCGAAGTGCGTCTGCATGTCGCAGTTGAGACAGCGCTCCACCTCGGTCAGGGTCTGCTCGATGTCGAATCCCTCCTCGACCTCGATGTCCAGCCGCTTGAAGCGCTCCTGCAGGTCGACGTGGCGCATCTTCACGCGCTCTGCTTCGTCGTAGTCGTTGGAGTACGACCACTCGTGCAGCCCCATCTTCTGGCTGATCAGATTCATCCCCTCGGGCGGACGGTCCGTCAGCGGCCGGCCCTCGGACCAGGCGTGAATCGAGATCGCGGCCTGATGACCGTGCTCGACGCCCCAGATGATGTTCTCGGGGCCCCACGCCGCGTCGCCGCCCATGAAGACGCCGGGGCGCGAGGTCATGAAGGTTGTCTTGTCGACGATCGGCATGTCCCACTTGTTGAAGTCGATGCCGATGTCGCGCTCGATCCAGGGGAACGCGGTGTCCTGCCCGATCGCGAGGATCACTTCGTCGCACTCGATGATCTTGCTGCCCAGCTTCTCGGCCCGCAGACGGCCGTTCTCGCCCGGGTGCCAGGTGACCAGGTCGAACTCCATCGCGACCACCTTGCCGTCCTCGATGATGAAGCGCGACGGGGAGTGGTTCTCCAGGATCTCGACCTGCTCCTCGATCGCGTCCTCCAGCTCCCACGGCGAGGCCTTGAAGTGCGGCTTGGTCTTGCGCGCCATGACCTTGACGTCGCTGGCGCCCAGGCGCTGCGCGGTGCGGCAGCAGTCCATGGCCGTGTTGCCGACCCCGATCACGAGCACGCGGTCTCCGCAGCGGTCGATGTGGCCGAAGCGGACCGACTCCAGCCACTCGATGCCGATGTGGATCTGTTCGGAGTCCCAGCGCCCGGGCAGGTTCAGTTCCTTGCCCTTGGGCGCCCCCGAACCGATGAAGAAAGCGTCGTAATCCTCCTCCAGGAGCGCCGCCAGGCTGTCGATGGGGCTGTTGAGGCGCAGGTCGACACCCATGTCGAGGACGTAGTCGATCTCCTCCCAGAGGACCTTGGCGGGCAGGCGGAACTCGGGGATGTTGGTCCACATCAGGCCGCCGGGCTTCGCGAGCTTCTCGAAGATCGTGACCTCGTACCCGAGCGGCAGGAGGTCGTTGGCGACGGTCAGCGACGCACAGCCCGCCCCGATGCAGGCGATGCGCTTCCCGTTCTTCTCCTCCGGAATGGCCGGCAGGAAGCCGGTGATGTCGTCGCGGAGGTCGGAGGCGACCCGCTTCAGCCTACAGATCGCCACCGGTTCCCCGTCCAGCCGGACGCGGCGGCACACGGGCTCGCAGGGACGGTCGCAGGTGCGTCCCAGAATCCCCGGGAAGATGTTCGACTTCCGGTTCAGCAGGTACGACTCGGTGTACTGCCCGTTCGCGATGAGCCGGATGTACTCGGGCACGTTGGTGTGCGCCGGGCATCCCCACTGGCAGTCCACCACCCGGTGGTAGTGGTCGGGATTCCGTGTGTCGGTCGGCTTCAGCAAGGGCGACAGCGCGGCTACGGGATCTGATCCGGACGGCAACCGCCCGAAGGGGAACGGCGATCCGGCGTCGAGTCGGTGGCCATCCTATCACTCCTTCAGCCCGAGCGACAGGGCGAAACGCGGGAGTCGCTTCCCGCCCCGCCCGCAACCCGCACCAATGTATGCAGGGGGGATTGGGGACGGTAGGGGACCGGATGGAGACCTTGGGCGGTGATCCTGCCAACGGGTTCGATGGCTCTGGGGTGGGTGAGCGCTTCGGTCGGGGCGCAGATCGATTGATGAGGTCAGCGGGACAGGATGCTCAGACGGCAATGCAACCCGCCCAACCCACCCGGTCGCCGGGGAGTCAACGATCGTGAATCCGAATCACCTACTGGATGTCGCTGACCACCTGGTTTCGGAACGTCGCCCCGGCGCGCCCCGCCAGGCCAACCTCCGACGGGCTGTCAGTACCGTGTACTACGCGTTGTTTCACTGGCTTGCTGGATGTGCCGCAAACTCGCTCGTCGGAGTGGCCGAGACCTTCGGCGAAAGCTGGACGCGTGTCTATCGAGCTTAGGAGATTGTAGTCCCCGGCTTCGTTATCAAGCGAAGCTGCCCAATACATCCGACTGAAGCCGCCCTCGTTCCGCGGTGACCTTCCGACTCCGGCGTTGCCGCGCCACCCCCGGTCACGTACCCTGACGTCGTTCCCCTCCCTTCGTCCACCGTAAACCGGAGCCCCCGTGACCGAACCATCCAACGACCTGTCCGCCTCCTTCGACGATCTGAAGATCCCCGACATGAGCCCGCGCAGCCTGCTGCGCCAGTTCGGGCCCGGGATGATCCTCATGATGACGGGGATCGGGACCAGCCACCTGGTTACGGCCCCGACCGCGGGCGGACGCTTCGAGTTCGCGCTGCTGTGGTGCGTGCTGCTCGCGTATGTCTTCAAGTACTACGGCTTCGAACTGGCCTTCCGGTTCACCAACGCGACGGGCAAGAGCCTCATGGCGGCGTACGCGACCGCGCCGGGCAAGCTGCCGGTGTGGTACGTGCTCGTGACGACCGTCATCCAGTGCGCGGTGGGGCAGGCGGGGCGGCTGATCGCGGCGGCCGCGGTGCTGTACTACCTGTTCTCGGCGCAACTCGGATTGCCGGTGCCGCTCTGGGGATGGGGGGCGTTGCTCGGGACCCTGTCGGTCGTCATTCTGCTGTGGGGCAGGTACGCCGCGCTGGAGGCGGGGGCCAAGATCGCGGGCGGCCTGCTCTTCGTCTCGGCGGTGATCGTCTACTTCGTGCGGCCCGCACCGATTGGCGAACTTGAACACTTTCTGATCTTCGATGCGCCGGAGGGGTCGTGGCTGGTGATTGCCGGGTTCCTCGGCCTGCTTCCCACGGGGATCGACGTCTCGCTGCAGGCGTCCGAGTGGGGTAAGGCCAAGCGCACCGGGATGGCGAAGATCCGCGACAGGCTCGAGGCTGCGGGGCTGGCGCCCGCCTTCGATCCGTTCGCGCCGAGGGTGACCGACCTGACCGTCGATGTCCGTCGGCTGCCGGAGCGGGCCGTGGAGTACAGCCGGCGGTGCTTCAGGATCAGCATCTGGGACTTCCGGCTCGGCCACGTGGTGTCGTTCATCATCGCAACCATCTTCCTGCTGCTCGCGGCGGTCTGGCTGTATCCCAACCCGGTCGAGGGACAGGCGGTGATGGGTGAGATCGCAACGATCTTCACCGAAAGCGTGGGTCCGTGGATGATGACGATCTTCATGCTGGGCGCATTCGCGGCGACCTTCTCGACCGCGTTCAACTACTTTGACGGCTGGCCGCGGATCGTGGGTGCGTGCTGCCGCAACCTGTTCCGCCCCACGGCGGCCCTGGCGGGGACCGCGGCCGACGAGGTCACCCGGGACCACCGCCGCGCGTGGTACTCGGAGTACAGCATCTACCGCGCGACCATGCTGTTCTCGCTGGTTTCCGCGGTGGCAATCATCGCGGGCATGCCCCGCCCGGTGTATCTGGTGCTCGTGGCGTCGGCGCTCGCGTACTTCGTCGCGCCCGTCATCTTCTGCCTGAACTTCTACTACTGCCTGAAGGTGATCCCGAAGGACGACCCGCACTTCTACCCGTCGCGATTTGCGCGCACCTTCACCTGGATCAGCATCGTGGTGTTCACGGGGATGAGCCTTATCCTCATACTGGGCAGGCTCTTCGACGTGGCGCTGTTCGGGGCGTGAAGAGGGCGCGCATCAAAAAACGTTGCGCGGCAACCCGCCCGCGCCCGCCCGTCACCAGGTCCGCTTCACCGCGACAGACCACTCGAACGGTCTTCCGTACACCTGCTCGATGTAGGCTGCGGCGGTGCCCCAGGCGGATGTCCCGGTCAGGAGATAGCGTTGGTCGGTGAGGTTGCGGAACGCGGACAACACCTCCCACCCGCCGTCCGCGCTCGCCAGGCCGATCATGGCGTGGAGCAGGTGGTACCCCTCCTGAAACAGTTGGGGCGTGTTGACGGGGTCGTGATATTGCGACGACGTGTATGTCCAGTGGATACGGGGGGTGACCGGCAGGCCGCGGGCGCGCACCGTCCTGCCGATCGCGAGTGAATGGTTGAAGCCGGGTGCCTTGGTCAGCTTGTAGTCCGGCTGCAGCGGGTTCCTGTTCTCGAGCACGGCGGCGCTCAGGCTGTCGTACTGCGCACTCAATGCACCGACGCTGGCGGCGATGTCCCACCCGCCGCCCGGCATCCACGCCACCTCCACTTCGGCCCCCTGTAGATCGGCCGATCCGCCGTTGACGGTGATGGGATTGATCGACTCGCGGATGACCACCTGCAGGTCCTCGTAGTCGGCCCGGAAGAGTGCCAGATTCACGCTGAGACGACCGTCACCGGTGCTCGACTTCAGGCCGATTTCGTAGCTGGCGACCGTTTCGGGCTCGTAGTCGGTCGGGGGGGCGTCGGGCGAATTCGGTTCGTAGCCGGGTGGGGGAGACGGAACCCGCGCGTCGAAGCCGCCGCTCTTGAATCCCTCGGCGAATCCGGCGTAGGCAATCGTGTTGTCGTTCAACCGATGGGCGAGGTTGGCCATCACGGTCAGCGCATCGAAATCCCTGGCGAATTCCTTGTTGGCGAGGATACGGTCCCCGGGCTTCATCGGCCCGGTGGCGGCCCGGAAGATCCCCCTGGCCAGGGGCCATGTGGGTTCGTGAATGCTTCCCCTGCCCTGCGATGCGTCACCCACCGCGTGGACATCCGGAGTCACGGTCTTCCGATCCTTCGTATAACGCGCGCCGACCGTCAGCGAAACCGTCTCCGACACGTCGGCCGTGGCCTGGGCGAACCCGGCCATCGACGAGTTGACCAGATCCCAGTGGCTGTCGAACGCCCCGGTCGGGAGCGTCACGGCGCCCAGATAGTACCCCGTCTCGCGGACGAGGTAGACGCCGGTTTGCCAGTGCAGGCGGTCATCAAGGCCGAAGCCGCTCAGTTGCAATTCCTGACTGAGTTGCTCGGATTCGACCGCGATCTGGATCTGCAGAATGTTGGCGGGCGTGTTGTCCGCGTCCCGGGAGTTCCACATGTCCAGTCCCCGGTAGCCTGTGAGAGACCGGAGCGTGACGCCCCTGCCGGGCGACCAGGTGGCCTTCGCGCCGGCGCCCCACGAATCCAGGTCGGAAAATGCCGGAAAGGTGCCCTCCGAGATGTACTCCCCGGCGAAACTGTCGGGCCCATAACAACCAATGGCCCCTCCCGCGCCCTGTCCGGGCGGGGGGAACGTCGGCGGCCCATTCCCGGGAAAGTTGGGGTTGACGGTGATCGCGGTGCAGCCGGGTAGCGCCGCGTTGCCGAATGTCCCGAAGGCCTGCTTGTCATTGAGGCCCCCGTTGACGGTGGGCGCGCCATTCTCCCGTCTGCGAGCATAGTCGGCCGTCGCAAAGACCTCGAAGGTCGCCGAGGGACGCCACAGGACCGCGCCACGGGCCGCCTGTCCGTTGTCGTTGCCCTTGTCGAGCCCGTCGTGGACGCGTGTCA
>VXMI01000045.1 GCA_009841165.1 Gemmatimonadota bacterium | reverse complement strand
CCCTCCACCCCCGCCCGCACCTTCACGGCCTCCCTGATCCGCGCGCTCAGGCTGTCCATCTGCGCGGCGTCGAGGGTGCACCCCGGCGCGGCCTCGATCCGCACAGTGAGCACGTCCTGCCCGCCGGCGCCCTCGGTCACCACGGCCTGGTAGCGGCCCACCGACGGCTCCGGCCCCAGCGCCGCGGCCAGCTCCCGAGGGTGCACGAACATGCCCTTGACCTTCACTCCCTCGCCCACGCGGCCCAGGAACCCGACGAGCCGCGGGCTGGTGCGGCCGCACCGGCACGGCTCCCGGTTCCACGCTGACAGGTCCCCCGTCCCGAGCCGCACGAGCGGGTAGACCTCGTTCGGGCTTGTCACCACGACCTGCCCGGCCTCGCCCTCGGCCGCCGCACGGTCGTCGCCCGGCACGAGCACCTCGACCACGATCTCGATCGAGACGTGCCACCCGTCCTTCGCCTCGCACTCGTAGCCGAGCGTGCCGCCGTCGGCGGTCCCGTACGCCTGGTAGACGTCGACGTCGAACTCGTCCTGCAGTGTTGCGCGAAGCGGGGGCGGGAGCGGCGCACCGGTGACGAGGGCGCGCCGGAAGGGCAGGCGCCGTCCCGTTTCGCGCGCCCGCTCCAGCAGCGTGAGCAGGAACTGCGGCGTGCCGGTGTAGCCCGTGGCCCCGGCCGCGCACGCCGTGTCGATCTGCGCGGCCGTGTTGCCGACGCCGCCCGGGATCACGGCGCAACCCACCGCGCGCAGCCCGCTGTCCAGCATCATCCCCCCGGGGGTCAGGTGGTAGGCGAAGGTGTTGAGCACCACATCGTCCGGCCGGAATCCGGCAGCCCAGACCGCCGGCGCCATCCGCCAGAAGTCGTCGCGGTTGCCCTCCGGGTCGTTGATCGGCCCCGGTGAACGGTAGATCCGCCGCAGCGAGCCCGGCGGCACGGCGAGCATCCCCCCGAATGGGGGGTCGGCGGCCTGGAGGGCCGGCAGGTCGTCCTTGGGCAGCACCGGGATCGCGGCCAGGTCGGCGACGCTCGCGACATCGCCCGGCGAGACCCCCGCCGCGTCCAGGCGCCGCTGGATCTCGCGGCTGCGCATGGCCCCGTAACGGACCGCCAGCACCGCCAGCCGGTCCTGCACCGCGCCCCAGTCGGCCGGGGCTTCGCAGTCGGGGTCGTAGAGGGGCGGGCGGGGCATGCCGGGTCCGCCAGGCCCGCGATTCGCACCCGTCACGACAGCCACCGCTTTCTGCGCCGATAATGTTTCACGTCGCGGTACGACCGCCGCCCGGCGTCGCCCAGCCCGAGGTAGAACTCCTTCACGTCCTCGTTGGTGCGGAGTTCGTCGGCCGTGCCCTCCATGACGACGCGCCCACCCTCCATCACGTACCCGTAGTCGGCGACGGAGAGCGCGATGCGCGCGTTCTGCTCGACCAGGAGGATCGTGGTGCCCTCGTCGCGGTTGATCCGCCGGATGATCTCGAAGATGCTCTCGACCAGGATCGGTGCGAGGCCCAGCGACGGCTCGTCGAGCAGCATCATGCGCGGGCGGGCCATCAGCGCGCGGCCCAGCGCCAGCATCTGCTGTTCGCCGCCCGAGAGGTGGCCGGCGGTCTGGCGGTGCCGTTCGGCGAGGGCCGGGAAGTAGTGGAAGACCTTCTCCAGATCGGCCTCGGTCCCACGCCGGTCGTGGCGCGTGTAGGCGCCCGCGGCCAGGTTCTCGCGCACGGTGAGGTGCTCGAACACGCGCCGCCCTTCGAGCACCTGGAAGATGCCCTTCTCGACGATCCGGTGCGCGTCCGTCCCCTGGATCTCCTCGCCGTCGAAGACGATCGTGCCGTCGGTGACCTCACCGTCCTCGACGTAGAGGAGCCCCGAGATCGCCTTCAGCGTCGTGGTCTTCCCCGCCCCGTTCGACCCCAGCAGCGCCGCGATCCTGCCTTCGCCGACCTCCAGCGACAGCCCCCGCAGCACGAGGATCACGTCGTCGTAGAGGACCTCGATGTTGTTGAGGCACAGCAGCGGGTCGGCGCCGTCCCCGGCTCCACCGTCGCGGGCCGGCCTCGCGGTCAACGGCCTACGACCTCGGCGGCGCCTGGAGGAACTCGGTGAAGGGCGTCCACTCGCCCCCCTCGACGCGGAAGATCCTCAGGCCCTTCGCTCCGAGGTGATCGTTCGGCGTAAAGGTGATCGGCACCGTCACGCCGCCCATGTCCAGGTCCGTGAAGGTCTCGAGCGCGGCCTTGATGTTCGCTCCCGTGAGCTCCTGCCCCGACGCCAGCACCTGCTCCATCGCCCGGCCGAAGACCGCGAACGTCCACCACGCCTGGGTGTAGGCGTTGGTCTTGCCCGCGACCGACTCGCCCTTGCCGGCCAGGTAGTCGCGGATCACGCGCGTGCCCGGCACGTCGACGCTGAGCGGGGCGTAGGGGATCGTCCCCAGCATGCCCTCGGCCACCTCGCCCGCCAGGTCCACCAGCTGCGCGTTGGCGCACCAGTTCAGGCAGACGAAGGTCAGGTCCAGACCCAGGCTGCTCGCGTTCTGCAGGGCAACGCTGGCCGGGCCGGAGGTGTTCTGGAAGACCACGTACTGCGCGCCGCTCTGGCGGATCCGCGAGAACTCGGCCGTGTAGTCGACCGCCCCCCGCGGCATCTCGTAGAGGGTCAGTTCGATCCCGAGCGCCTCGGCGAACTCGACACCGCCGTGCCGCGAGGGCGACAGCCCGAAGGGACTCGCGTTGTGCATCAGGGCGACGATCGGCGTCCCTTCGCCGTGGTTGCGCGCGATCCAGTCGAGCGCGATGCGGAACTGGTCGGTGTAGGTGGGCGCGACGAGAAAGTTGTACGGTGTTTCCGCGGGGTCGCCGAGCACGTGCGAGAGCGAGGCCGAGCTGAACGGGATCTCGTCCTCGGTGATGCGCAGGCGCAGCGCCTCGGTGTCGCCGGTGCCCCACCCCATGAAGACCACCGCGCCCTCCGCCACGAACTGGCTGTAGAGCTGCTCGGCACGGTCGACCTGGTAGGCGTAGTCCTGGTAGATCAGGTCGATCGGCCGTCCCTCGATCCCGCCCTGCATGTTCACCCAGTCGACGTAGCCGCGCATCCCGTCGGCGTAGTCGGTCCCCACGTCGGCCGTGGGCCCGGTGAGGTCGAAGATGGCGCCGACCTTGATGGCGTTGTCGGCGGTGCCGTCTCCCCCGCCATCGCCGCCGCAGGCCCCGCCGAAAGCGAGCAGACCGGCGGTCGCGAGCAAGCACAGGCGGATCGGCCGCTGTTGTGGGTATCGGGTCATGGCGTGACTCCTCCTCGACCTAAGTGGCACCCCCTACACGCGCACCGCAAGTCCGTCGTGCAGTGCGGTACGGTAGGCCTTGAGCGCGGGCACGAATCCCATCAGGAATCCGGCCGTCACCACTGCGGCCAGGAAGAGCAACTCGATCGAGCCCGGCGGCCGGATCGGGATGAAGAGGCCCACCTGCGCCTCGACGATCGGCTGTCCGGCCGAAAGTAGCGCGTACACCAGCGCCAGTCCGGCGATCGCTCCCGCCGCGGACAGGCACACCGACTCCAGCACCAGCAGCGCGACGATCCTCTTCGGGCCCGCGCCGACGGCGCGCAGGATCGCCATTTCGCGGCGGCGCTCGTTCAGCGATGTGTACAGCGAGACCAGCATGCCCAGCAGCCCCACCAGGACAACGAAGATCGTCACCAGGCGCAGACCCGTCTCCGCGTAGCCGATCCCCTGCCACATCTCGTTCAGCGCCAGGCCGGGGATGACCGCCATCATCGGCTCGCCCTCGTAGTCGTTGATCTCGCGTTGCAGCCGGAGCACGTCGCGGCGGTTGGTCGCGCCCACGAAGAACGACGTCACCTGGGTGATCTCGATCTCGCCCATCGCGAGCACGTCGTCGCGCGTCTGCTCTTCGCCGGGCATGGGCGGCGCCCCGTCCTCCCACCCGAAGTGGATGGCCTCGATCCCCTCGAGGGTGACGTAGACCGCGCGGTCCACCGGCGTGAACGTCTTGTCGAGGATGCCCACCACCGTGAACGGCATCTCGTCATGGTTCAGAAAACCCACCTCGCCGATCCCGTGCGTCACCGCGACCTGGTCGCCCAGCCCGTAGCCGAGCTCGGCGGCCACGTCCGCGCCGAGCGTGACGTCGAAGACCTCCGAGCCGCCGCGGCCCTCGGCCAGCGCGATCTCCTGTCCCCCGCGGTACCGGTAACGGCGATAGAAGTCCTCGTTCGTGCCGATGACCCGGAATCCCCGATGGCTGTCCCCGAGCCCGTAGGGGATGGTCCACTCGATCGCGGGGTGCTCGGCCCATTCGCGGTAGGTGTCCCAGGACAGGTTGTTCGTCGGCGACCCCATGCCGAAGACCGAGTAGAGCAGCAGCTGAATGGTGCCCCCCTTGGCGCCCACGATCAGGTCGGTCTGGCTGATGGTGTTGGAGAAGCTCTCGCGCATGCCCACGCGGACGTTCTCGACGCCGATCAGCAGCGCTACGCTGAGCGCGATCGAGCCCACCGTGAGCGACGTGCTGAACGCGCGGTTGCGCAGCGACTTGAGCGCGAGGTCGAGGCTGAGCATCAGAGCGCGGTTCTGCTGATGTCGGGGAGCGAGATCGTGCGGGAGAACATGCTCTCCAGCGTGCGGTCGTGGCTCACGAACACCAGCGTTGCGCCGGCAAGCTCGCATTCGGCGAACAGCAACTCGAGGAAGGCTTCCCGGCGGTCGAAGTCGAGCGACGAGGTCGGTTCATCGGCCACGATGATCTCTGGAGCGCCGATGAGCGCCCGGCAGGCCGCCACCCGTTGCTGCTGGCCCACCGATAGCTCCGTCACCCGCTTTGTCAGCAGGTCGCCGATGTGGAGATGGTCTGCGAGCAGCGCGGCGGTCTCCTTCACGCCGGTGCCGTCCAGCCTGGCCCGGCGTGCGGCGTTCATGCGCGCCGGGAGCGCGATGTTGTCGAGAACCGACAGGTAGGGGATGAGGTTGAACATCTGGAACACGTAGCCGATGTGCTCCGCCCGGAAGGCGTCCCTCTGGGCCCCGGAGAGCGAGGCGAGGTCGCGACCCAGCACGTTGACCTCGCCCTCCTCGGGCTTCAGCACGCCGGCCAGCACGCCGAGCAGGGTGGTCTTGCCGCTCCCGCTGGGACCGAAGAGGAAGGCGCGTGTCCCCCGTTTAAGTGTCAGTTCGGGGATGTCCAGCACCCACGGGCCGTTTCCGTAGCGGAATCGCAGCCCACGAACGTCGATCGCGAGGCTCACTCTTGCCGAATCCGGGCCAGCGCGCGACCGAGTCCCGGATCAGGCCTCGTACGGATACACCCGCAGGCCGGTGATGGTGAAACCCACGTAGCCGTAGACGCTCTCCGTCATCTCGATGCTGAGCACGCCTTCTACCCACACCGGGTTCCAGCCGTCCATCTTGGCGCGCTTGCCCTCGTCCATCTGGATGTAGACGAGCTGATTGGGCGGAGGAGGCGGCGTGTGGATGCAGGCACCGACGTAGGGCACGAGGAGGAATTCCGTCGCCGAAGACGCAAAATCCTCGAGCGGCACGGTGAAGCCGGGGACCTTGACGAGCTTGCCTTCCAGCGCGGCCAGCTCCTCGGTCTTCTCGCCAGTCCGGTAGTTGAGCTTGGCCAGGAGCCGCCACCCCACCACGGTGGGATCGTCGGGCGACGCGTCCGCAGGTGCGGCAACCGGGTGCGTTGTGACGGCCTCGGGATGACCGCCCGCGCCCGAAAGGGTCGGCACCAGGAACATGGCTGTTACCACCGAGAAAAATCTGCGGCTGGCTATTCTCATCAGAAACCTCCGATTCTCAGAACCCTCAGCGCGACGCGTAGTCATCCTCCGAAATCGGCCGCGTAAGTGTCGGATACTTGATCCCCAACTGCTCAAGATACGTCTCGAAGCGGGTCTCATCATAGTAATACTGTCTCAGCAGAGGACGAAACGCTTCCATGATCTCCCGATTGAGATCGATGGGCGGCGGATCGTCGGGTCCGATGAAGGGGACGTACTCCATGCCGACGCTCTGCTCGTCGTTGAAGTAGGCCCACGCCTGATCGACGAGCTCCGGCTGCGCGAAGAGCTGCAGGGCGGTGCGGGCCATCACCCGCGCGCCCGCGACTGCGCCCTTGTGCGCGATGGGGGTCGCCATCGCCATGGCGCTCGACCAGTGGTGGCCCGGCAGCCCCGGCACGTTCGACGGGAAGCGCAGGGTGACCGTGGGCACGTTCCACGAGATGTCGCCGATGTCGTCCGATCCCCCGCTCCGGCGCGGTCCCGGCGTGCCCAGCGGCGACAGCGCGACCGGCATCCCCGAAGGCACGCTTCCCACCGACTGCTGCACCGCGCTGGCAAAGTCGTGGTCGTCCTCGGTCCACTCGGGGAGCCCCACCTCCTCGATGTGCTCGTACATGGTCTCGGCCACGACCCTGTTGAAGTGCCGCGGCCACGCCGCACCGATGATCCGGTACGACATCTCGGTGTCGGTCATCATGGCCGCGCCCTCGGCAATGCGCACGGCCGTGTCGAAGTTGCGCTGGATGTCCTCGTAGTCCATCTCGCGGATGAAGTACCACACCGAGGCGCTCGGCGGCACCACGTTGGGCTGGTCGCCCCCGTCGCTGATCACGTAGTGCGATCGCTGGTCGGGCCTGAGGTGCTCGCGGCGGAAGTTCCACGCGACGTTCATCAGCTCGACGGCGTCCAGGGCGCTGCGGCCCCGCCAGGGAGCGCCCGCGCCGTGAGCGGCCTCGCCCGCGAAGGTGAACTCCACCGAAACGAGTCCGGTGCCGCCCCCCTGTCCCCAGTTGACCGACAGGTTGCTGCTGACATGGGTGAAGATCGTGATGTCGATGTCCTCCAGATAGCCGTCGCGCACGTACCACGCCTTTGACGCCAGCTGCTCCTCGGCGACGCCCGGCCAGAGCACCAGCGTGCCCTGGATCCCTTCGGCTTCCATGACCTCCTTGAGCGCTAGCGCCGCGACCACGTTCACCGCCTGCCCCGAGTTGTGGCCCTCTCCGTGTCCGGGCGCACCCGGGATCAGCGGGTCGTGATAGGCCACGCCCGGCTTCTGGTTCGCCTTGGGAATTCCGTCGATGTCCGAGCCGAAGGAAATCACCGGACTACCGCTTCCCCAGCGCGCGAACCACGCCGTGGGGATGCCCGCGGCCTCGCGCTCGACTTCGAAGCCGTTTTCCTCAAGAATGCCCGTGATATAGGCCGAGGTCTCGATCTCCTGCTGCCCGAGTTCGGAGAAGGAGAAGATCTTGTCGACCATGACCTGGGCCAGCTTGGCCCGCTCGAGAACACCCTCTTCCACGCGGGTAACCAGCGGCGCCAGATCCTCGTCGGAGACGCTCTGCGCGGCCGTTGCCACTGGGGTGACGAGCAGGGCCGCCAGCGTCGCCGTGATTGTTCGTTTGACCATGGGCATGCCTGGATTGCAGGAACGGCAGAATCGGGAACTTCTGAAGATAGGCGCTGCCCGCCTGCGTCGGAAAGAGCCTGCCCGTGCAGGTTCTGGTTCCTCGTACTGTGACGCGGGGTTTCTCGAACAGGAACCGGTCTGCCAATCGTCGCGGCCGTGTCCGACCCGAACGACTTCGGTGCATCTCTGATGCGCTGTGCTGTTTGTGCCCGTCCTGCTCTTAGTTCAGGTTGTTATCTAACCTGAACTAAGAGCGACATGCTCTTGCGGGGGGGTGAATAGTGTCCGGCCGATCCCGGGCGCGCGCGCGGCGAAGCGCCGTAGGCTTCCTCGCCTCACCCCCGCCGATACGCGAACGGCCACACGTGGAAGTAGTCCTTCACGTTGCCCCACAGCTTGGACAGGCCCTTGGGCTCGAAGATCAGGAAGAGGATGATCACGACGCCGAAGACCGCCTGTTGCGCGTAGGGGAGCAGGTTGGCGACGATCGGGGCGGTGTCCTGGAGCGCGCGCCCCGCGTTGGTGATCAGCGCCGGCAGCAGCGTGATCAGCACTGCGCCGAAGAACGACCCCCGGATCGACCCGAGCCCGCCGACGATGATCATCGCCAGGTAGACGATGCTGGTCTCCAGGGTGAAGCGCTCCCAGGTGATGATGGTGCGGTAGTAGGCGATCATCGCACCGGCCAGGCCCACGAAGAACGACGAGGTCGCGAACGCGAGCAGCTTGGTGCGGAAGAGGTTCACGCCGATCACGCTGGCCGCGATGTCCTGGTCGCGCACCGCCACGAAGGCGCGTCCCATGCGCGTGCGGAAGAGGTTGGCCGCGAAGAGCGCCGTACCCGCGGCCATCAGCACCCCGAACCAGTAGAAGGCGAAGGTGCTGTTGAGACGCACGCCGAAGAGGCGGGGGGCGGGGATCACGATCGCCTCGGTGCCGCCGGTCACCGCCGTCCAGTGGGTCATCGCCCACTCCACGATCTCCTGGGCGGCGAGGGTGGCGATCGCGAGGTACAGCCCTTTCAGCCGTAGCGAGGGGAGGCCGAAGAAGGTGCCGGCCAGGGAGGTCAGGACGCACGCGAGCGCGATGCTCACGCCCCACGGCAAGCCCAGGTTGAGCGTCAGGAGCCCGGCGGTGTATGCGCCGATGGCCATGAAGGCGCCCTGTCCCAGAGAAATCTGACCGGTGTAGCCTACGAGGATGTTGAGGCCGATCGCGCCGACCGTTGCGATGGCGATCTGGTTTGCCAGGTCCAGCCAGTAGGGACCGGCGACGAACGGAAACACGAGTACGAAGACCGCGAAGACCGCCAGGCGAATCCGCTGCATGGGCCACGGCCGCAATCCCATGTCGGACTCGTAGCGTGTGTGGAATACGCCGCACTCGAGGCTCATCGCGAGATCCTCATACCCGTTCGATGATCTCCTTCCCGAAGAGGCCGTAGGGCCGGACCATCAGCACGAGCACCAGGACGACGTAGGGCACTACCAAGCTCAGCCCGTGACCCACGTAGCCCCCGGTGTAGACCTCCAGCAGACCGATGACCGCACCGCCGATCACCGCCCCGCGGATCGAATCGAGTCCCCCCAGGATTACCACCGGAAACACCCGCAGTCCGATCGACGCCACGTTCGGGCTCACCCCCACGATGTTCCCAAGCATGATCCCGCCGATGGCCGCCGACGCCGCCGCCAGCCCCCAGGCGATGCCGAACACCCGCGGGATGCTGATCCCCATGCTCAGCGCGGCCTGCTGGTCGTCCGCGATGGCGCGCATGGCGATCCCGTCGCGCGTGTGCCGGAAGAAGAGCCACAGCGCGGCCAGCACCGCCAGGGCGATCGGAATCGACAGGAGGCGCCCGGAGGACAGGATGACCGGTCCCAGCGCGACATCACCCGCAGGCAGAAACGAATCGAACGAGCGCGGCGCCGGCCCCCATATCGCGTTGACGGCCGCGCGCAGGATCGACGACAGGCCGATCGTCACCATGATCATCGAGATGATCGGCTCGCCGATCAGCGGGCGCAGCACCAGCCGTTCGATGGCCAGCGCCAGGGCAACGGCCAGCAGCACCGTGACGACCACTCCGAGGCTCCACGGTAGCCCGGTCTGGGCCACGGCGAAGAAGATCAGGTAGGTGCCGAAGAGCAGAAGGTCGCCCTGGGAGAAGTTGATAACGTCGCTGGCCTTGTAGATGACCACGAAGCCGGCCGCGGCGAGCGCGTAGACCATCCCGGTGCTGAGTCCGGAGACCGTGAGTTGCAGGAAAACGTCCACGGCTCAGGCGGCGTCGGGCGCGTGGGGAGGGCTGTGCTCTTTTACAAATCACCGAGCCCACGAGACAACAGGCAATGTGGAATGCCGGCTTGTGCATGAAAAAAAAAAGGGGGGGGGGGGGGGGGGGGGGGGGGG
>VXMI01000152.1 GCA_009841165.1 Gemmatimonadota bacterium | reverse complement strand
TCCTGATTATCAGCCACTGGCGCGGGGCGGTGCTGCGGCGGGAGAGCTCGATCGTGGGGCGGGCGGGGCGGTAGGGGTCCGTCGTTGGGTCCGCGGCGCAACCTCATGGCGTTTCGGTTGCCGGCCTTGACCTTGGCACTGATGCCCTGGTCCGTGAACTGCGCATCCGATGAGCGTCCGCAGGTCGGCGTCATGGTCCCGATCAGCTCATGGGCAACACCACTGAGCAACAATGAATCGGTGGCTCTGGTAGACGACCACACGGCTTGCGTGATCGTGTCCTACGAGTTCCAGGTCCAGTGTCTTGATCGCGCCGGAGAGTTCGTGGGAGTCTTCGGAGGCGAAGGCGACGGTCCCGGGGAGTTCCGGTTCGCCCATGCCGTTGTAAGAGGACCGGAGCGTACAGTCGCCGTGATTGACCCGCTCGCCTCGCGACTCAGCGTCTTCAAGCCAACGGGTGAATTGGTCACCGAGGTCGCCGTGCCTCGGGTGTTCGAGCCACTGTCGCCGATCGCCGAGACCACGGTCGGCACCTACATGCCCGATATCCTGTCGAACAAGAAGATCCTTGCGGCGGTCGACCTGTCTGCAGGCGCTGTTCTTTGGCGGCGCGAGTTGCGTATGCCTTCGGACATCGGATTGCCGTCGGAGTGCGGTTTGTCATGGGGTGCGATGAGCCAAGGAGAAGTCCTGGCCTTTGGCGCATGTCACAGCCAACTGCTGTTCTACGGGGCAGGCGGAGAGGGCGAAGTCATCGTGACCGAGGCGCCGACCTATACTGGCGAACTTCCCAACCAGCGGGACATCGACGAGTACCGGGAAGGGGTTGGCTTCCTGTATCGTGACGGAGTCGTGCCGGATGCCGCCGTGCAAGCGTTCGCGCAAAGGCGCAGAGTGGACCGCATAACTGGGCGAGCGATGACCTATGACGCGAGTCAACGACTGTGGGTTGGCGCCGGACGAAACCGGGACCGTTCCTCATCGCTCGATCTGTACCTGGACATGGCCTTTCTCGGCACTGTCGAGGTGCAGGACAGGATGTTGGGCTTCGATGTGCTGGACGGCACACTGGTGGTTCTCGTGGAGCGCGGGCTGGACGAAGACGCCGATCGCGATGGCATGCCGGACAGAGGAGTCGATTGGTACGATGTGCGCGACATTGGGTTGAGTAGGGAATGACGCCCTGCCTGGGATCGACCCGGCTCGACGGGCCTACTAACGGCGCGCCTGATTACTAATAGCCCTCGTCCAAAGCCCGCAGCAGCCCCTCGTAAACCGCCGCCGCCTCGTCCACCCGCGCCAGGAACCGCTCCCGGTCCTCGGCCGTGACCCAGCGGTCGCGCTCCACGACCCGCTCCCGGAAGGACTCGACCGCCGCAAGCAGGAAGCGGGTGTCGTCGGCGGAACGGTATTCACGCCCGCCGGCCACCACCCACACGGGGCTGGTCTGGGCGAAGGCATAGCTGTCTGCTACCAACGGTGACGCCGGCCCCAGCGCACGCGCCGCGATCCAGCCACTGCCGTCGAGTTCGATGGTACTCTCCAGACGGAAGCGGTCGCCCATGTCGCGAACGTCGTGGGTCGCGGCGATCTCGCCATTGACCAGGATCTCGACCCGGTCCAGCGGGCTGTTGGTCGCCACGTCGATCTCGACCAGGTGCGCCGCGCGCGCGCCGTCTCCGGCCGCCACCGCGATCTCGCTCCCAGGCAACTGCCCGTCCACCGTCAGGAAGAGCAGCGGACCGTTGGTCGCGAAGGTGCGCCGCTCGCGGATCGCCGCCAGCCACGCGTCCACCGACAGCGGCCCGTCGAGGTGTGCGTACGTGCGGCTCGCGCCGGGGCCCGGATCGCGCCAAACGTCCGAGAAGTTGTCCGTCCCGCCGGTTGCCGCGAGTCGGAAACCCGCGTTGAGGATGCGGTAGTACATCCGTGCGTTCACGCGTTCGTCGTACCAGAAACAGATGACGTCGTAGAAGTCGCCCGAACCGAGCGCCACGTCCACCGGTATTTCCTGGGTGCCGACGCTCTCGGGCGTCTCGACCAGGCCGGTGAACGGGTGCATGAACCCGCCCGTCGCCCCCTGCGCCCGGGCGGCGTCGAGGTAGTCGGCGTTGAGGCGGTCGGCCCCGAACGGCGTGTTGGCCGCGCCGCCGATCAGCGGCGTGATGAATTCGCTCACCCCCGCCAGCCCCACGTGCCCGTACGCACCGCGGAACTCCTGCGCATACAGCAGGATGTGATCGCCGGTCGAGAGTGGGTGGGGCCTTCCCGTCAGATCGTCCCAGCGTCCCATCAACCGGGTCCCGTCCATGTGGATGAGGGAGATGGAGACGCGGAGATCCTCGCTGACGAGGTCGTTGAAGAAGTCCTGGTGGGTGAGTCCGTAGCGGCCCTGATGAAGGTCGTGCACATGGGTGTCGCCGGCGTACCAGCCCATGGCGGCCGCATCGACGAGGCGCGCGAGTTCGAAGCGTTCCTCGCTGCTCCCGCCCTCACGCACCTGCACCGCGGCGGTGATCGGACGGTATTCGAGGCCGCGCCGCACGGTGACCGTCACCTCGCCCGCGGGGACCTCGACCTCGAAGGCGCCGGCGGTGCGGAAGTAGTGCGTCTCGGTCGGCGACAGCACCCGGTGGAAGCCCCCCCGCGGGGCGTAGGCGCGGCCGTCCGAGGCGACCACCGTGACCCGCGCCGGGCCGGGACGCCCGCGCTCGTCGAGCACCGTGCCGCTGAGCGTACCCGTTGGCGCCGCATACACGCGGTCGCTCACGTCCAGCGTGCGCCACGAACTCCGCGCGCCTCCCGAGACGGCCATCACGTGGAGCTGCGTGGCCCCCTCCTCATTCGAGACGAAGGCGATCTCGCTGCCGTCCGGGCTGACGCGCGGCGTGAGTTCGTGGCTCTCGCCTCCGGTGAGACGCAGTGGATTGCCGCCACCCGCGCCGATCAGCACCAGGTTCGTTCGACCCCGCGTCGTCGGAGACGTATACGAGACCGCTGCCGTCCGGCAGCCAGTCGGGCCGCGCCCGCCAGGCGGTCTCCTCCGCGCGCACCAGCACCGGCTCGGCGCCGCCGGACGCCTGCGTCCAGATCCCGCCGGTACCCGTCATGCCGGGCGCTGGGGCCATGTACGCGACAACCCCCTGGGGCGAGAGCCTCGCCTGGTACTGGCTCCCCGGCCCGGCCAGGACCTCTTCCCGCGCACCCGTCGCGACCTCCACCCGATGCACGTCCATCCCGCGTCCCATCGTGGTGAAATGGACGAAACGGCCATCGGGGCTCCACGCCGGCTGCACGTCGACCCCGCCGCCCTCCACCAGCGGCACGACCGCGCCGCCCTCCATTTCAAGCAGCGCGATGTCGAGCCCGGTACCCGTCTCCACCGTCATCGCGATCCGAGACCCGTCGGGGCTCCAGCTGGGCTCGAAGTGGTACCACGGCCCCCGCGTGAGCTGCTCGGCCGCGCCTCCCTGCGACGGGATCCGCCAGATGTCGCCCGCCATGGCGAAGGCGATCCAGCGCCCGTCGGGCGACCATGTCGGGCTCATGGGGCCCGTGCTGACCGGCGGCAGCATGTGCAGCTCGCCGCGGATGTTGCCCATCAGGCTCGGGTAGCGCAGCACCCCGGCGCGATCCTGTGCCGCGGCGCCCGCGGCGGCGAGGACTGCAATGGCGGTGTGCGCCGCGAACATCAGCGCTCGCGGGAGAGCCGTGGCAGAACGTGGAGTCGTGTGCATTCTGATTCTCCCTGCGTGCGTTCGTGCGCCCGCGGTTCGACGAGAGCGACCCCGCGTCGCCACGGGTTTGCCCGGAGCCCGCGTGACGCCCAAGATGGACGCAGGCAGGAACGCTGATTTCAACGAAGGGAACGGAGCCATGAAGACGCGCTGGATCGGATGCATTTCAAGCCTTTTGGCAGTGGCGGCGGTCGCTCCCGCAAGCGCGCAGGATGTGGACTACCATCGCGCGGAGATGCTGCTCGGGTGGCATACGTCGCCCTTGATATCCGGCACACCCGTGACCCCCAACTGGATCAACGATACGGACCGGTTCTGGTACCGCAACAACACCGGTTCCGGCCACGAGTTCACCTTCGTCGATCCGGCGGCCAATGTGAAGCGCCCGCTCTTCGACCACGCGCGGCTGGCGGCGGCGCTGTCGGTGGCCGCGGACACGAGCTACGTGCCCCGGAAGCTGCCCTTCGACGACTTCGAGTTCGTGGACGGCGACGAGGGGCGGATCGCGTTCGAAACCGGGGCGCGGCGATTCGAGTGCGATCTGGGCGAATACATGTGCCAAGTGGGCGACACGCTGCCCGACGACACGCCTTTCGTCGAGTCTCCCGACGAGCGCTGGGAGGCGTTCGTCATGGACCACAACCTCTACATCCGCCCGGCGGCCGGCGGCGACACCATTCAGCTGACGACGGACGGAGAGGAATTCAACGGTTACGGGCTGGCGTACCCGCGTCCCAACGACATCAGGAACAACCGGGTGCGGCGGCCCGAAGTCTACTGGTCGCCGGACTCGCGCAAGGTGCTGGTCCAGCGAATGGACCAGCGGGACGTGGAACACCATCACTACGTGTCGTACACGCCGCAGCGCACCGTGCACTACTCCCAGCCCTACGCGCTCCCGGGTGACTCGATCGTGCCGCTGCCGGCGTTCCACATCCTGGACGTGGGCGAGACGCTGACCGCAGCCGCGGGGGGCGGATCCGACGGCGACGCGCGCCCCCTCCCCGCGGTCGGCAACATCCGCGTGGTCCTCGAGCCGCGTCCCAACCGGCTCTACCTGGGCGGCTCGCAGGTGGACTCGCTGTGGTCGGCCGACTCGCGCTTCGCCTACATGCACTGGGAGACCCGCGCATCGAAGAGCAACCACCTGGCGGAGGTCGACGCGGCCACCGGAGACTTCCGCATCATCGCGGGCGACAGCTCACGCACCTGGGTCGAGACGGCACAGCGCAACCCGACCTCGTGGTTCGTGTCGGAGACCACGGACGACGCCTTCTGGTGGTCGGAGCGCGACGGCTGGGCCCACATCTGGCGCTTCTCGAAGGACGGGACCGTGAAGAACCAGGTCACCAGCGGACCGTGGGCGGTCGGGGCGATCTGGCACGTCGACGAAGCCAGCCGTCGGCTCTATTTCACGGCGTACGGGCGCGAGGACGGGATTCCGTACTACGGCCGCCTCTACCGGATTGGCTACGACGGCAGCGGCCTCACCGTGATCGCGGGAGAGGTGGGGAACCACGCGGTCACCGTGTCACCCAGCGGGCGGTTCGTGGTCGACACCTGGTCCACGATCGGGGACCCGCCGGTGACGGCCCTGCGCAACCTCGCGACCGGCAACGTCATCCGCACCCTGGAGGAAGCCGACATCGCGCGTCTGGAAGAGTTCGGGTGGCGCGCCCCGGAGGTCTTTTCGGTGAAGGCGCGCGACGGCGTCACCGACATCTACGGCCTCATATACTTCCCCGACGATCTCGACGAGTCGGGCAGCTACCCTGTCATCGACCACATCTACCCGGGGCCGCAGGTGGGAAGCGTGGGCTCGTGGACCTTCAAGTCAGGTGGCGAGGACTTTTCGCTGGCGAAGCTGGGGTTTGTGGTGATTCAGCTCGACCACATGGGCACGCCCCACCGCTCCAAGGCGTTTCACGACATCTACTACGGGGACTTCAACGATAACGGCCTTCCCGATCACGTCACCGCGATCAAGCAGCTGGCCGCCCGCTACCCCTTCATGGATCTGGACAGGGTAGGCATCTACGGGCATTCCGGAGGCGGTTTCGCGTCCACCGACGCCATGGTGCGCTTCCCGGACTTCTTCAAGGTGGCCGTCTCGGGGGCGGGCAACCACGACAACGCCAGCTACAACATCTACTGGGCCGAGAAGTACCAGGGAGTGCTCGTCGAGGACTCGGCCAGCGGCACCACCAACTTCACCGACGAGGCCAACAAGACCCACGCCGCCAACCTGAAGGGCAAACTGTTGCTGATGCACGGCGACATGGACGACAACGTGCACCCCGCGATGACCGTCCAGCTGATCGACGAACTCACCAAGGCGAACAAGGACTACGACCTGGTATGGGCGCCCGACCGCGCGCACGGACTGAACGAGCCGTACTTCATTCGCCGACGGTGGGACTACTTCGTCGAACACCTGCTGGGAGCCGAGCCGCCGAAGGAGTACGAGATCACGCGACCTGTAAACTGAACATTACATTGTGACAATCAGAGTTTACATGCCATCCCGGTGGGCATTCGGGTTGCCGTCGGCCGGTTGTCCTAACGGTTTAGTTGACACGGGAACAAATCGCCCCACTTTCTACTAACAGTATAGGAGCTGGGGCGCGGGTGCCTTTCGGCGGTCGGCCGGAAGTCACGCGTTGCGAACCCCAAACGAGCGGGCCGGCGCCCGCAGGGAGATGGCAGTGGAGAGAGCATTGACCGCGCGGGAGATGGACGTCATGTCCGTGCTGTGGGATCTGGGCTCGGCGACGGTCGCCGAGGTCAACGAGCGGCTGGAGGACGACCTCGCGTACAACACCGTCCTGACCATCCTCCGGATCCTGGAGTCGAAGGGGCTTGTGGGCTACACCAAGGACGGCAGGGCTCACCGCTACCATCCCCTCCTGGGACGCGAGGAGGCCGGGAGGTCCGTGCTCGGCCGCTTGCGCGACAAGGTGTTCTCCGGTTCCGCGGAGCTCCTCGTGGCCCAGCTCGTATCCGATGAACAGCTGTCGCCGGCCGCCGTGCGGAGACTCCGCAAGCTGCTGGACCAGCGCCTCGAGGGGGAGAAGGAACAATGATCGCTGCGTGGATGCTCTGGTCGGTCGGAGCGGGTCTGATGTTTCTGGTCGCGGGGCTGGCCGCCGAGCGACTGCTCAAGGGAGGCCGCCGCTGGGTGTGGCTGGCCGCCGGGATCGGCACGGTCGCGCTGCCCGCGATCCGCCTGCTGACGACCTCGCCGGCCCCGGCGGGAGGCGCGCCTCCGGCGGTGCCGATTCTGCTCGACCCGCTGGCCGTGACGGTGGCGCGGGATTCTGCGCTGCATTCGCTCGACGACCTCCTGCTCCTCGGGTGGGTGGTGCTGTCGGCGATCCTTCTGGTCGGGGCGCTCATCGGTGGCGCGCGTTTCATGCGGCGTCGCGCGTCGTGGGAACCGGGTACGCTCCTGGGGCGTGGCGTCCTCTGGTCGCGCGTAACCGGCCCCGCGGTGGTGGGGCTGTTCCGCTCCCGTGTCGTTCTGCCCAGCTGGGTTCGGGGCGCGGGCGCCGAGCGGCAGGAGTTGATCCTCGCCCACGAAGAGGAGCACCTGCGCGCACGCGACGTGCAGCTGCGGTTCGCTTGCGGCGCGCTTCTGCTCGCTTTCCCCTGGAACCCCGCGCTGTGGCTCCAGTACCGGCGCCTGAGCCTGGCGATCGAGCTGGACTGCGACCGTCGCGTCATGAAACGGTTGCCGGAACATCGCCGCCTCTACGGCGACCTCCTGCTCAGGGTGGGGTCGGGCCACGGCGCCCTCCCCGGTCTCGCGGTCGCGGCGCTCGCGGAGCAGCCGTCCCTGCTGGAGCGGCGCATCCGACAGCTGCTGAAAAAGGCCCCCGAGGTGAAGATGGCGCAGGCGGCCTTCCTGGTTTTCGGTGCGCTCGTGGTGGTGGGAGTGGCACTGTCGATCCCGGGGATCACGGGGGAGGGGCCGGCAGGGCTGGACGCGTCGGAAGAGAGCGAGGCAGGCGTGGCGGATCTGTCCGCAGGTCCGAGGTTCACGCCCTACACGGTTGCGCCGGACCGCATCAACGACGCCGAGATCTTGAGGGCGCTGGAGCAGGAGTATCCGCCGCTTCTCCGCGACGCCGGCATCGGAGGAACCGTGCACGTGTGGTTCTTCATCGACGAGCGGGGAGTGGTGAGGAATCAGTTCGTGCAGGAGAGCTCCGGGCACCAGGCGCTGGATCAGGCTGCCCTGCGCGTGGCGCCGATATTCAGGTTCACGCCGGCGCTCAACCGCGACCGGGCCGTGCCGGTGTGGGTGACGTTCCCGATCACTTTCGGAACCCGGGACGCTGGTGAAGAAGCGGCCCAGAGCGAGACGGATGCCACGGAGGCCCAGCTCCAGGGCGCGTTGGAGAGGGCAACGCGCGTGATCGAGGCGCGCCTGGCCGCCGGCGAAGGCGAAGAGGGCGATGCGGGAGAGGTGGACATTTCGGCTAGCCCGGCGTTCACCCCGTACACGACCGCACCCAGACGCACCAACGACGCAGAAGTCATCAGGGCGATGGAAAGGGAGTACCCGCCACTGCTGCGAGACGCCGGGATCGGCGGCACGGTGCAGGTGTGGTTCTACATCGATGAGGAAGGGGTGGTGAGGAACCAGAGGATCCATACGAGTTCAGGCCACGGAGCCCTCGATGAGGCCGCACTGCGCGTGGCGCCGGTCTTCAGGTTCACGCCGGCGTTGAACGAGGGCGAGTCGGTGCCCGTGTGGGTGGCGTTCCCGATCACGTTCAGAACCACGCCCGGGGCGGAGGGTGTCGGTGGAGATGCGGCGGAGAGCGAGGCCAACGCCACCGAGGCCCGAGCGGAGTCTGGTTGGCGACCCGGCTTCCGGTATTCGAGGGAAGACGGCGCCTACGTCCTGAGGCCGTCACCCACATCGGATCTGAAGTGTTCGCTGCCGCGTAACGGGGGAACCGTCCGCTGCCGGGTCGTCGTTGCTGACCCAGCCGGATAGCCCGAATCCCGTCCGGGGTCGCGAATGCGGAGGTTCACGAGCGGCCATTCCGCGATGAAGCGCGGCGGACCATACTTGGTCCATGCCCGCATCGACACCGGCGCTCTCAGCGCCCCTGACATTTGCGCCCCGGCTCAAGGACTACCTCTGGGGAGGTCGTGAGCTCGAACGCCTGTTCGGGCGCGAGTTACCCGACGGTGTCATCGCCGAGAGCTGGGAGGTATCCGGGCATCCCGCGGGCGTGTCGGTGGTGGATCGGGGCCCGCTGGCGGGCAGGGATCTGCCCGGCCTCGTGGCCGAATTCGGAACGCGGCTTGTCGGCCGGCGAGGTGAGGCCGCCGCGGCCCGTGGTGAATTCCCGCTCCTGGTCAAGCTCCTCGACGCGAGTCACGCCCTCTCCGTGCAGGTGCACCCCGACGACGACTACGCGGCCGCAAATGGGCTCGGCGAACCCGGCAAGACCGAGATGTGGTACATCGTGCACGCAGAGCCGGGCGCACGAATCATCCATGGGCTCACCCCCGCGATGGACCGGGCGGCGCTTCGGCGCGCGGTTGCCGAGGGGCGGGTGCAGGACTGCCTCAACCGGGTTTGCGTGCGGCCCGGGGACTCGATCCTGGTTCCGGCCGGGACCGTGCACGGCATCCTGTCCGGCGTGGTTCTGGTCGAGATTCAGCAGTGCTCCGACACGACCTTCCGCATCCACGACTGGGATCGTCTCGCGGCGGACGGGCGGCCCAGGGAACTGCACGCGGAGCGGGCGCTCGACGCGATCCACTTCGGACGGACGGTGCCGGTCCCGGAGGCACCGACACTCGCCGGGTCAGAGGACGGAGTGAGGCGCGAGGTCATAGCGCACTGCGACCACTTCGTGGTAGAACGCCTGTTCCTGGAGGCGGGGGCCCGCTTCACCCACGAGCTGGACAGGGAGACCTTCGAGATCTGGGGGGTGCTGTCGGGCCGGGCGACGGTGGAGCCGGCCGACGCCCCGTCACTGGCGCTGGACCGCGCGCGGTTCGCTCTGCTGCCGGCAACCATGGGGACCTTCGACGTGCGTGCGGCGACCGACGCGGTTGCGTTGCGGTCATACCTCCCCGCTCGCCAGTGCCCCGCCAGGGACTCGAACCCCGAACCTGCCGATTAAGAGTCGGATGCTCTACCAGTTGAGCTAGCAGGGCG
>VXMI01000149.1 GCA_009841165.1 Gemmatimonadota bacterium | reverse complement strand
GGGGTGGAGGTTGTCGGTGGTGTGGTGGCGGACACAAGGGAGTGAATTTGGGAGGCGAGTGTCTGCCGTGTGGGTGGCTGCAGGGATCGAGTACAGATGGGAAGGAACGGCAAGCGGGGAGGAGGGATGACGGCGTTTGACGACGCGGGCGAGACCCGGCGAGACCCGTTGGAGCAGGCGCACGCGAGAAAGTCCCATCCAGCCATTCCATCGCCCCGACTATCCGGCAAGCATAGTGGCTCCGTGCCCCGCAGGGGCCAAATCAACCCCGACCCGGGGCCGATTCATCGATGGACGACGCTGCATTCAAGAAGTTCTTCTCCGACCCGCGGATGATCGAGCTCCTCATCCGCCGACATGTCCCCGAGTGGGCCGACAGCATCGACTACGAGACACTGCAGCCGCTGCCCACGGAACTCATTGACGAGAAGCTTCGCCGGCGCTATCCCGACACCGCCTGGCGCGCCCGCACGACAGACGGCACGACCGATCTGGTACTCCTGCTCGAATTCCAGGGCCGACCGGAGCAGCACATGGCTCTCCGGACGACCATCTACGGTTGTCTCGCAGTCCAGACCCTGTTCCAAAGCGACAAGGAGCTCGCGCGCGGGGACCGGGAGGTCGCTGCGGTGGCGCTTGTGCTGCACCACGGCGACCGGCGCTGGAATGCGGCGACGCGGCTGAGCGACTTGTTCCGGGACTCCGCGCCAGACGCCTATCGGGTGGTGAGCCGGTTGCCCGGCGAGGCCCGGCCGACAGACCCGCAGGACCTGCCACAGGCCGTGCTGGCGCTTTCCGGGGTCAAGACGGCTGTTCAGATGCGGGCGGTGCTCGCGGTCCTGGGGCCCCTGGTCGAAGCCTGCGAAGACATAGACTTCAGCCGGTTCATGGCTCGGTCAGTGAAGGCAATGTTAGGTTCGAAGGGGTTTTCCACCCGACAGTTGGAGGAGGCAATGACGATGGGCGCAGTGGTGACCGAGTTCCAGCGCAGCCTGGACGAGATCAGACTGGAAGGGCAGGTGGCGGTGCTGACTCAGCTGATCGCACGGAAGTTCGGACAGCGGACCGTAGAGGAAGTGCAACAGTTGCTTGACGAAGACCCCGGCCGGGATCGGATCGCATTGGTTTCCGCCGCGATCCTCGACTGCGACACACCTCAGGACTTTCTGGCGCGTCTGCGGGGGGACTGACGTCTCGCGACCTCAACCGCTGGTGGGCTGCTCGCTTTGGGCGTCAGCCAGCTGCAGCAGCTCGCCTTCCCGCACCAGCACTCCGTCCTCCACAAGCCCGTCCAGCACGCGCCGGAAGCTCCCGACGATCTTCTGGCCCGCGCGCTTGAAGCCGAAGAGGCGGACCGCTTCCTGGACGGCTGCGTCCGGCGCGATCCCGTAGCTCACCCGGACCGCGTGGACAAGGGCCGCACCGATCTCCTCGGGGGCGATCATGTCGGGGTTGCGGAGTGAGGGGGCGATGTCGCCGTCCCGGCGCCGGACTTCGACGGTGTCGCGGTCGAGCCGCCACAGGAATCCCTGCGCGTCGATGCGGTAGCTTCCCTGGTTCGCGCCGACCTGGGCGCCCAACCTCATCTGCGCGCGGATCCGGGAGCCGGAGCGGCCGACGCCCGCCGCCGTACGGACCCTCAGCGTGACCTCGTCGAGGTGGACCGGGCTCTCGACTTCGACGACGCGGCTGATCCACCTGGCCAACTGGCCGGGCGGCGTTTCGTGCAGGGGTGCCCAGAGCCCACCGATACGGAGGTTGGCGACCTTGTAGGGACGTGTGGGCGCAGCAGCTTCCACCTCGGGTTCCGGCTCCCGCTCCAGAGGCTGCACGGCCTTCTCGGACGGCTCGGGCTCGGGCGCCGGGTCGTCCGATGGCGTCAACGCCGCTACTTGGGCCATACGGATCGCCATCTCGGCCTTGCCTAGCTCGACCTCGGGATTGCGGAACCAGTCCGTGCTCCAGATGCGGTGGATCTTCCAGCCCAGACCCTCGAGCACCTGCTGCCGGAGCCGGTCGCGGTCCCGGGCGGAGCGGGCACTGTGGTAGGCGGCACCGTCGCACTCGATGCCCAGGACATACCGTCCCGGCCGTGACGAGTCCCGCACCGCCAGGTCGATGAAGAACCCGGCCGATCCCACCTGGTGGTCGACATCGAAGTCCAGCGCGCGCAACCTGGCCGCGACGGCCTCCTCGAACGGGGAGTCGGCCTCGCGCCCCGTGACGCGGGGGATCTCGATGTTCCCCGTCTCGGCATATTCCAGGAAGGTCTTGAGCGCGTCGACTCCCCGCGCCTTCGACCGCCGCAGGTCCAGGTCCGCGCCGACGAAGTTGCAGTACACCACGCAGCGCCGGCGCGCTCGCGTGATCAGCACGTTCAGGCGCCGCTCGCCACCCTCGCGATTCAGCGGCCCGAAGTTCATCGGCAGATAGGAGCCGTCGATCTTGCCGTAGCCGATGCTGATCAGGATCACGTCGCGCTCGTCGCCCTGGACGTTTTCCAGGTTCTTGACGAAGAAGGGCTCCTCGGGGTGCCCCGCGAAGAACTCTTCGCACGAGGGATCGCGGCGGCGCAGGATGTCGACCTCGTCCTCGATGCGCCGCGCCTGCACGTTGCTGAACGCAGCCACGCCGAGGGTCAGCCCGGGCGTCACGCGGGCGTGCTCCATCACGGCCCGCGCGACCGTCTTCGCCTCGGCGGTATTGATCCCGCGGCGCTGGTAGTGGGCCTCGGGGTCGTGGCGGAAGACAAGGCCGGTATCCTGCTTGCCCGCGTCGGGGCTCGGGAAGACCACCAGGCGGTTGTCGTAGAACTCGTGGTTCGACACGGTGATCAATGACTCATGGCGGCTGCGGTAGTGCCACTTGAGCATTCGTTCCGGCGCCCCCTGCGCGCAGAACATGCCCAGAATGCTCTCCAGATCGGCCGTCTGGCTCGCGTCGTCCTCACCGTCATCGGCCATGCGGTCGAAGAAGCTCGTCGGCGGAAGCTGCTTGCTGTCGCCCACGACCACCGCCTGCCTGCCCCGGATGATCGCTCCCAACGCCTCGACCGGACGCACCTGGCTCGCCTCGTCGAACACGACCAGGTCGAAGACGACCGACCCCGGCGGGATATACTTGGCGATCGACAGCGGGCTCATCATGAATACCGGCTTGATGCTCTGGATCGCGCGCCCCGCCTCTGTCATCAGCCGCCGGACCGGCAGGTGACGACGCTTCTTCTGGAACTCCCGCCTGAGCACGCCAAGCTGGCCGCCTCCGTGCTGACGCGGAAGCTGCTTCCAGTGGCGCTCGGCGATCAGCGCCCGGTTGTGGTGGAACTGCGCCATGTCCAGCTCACGGAACCGCTCCACGACGCCCGCGTGCGTGGCGCCGTCGAACTCGGCGAGCGTGGGGCGTTCCCGAAAGGCCAGGTCCAGCCAGGCGGCGTAGCATGCGTGGTCGAAGAGTGGCGTCAGTTGCCGGCGAGCGTCCTCCCGCGACGCCGCGGCCTCGGCCACCTCCGCAATCCCCGCCCCAGCGGCCTTCCTTTCGAGCTGGTTGAAGCGCACCACCTCGTGAGCCGATGCGATCTCGTCGTGGGCATCCCGCAACCACGCTTCCAGGTTGTCCCAGGTGCGCTCCTCCAGCGACTCGCCGGGCTCGACCCGATCGGCCCGCAGCTCCATGGCGGCGGTGAGCGCACCCAGCGCGTCGCGGACCGCTTCCATTCCGCGCTCGCACACGTCGGCGGCGGCTTCCAGGTCGGAGCCCCGGGGCGGGTCGTCGAGCAGCGCGTGGATGTCCGGGTCGATCAGCCCGCCGGACCTGTCGCGGTGAAGGCGCAGGAGCCACTCCACGGCGTCGGCAAAGCTCCGGTGCGCGTCCACGCGGTCGCCCAGCGCGAGCGCGGGGAAAAGCTGCGCCACGAGGTCGTTCGATTCTGCGATCGCTCGGCGCAGCCGGCCGGCTTCCAGGATCGCGTCAACGAGTTGGATCTGTTTGGGGACAGTGTCGGGCGCCTCCCCGCTGCAGAGCCCCCGCACCCGACGGCTCGCATCGCGGAACGGCCGCGAGAGGAAGCGCCACCACTTGTCGCCGTAAGCACGCAACGCCTGGCGCGCGTCCAGCACGTCCTGGTCCCACGCTTCGGGCATGAGGACGCGGTCGTGGCGCGCCCGGATGTCGCCGTAGCGGCGGGCTGCCGCGGCAACCTCCGCGATGCGCTCGGCGTCGGCCGCCCAACCGGGATGGCGGTGATCCGCCCCCAGCAGTGCCGGAGCTTCCGCCACCCTTCGCGCAGTGCGGGTCGCCCGTTCGAGATCGTCGCGCTTCAAACCCCCAAACACCACGTCGCGGCGAAGCACGGTGCCGAGCGCGTCGGACTCGCGGTTGAGAACGCGGACGGCGGCGGACGCATTCGCGACGAGTTCGCGGACCCGGTGCGCGTCGGTGGGCACGAAGTGGAGACGGCCGCACGGCCACCAGAGATGCCAGCGCGGGACGCCGATCGCCGTGACCAGTTCCTGCATTTCGCGGACCAGCGCGCGGCGGCGGGCGAAGTCCTCGGCGTTCCACGATGCCGAGCCGCGGACCTGGAGCCCCCTGCCCTCGACCTCCAGCCCGTCGGCGTCGAGCGCGGCGAGGCGGCCAACCAGCTCGTGCGGGGTCAGGTCGCTCTCGGCGATCGGTGAGTTCACCGCGCGGGAGTAGTCGTTCAGGCGTTTGCGGTCCGCCTCGAGGAGCACGCGGTCCTCGGTGCCGTCGGGGGTCGTCGGGCGGCCCAGCGCCAGGGTCCGGCTCAGCTCGTCGAGGACGGCGCGCTTGTTGGTCTTGTGGCTGTGCAGTTCGAGGCAAGCGTCGCCCAGGTGGACGGTGTCGAGGCGGCGTTTCACGACCTCGAGCGCGGCCATCTTCTCCGCGACGAAGAGGACGGTTCTGCCGCGGGCGAGCGCCTCGCCGATCAGGTTGGTGATCGTCTGGGACTTGCCCGTGCCCGGCGGTCCCTGGATGACCAGGTTGCGCCCGTTCATGGTGTCGAGCACCGCGAGGGTCTGCGAGCTGTCCGCGTCGACCACCGGGTGCAGGCCGGCCTCGCCCAGGTCGCCGTTGGCGTGCCCTTCCTCGCCGAATTCCGAGGGCTCGTGCGCGAAGCCGCCGCTGCCGAAGAGCTGCTGCACGAGCGGATGGTCGGCCGGGCGGTTCTCTTCGGGCCAGCTCGCCAGGTCGAGGTCCTTGTAGATGAGCAGCTTGCTGAACGAGAAGAAGTTCAGGTGGATCTCGTTGCGCTCGACGGACCAGCGCGGCTGCTTGGCGGCCACCGCCCGCTCGACTCGGGCGAGGTAGTCCTCGACGTCGAGGTCATCCTCCGACGGCATCTCGGGGAGGCGCACGTTGAAGTCCTGCTTCAGCTTCGCCTCGAGTGACAGGTTCGGCTCGATCTCGTCCTTCGTCCACGAGAGCTTGAAGTTCTCGCGCACGCCGGACCGGGTGAGCCTGACCGGGATCAGGACCAGAGGCGCGCGGCGCTCGATGTCGCTGCTGTCGGACTCGTACCAACGGAGCATCCCGAGCGCGAGGTAGAGGATGTTGACCCCCTGCTCCTCGATCGACAGGCGCGCCTGCCGGAAGGTCTCGCGGAGCCGCAGGTTGAGGCGCGCAAGGGTGAGCGCGGTCTGGAGCTTGTTGTCCGTGTGGCGCGCGGCAGTGCCGTTGGGGTCGGTCGCGGGCTCTGCCAGGAGGGCGAGGAGTTCGGCGGGGACATCGGCAGCGACATCGGCCGGGGCTTCGTCGGGGGCCTCCGGCGCTGCCTGTTCTTCGGGCGCGGCGAGGAAGTACATGATCCGTTCGGCGCTGACGAGCATGCGGAAGGTCTCGCGGGTCAGCTCGTCGACGACCTCGAGGCCGCGGCGCTTCGAGGGACGGAAGTTGAGGAGAGGGTTGCGGAGGGAAAGGTCGAGGACGTCGCGGCGGGATTTCTCGAGTTGGTGGGGTTGTGTCATGTCAGGGGGTCTGTGGTCTCCAGTCCTTCATCCGCTCCTGGACCGCGAAGAAGATCTCGATCTCGTCGGCTAGGTCGGTCATCTTTTCGGCCAGTTCCTCGCGGTCGTCGGCCTCGGAATTCAGATCATCTCGGAACCTCAGATCGTGGGCCTTTCGCTCCTGAACGTCCGCCATCCGCCGCAACGGGGCCACCAGTTCCTTCATGCTTTTTTCCACTGTTGCACCCCTCGGTTCCCGGTTGACGGCGGCAGGAACAATGGAGCGTGGTGGCTGCTGAATCAAGTACGGTCGGTTGGTGTGGCGCTCCATGTAATGTCGAGATTACATGTTGACAACTACACATTACATATTTGCGTGCGTTGACCGCTCGCTGACCCGTTCTCGTTAGGTTGCAGACCCCAGTCCCGCAATCGAAGGAGAACTCATCGCATGCTCATCACCGCCGTCCGGATCCGGAACTTCCGAGGCATCAGAAGCCTCAGCCTCGAGTTGGGACGGGAGACGGTTCTGATCGGCGAGAACAACAGCGGCAAGACCTCGGTGCTCGATGCACTGAAGCTCTGCCTTCGTGAACTCGGGCCCAGGCGCCAATTCGTCTTCGACGCGTTTGACTTTCATCTGCCCGACGGCGGCGCAGAACCCGCCCTGGCCGACCCGATCGAGATCGAGGTGAGGTTTTCGGATACACCTGAAGAGGAATGGGACGACGAGTTGTTGGGCCGGTTGAATCGAGCGGCGATTCTCCAACTTGATGACCAGGGGCGGAACCACGTCCGTCTACGCGTCACCTGCGAGTACGATCGGAGTGCGAGGGACATCAGCCACCGGTGGGAGTTTGTCGACCTGAGCGGAGACCCGTTGAGCCGCGCCGCTGCCCGGGCGCTCACAGTGCTACAGGATGAGCTCCGGTACTACTACTTGACCGCTCTCCGTGACGCTGCCCGGCACTTCGACGCCAAGGGGCCGTTCTGGAGACCCTTCCTGCAGGATTCGCAGCTCTCCCTGGAAAAGAAAGCAGAGATTGAAGACAAGCTCAGGGAAGTGAACGACCTCGTCGTCGAGTCACATTCGAGCTTTGAGCAGGTGCAGGACGGCCTTCGCCGGGTGCAGTCCGTGGTTCCGTTGGCCTCTGGCGACGCCGTCTCCATTGAAGCCGTCCCCAACCGCATGTTCGACATGCTCGCGAAGGCACAGGTGCAGCTCGGAACAACCACTGGCGCCAAGATTCCGCTCGGTCGGCATGGAGAAGGAACACAGAGCCTGGCAGTGCTCATGCTCTTCGCAGCGTTTCTGGAGGCCCAGACCGAGGGGGCCGCCGTCCTCGCATTGGAGGAGCCGGAAGCCCATCTGCATCCGTCCGCCATACGCGCCCTCTGGGCACTCGTGCGGGGATTCACGGGCCAGAAGCTGATTTCGACGCACAGCGGCGAACTTCTTGCGGAAACCGATGTGCTCGACATCCGCCGACTGGCCCGGACTCGGAACGGAATCGAGGCGTTTCGAGTACCCAGTGGCCTACTCTCCCGGGAAGAAACCCGAAAGTTCAACTACCACATCCGTCAGGCGCGTGGCGAACTGCTGTTCGCCCGGTGTTGGCTGCTTGTGGAGGGCGAGACCGAGAGCTGGGTCTACCCGGCCGCCGCACGGGCACTCAGCCTGAATCTGCACCGTGAGGGTGTCCGCGTGGTAGAATTCAAGCAGTCCGACGTCGGCATGCTGGCCAAGATCGCCAACGCGCTCGGCATCCCCTGGTACTGTGTCGGCGATGACGATGCCAACAGGCAGAAGGATGAGCCAAAACTCCGGGAGAATCTGGCGGGCGCCGAGGAGGTAGATAGGTTCGTGTTCCCTTACCCGACAATCGAAGAGCACCTGGAAGGGAACGGTTACGCTGAGGTTTATGGACGCTTTCGAAAGCGACAGAAGACGAGAGCTGCTGCCGAGGTCGCCCTGGAGATGGAAGCGCGCGGCGAAGCCGGCGTCACTGCCGAAATCCGTGCGGTGCTCGAAAAGGTCGTGTCGCTGGCAGGAAGCGGTTGGCAATGATCGCCCTCGGCGACCTCAACGCGAACCAGCGACGGGCGGTGGACTGGAACGACGGCCCGCTTCTCGTACTGGCGGGCCCCGGTTCCGGCAAGACCGTGGTGCTCACCCTCAGGGTTGCCCGGCTTCTTGAGGAAAGCGAGAACGTGTCGGCTCTAGCCCTGACGTTCACGAACAAGGCCGCTGCGGAGATGCGGGACCGGGTGAACCGGCGCCTCGGGGGACACACCGACCGCGCCCTGCTCTGCACCTTCCACGCGTTCGCGGCCGACGTCTTGGGCCAACACGGGGGCCACGTGGGAATCCGGCCGGGCTTTCACCTTCTTACCCAGGACGAAGACCGGATCGCCATCCTCGAAGATGCAGTGCGCGACCTGCCGCACGGCGACGCGGCGCTGCCAGCGGACCGCAAAAACGTGCTGCAACTGATCGACCGGCTCTTCGCGGAATCGTACGTCGGCGAAGGCCCGTCGGCCTCCCTGGCTTCCACACCCCAGTGGTTGCCATCACTCTTCCAGCAATACTGCGGCGCGCTGGTCGACGCCAACCGCCTCGATTTCGGCAGCCTGCTCCACTTCGCGAACCGGCTCCTCCGCGAAAAGCCGGCGGTCGCTCGAGTGGTGCGGCTGGGGTGGACGCACATCTGCGTCGACGAGTTCCAGGATACGAACCGGGCGCAGTACGATCTGCTTCGCCTGATCGCCCCCGGCCGACACCACAACCTCTTCGTCGTCGCCGATGACGACCAGATCATCTACCAGTGGAACGGGGCCAGTCCCAAGCGGTTCGACGACCTGCGCCTGGACTACGAAGTCGACACGATCCAGCTGCCGGAGAGCTATCGCTGTCCACCCGAGATCGTGCGTCACGCGAATCGGCTCATCGGGCACAATACACGGCTGATCGCCACGCGTAAGACAGTTTCTCTTCGGGAGCCGCAGGCCCCGTACGCGGGCGTCGTGCGGCACGAGGTGGTCCACTATCAGAACCAGGAAGCGGAGTTTGTCGGACGTGACATTCAAGAGCGTGGTCTGGTGCCTGGGGAGTGCGCCGTTCTTGGCCGAACCAACCGGCTGGTCCAGCTCGCCGCCGAAGGGCTCCAACTGGCGGGCCACGAGGCCTTCGTGCCCCAACGGAAGAGCGAGTTCGACTCCCCCATCCTGGGTGTTCTGGTCGAGGCGCTGAGGCTGGCCAATTCCCGGCACGACAGGGTCGTGTTGCGGCGGATCTGTACGCGGTGGGAGCGGCTGACGGGCTTCGTGATCGAGCCGCACGCGGTTGGGGCCGCGGCGGCGCTGGCCGGTGGAGACTTCCTGCGGGCCTGGGTTGAATTGGCGGAGGCCGCAGAGGCTGGCCGGGATCGGGCGCCGCTGAAGCGGATCCGCACTGATCTCGTGGACGGGCTCAACTTCCCCGAGATCGTGAACGTCGTCCTCGACGGGGAGTGGCAATCGTGGGGCGATGACGATGCGGCCGGACCGACCGCAGATGAAGTCGAGACCTGGCGCGCCCTGCACCGGGACATCGTGCGGGAGTGCGGTCCACGAGTGACCCTGAACACCTACCTGCAGCGGCTGGACCTGTCGTCAAAGACTCCGCCACCGGCCCCGAACGCGATCCAGTGTATCACCGTGCACCGCGCGAAGGGGCTTCAATTCCGACACGTCTATTTGATCGGAATGGCCCAGGAGGTATTCCCGTCGTATCGGGCACTCCAGCGGGGGCCGGCAAGCAAGGAGGTGGAGGAGGAGCGGCGGAGCTGCTTTGTGGCGATCACCCGGGCTCAGGAGACGCTGACGTTGACGCGGGCGCGGGAGTACTACGGCTATGGGAAGACGGCGTCGCAGTTTCTGGGGGAGATGGGGGTGTGAGCCGGTCAACCCGGTTCGCCCCTACCCCCACCCCCTCCCCCACAC
>VXMI01000118.1 GCA_009841165.1 Gemmatimonadota bacterium | reverse complement strand
GCGTAGCGGTCGGGCTCCAGCCCCGCCCAAGCCGTCTTCTCGAAGTCTTCGAGGACGGCTTCGATCTGCTCGTCGGTGGGATGGTCGTCCGGTGCCCAGGCGATCACGCCGGACGTGTACTTGTGCTCGAAGCCGAGCGAGTCGGACACCGCGGCGACCATGTCGGGGTTGCCCCGCAGCACCTCGACGCCCTCGCGCGGCTTCCCGGCTGCGTCCTGCTCCCCGAGGAGGTACTTGGCCGCGGCCCGTGCCGACCCGGTCCCGTGCGCGAGAAACTTAACGTGCATCGCGATCCGGGTTCTCGAAGCGGGCCAGCGCCGTAAGCGCCCGTTCGATGGCGACGAGGCGGGCGAGGACCTCGACGGCCTCGGCCGCCCCCTTATGGGTATTCGCCCACCGCGCGATCTGGTTCAGGTTGTTCCCGATGCGCGCCGCCTCCCGCGTGCGCTCGCGCTCGACCTCCGCGTGCGGCACGGTCCAGGTCCGCGCCCGACCGAGCGACCGGCGCACCAGATCCGACAGCGTCAAGCCTGCGGAGCGCGCCTTGGCGTGCCACTCGGCACGCTCCGCGTCGCTGGCGCGGACCTTCACCCAAACGGGGCGTCCGGCGCTCACGGCGCGCCGTTTCCGTTGCGGGGGTCACAGGGGGCGCAGCCCCCCGCCAGCCCCTCCGGGAGACACACGGAGTGTGGCCACGGAGGGTAGGCTGGCTTCCCGGCCTTAGCCGCGCCAAACACCCCCGTGGGCGCCGCGCCCGTGACCCGGCGACCACCGCCGCCGAAGCGGTGGCGGGGCACCTCCGCGATCGCTCCGGGGAACCCGTTCAGACGCACCTCGCGAGGCGCGGCTGGCGGTCGGACGAAGGCCAGCGGTGCCGGACCGTCCAAGCGCTCCGGAAGCCGGAGCGGCGAACGATCTCGCCAGCGCCCATGTCGCTGGGCATGGGCACCGGTTCCGCCTTGGGGTAGATCAACCTGACTACTTGCGACTCCTCCGGTTCTTCGACTCGTTCGCTCGGGCCGTCCTTTCACGCTTCGGTAACCCGAAGGGCAGCGCATTACGGATTCCATCCGCAGTTGGTTTCAATCCGGTCTCGGGAACCCGGCCGCGTGTCCCAAGTCAGGTCTCGGTGCTCGCACCCTGGCCCGCGAGATAAGCCGAATCAGTCCAGCATGATTGGGCGTCGGCGCTCGAACAGGTCGCTCCTGAAGTACGCCCCCTCATTCGCCACGCCGAGGCGTCGCCGCATGAGAGCCGCCGTGGGACATCACTCATTCCTGATTGGCACCAGCAGGGGTCTTTTCCCGGCGCTGCGGCGATCTCTCGACCATGCCAATACGGGAGGAAAGACTAGCGGTTGACCGGGTTGATGGGGCTTCGTTACGATGGTTGACACCAACCGTCCACCTAGACTGGTAGGGACCGGCCAGCGTCGGTGCTGGACACCCTTCAGTCCACGGAATCGGTCCATTCCGGAGGTAATCACCCGCCTTGCAAGTCGTGTCCCTGAAGCTCCGGAACTACCTGAGTGTTCAGAACGAGGACGTCTCGCTGGGTCGGCTCAATGTTCTGATCGGCACCAACGCGTCGGGCAAGAGCAATGTCATGGATGCCCTGCGCTTCCTACGCGATGCGATCCGGCGGGATTTCCAATTCGCGGTCACGTCCCGCGGCGGATTCGTCCATCTGGCCTGCAAGGCGTCGGAGGCGAGGGAAGTGCATCTCGTCACGACTTTCCGGGATGACGATCGAGCGTTCGAATGGTCGGTCTGCCTTTCGAGGCGGGAGTTCGATTTCAGGGTTCGCGAAGAGGTGTCCCTTCTGCACGAAGGCCAGCCCCCTGTGCAGGTTCTCAAGAGGACCGAGGACGGCGCGGGGTGGTGGTGGTCGGGGAGCGAGGGCGAGAAAGTGCAACTCAGAGAACGTCCCGAAGGTAGCGCGCTGGCAGCCGCCTCTGCGGACGCGTCGTTCCCTGCTCGCGCTGTGGCGGATTTCGTAAGGGGTTGGGGGTTCTTCGATCCCAATCCAGGAGCGTTGCGTCGAGCATCGGCGGAAAGCGATTCGTCCGCCTTGGCGGGTTACGGTCAGAACTTGGCCGCTCGCCTCCACACCTTGAAGAGGATCGACCCCGAGCGCTTCGAGCGCATTCGTTCGGCCGCGTGTGACATCCTGGGGGTTCCCGAAAAGATCACTTTCCGCACCTTCGACGACGGTGGCCGGGTGGCTCTATTGTTCAATGAAACGGGGCTGAGGTACCGAATCCATCAAGCCGGAGGTTCGAGCGGCACCCTGCGGATGCTGGCCATTACGACGGCGCTATTGGGGACGACGCGCACTCTCACAGGCATTGAGGAACCGGAGGCCTACATTCATCCGGGTGCGCTTTCGGCGTTCACCGAGCATATCCTGCGGGCGGAGCACGGGGCACAGATCGTCATCACGACCCATTCCCCGCAATTGCTGGATGTGCTTGACCTGCCCGAGGCGATCCTGTTGGTCCGGCGTACTGAGAGCGGTACAAAGGTGGTTGGGGAATCCGATCCCCAACTCGTCCGCACGGCCCTTGATGCGTCCGGCTTTCGACTCGGCGAATGGCACGAGACCAAGGGGTTTGGAGGCTGAGCGGTGTCCAGACACGTCGTCATCCTCGCGTCGGGAGAGACCGAACGACGAGCTCTGCCCAATCTCCTCCGACACCTGGGACACGAGGGAATATCCGTTGAAGTCCGCAAGCCGCCACGTCACCGGGCGATTTCGAGCGATGTGGCAATCAAAATAGCCAACGCCTGCTATTGGAGTGTCCCCCGGCCTCACAAGTTGGTCGTCTTGCTTGACGCTGATGGTCGGGACCCCAAGGAACAGCTGGAGCCACTTCAGCGTCGGATCGGACGGTCACTTGACGATCTGGACCTCAAGGTTTCCTACGCGTATGCACAGTGGCATCTCGAGGCCTGGTTCTTCGCGGACGAGTCAGGTCTCCGCGGGCACTTGGGGAAGAACCTCGGGAACGTGGACGCGTCGCAACCGGACAGCATCGACAACCCGAAGCTCCACCTGAGGAACCTGCTGGCTGGGAGGCTCTATACGGCGGAGATGGCGGACAGGATATCCCGCAATCTGGACGCGACCACGATTACTGCGAAGAGCACGAGTTTTGCGGGCTTCCAGGATGTCGTCCGTAACGGCAGGTCGTCGTGAGCGCTCTCCATTCCCCAGTGAAGGGAGCTACACGAACACTCGGCCCAGAGGGGAGCAGTTGGTGAACCAAATCGTTCTTGGCGACAACCTCGACGTGCTTCGGAGTCTTCCTGACGGGTCAGCCGATCTCGTCTATGTCGATCCGCCGTTCAACACCGGAAGAACGCAGAGCCGAACCCGTATCAAGACCACGCGGTCTAAGAACGGGGATCGAATCGGCTTTCAGGGGCGCCGCTACGAGACCTCCACGCTCGGCACCAAGCGCTTCCACGACAAGTTCGACGATTACCTCGCCTTCCTGGAGCCGAGACTGCGGGAAGCGTACAGGATCTTGGCCCCGCACGGATCGTTCTACCTGCATGTCGACTACCGGGAAGTCCACCGCTGCCGGTTCCTTATGGATGACTTGTTCGGGCCGGGCAACTTCCTGAACGAGATCATCTGGGCCTACGACTACGGAGCGCGCCCGAAGACGCGCTGGCCCGCGAAGCACGACAACATCCTTTTCTACGTCAAGGACGTGGGCAACTACGTCTTCAACGTGGACGAGATCGAGCGCATCCCCTACATGGCTCCCGGCCTGGTCGGACCCGAGAAGGCCGCCCGCGGGAAACTCCCGACCGACACATGGTGGCACACCATCGTTCCGACCAACGGAGCCGAGCGGACGGGCTACCCCACGCAGAAGCCCCTGGGCATCCTCCGGCGCATCGTGACGGCTTCTTCACGGCCCGGTGACGTGGTATTGGATTTCTTCGCGGGTAGTGGCACGACCGGAATGGCGGCCCACGAACTCGGACGCCGCTTCATACTTGTGGACAACAACCCCGAGGCGCTGGAGGTCATGGCGAAGAGGTTCGCGGGCGTAGGCGAAGTTCGCTGGGCAGGATTCGATCCTTCGGGTCTCCAAGAGCCACGCGGCCAACCTGACCTGTTCGGAGCAAGGCAGTGACTTCGGGGCCGAGGGGCCAGATGAGGGACCCGGAGGTCGGTTTGCTGGCGTCGATCGCGGGCACCCTCCGTGACGACTACGTGAAGAGCGCCGAAGCTGACCCGTGGTCCGATAGTCCCTTCAAGTGGATCAAGACGCGACCATCCAGACAGGTCGGCAAGATCGGAGAACAGCTAGTCGCAGGATGGTGCGCCGCGAAGGGGTTCGACGTTACCAAGAGCGGAGACACCGAAGCTGATCGAGTAATCGCCGGCAAACGAGTCGAGATCAAGTTTTCCACACTCTGGAAATCGGGCGTCTTCAAGTTCCAGCAGCTGCGTGACCAGGACTACGAGTACGCCATCTGCCTCGGCGTTTCGCCGTTCGACGCTCAGTGTTGGGCGATCTCTAAGGAGATCCTGCTCCAGCATGTCATCGGAGTGACGCCTCAACACACGGGTGCGGCAGGGAGTGACACTTTCTGGTTGTCTGTCCGAGCCGCCACACCGCCTGGTTGGCTTGACCAATGCGGTGGCCGTCTCGCCGACGTTCATGGCATCATCAGCACTTGGTAGCTGGGGCGCTACGGTCGTCTCCGAAGCACCACGGCAACCGCTTCTTCAACGGCTGAAGTCCCGCCGCACCAAGTCACGGAGGGGAACCCACGACGGCGGCTTCGATTCCCGCCAATTAGTTCCGGTTTTCCCGCAATCTGGCGATGGCAGAGTCAGATTACATCGAACGGCAAGAATGGCAGATCGTGCAGCCCTGGTTGAACTTACGTGGTTTCTTGCCTTGATTCGGCGCGTTGGCAGTCTGCGCTATCAGCGCGCGGATGAAGGACAGCTTCGGACGGCTCTGGAAGCTCGTAGAAGACTCCGCGACTAGATCCCAATCGGCGGGAGTCAAACGGCTGGAATCCGACCGGCCAATCCCGTAAGTTCAACGTTCATGAGCATCTGCGAATCCACGACCGACTGCCGGGCTGGCAAGGCGCGTCGAAGGGCGCATAGCAGAGCTATTCTGCGGATATTTCGTAACTTGCATATACTGCAATGGTTTAGGGTCTTTGGACTATCTCGCATCCCCTTTTTACATCCCTATTCCCAAACGGGATTCCGTGCGACTTTGCCGGACGTTGGCGGACCCCACGGATCGTTTCATCCTTGCGGCTCCAACGCAATCAGCCTGACCACGCGCACGGTCTGCACGTCCATCTCGTCTCGTTCGATGTAGGCCATGAGCCCGTCGGGGCCGAAGGCGTCGGGCGTCCGGAGCCCGTCCGGCGGCAGCGTGCCGATGTAGTCGCCGTCGGGGGTCACGACATCGGTCGGACCGTCGTCGTCGCCGGTCGGACCCCAGCGTTCCAGCCAGATGCGGTCGTCCCAGTCCACGTCCAAGGCATACAATACCGGCAGCTCCGCAGCGAAGGTGCGTCCCTCCGCGCCCTCCCGCTCAACCTGTACGTTGACTCCCCCCGAGCTCACGACCTCCGATGCCTCGCGCTCGCGGTAGCGCTCGCGTTCCGCCTCCATGATCTCATCGTCGACCGGCAGCGGCGCAATCGGCCGCTCGATGGTTCCGGTGACTGTTCCGTCGAGTCCAACGAGCTTGACGCGGTATCCGATCGAGTCGATCAGCGCCAAGCGGCCATCTGTCAGGAGATCGTATTGGAGGCGGGGCTCGAAGGCACGACCCGCCGCCCGGTACATGCGCACTGCACCCGACCCTGACGACTCGAACGTGCTTTCGTCTTCGCCCTCCGGGGGCAGCTCCCAAGCCGTGTATAGGACTTCCGGCTCGGCACCGTCCAGCGGGAAGACATGGATGGGGCGGCCTGCCTCGTAATGATCGTCCTGAGCTCCGAAGCGCTGGAGCGCGGATGTGACCAAGCGGCCGTCGGGAAGCGCCATCGAGGAGAAGATCAATCCCGTCGTCATCGGATCCATGGTGACGCGCCGCACGAACTCGCCGTCGGGGTGGAGGAGATCGATCGTCGTGAATCCCAACACGGTGTAGGAGCCGTCGCGCCCAACGATGACCGACACGACGTTGTTGAACTCCCCGGGTCCCTCCCCTCGGCCACCGACGGTACGGACCAGCGAACCGTCCGGCCCGACCACGAGGATGTGATCGAGTTGGCTATCGAGGATGTGAAGGTTGGACTGCGCGTCGAAGTGCACCGAGCGAACGCTGCCGAAGGTGTCCCAAGTGTCGCCCAGGACGGACCCCACGGTGAAGACCTCCTCGGTCACGGCGTTCACGATCACGTCCGGGCCGTCCAAAGTTCCGGTGGCCCCGGTGGCCGATTCGTCCCCGGCATCGCCGCAGGCCACCAAGAGGGAGAGAGGGAGGAGCGCCGCGAGGCGTCGCGCTCGCGCCGCTGTCGTGTTGTCCAGATTCCTCATTTCGGTTCGTCCTTCATGCCAAGGGAGAAACAGAGGCAGCCGAACGCATCGCAGCGGGCGCTCGGCACCTTCAGATTCGTCCCATTCAATGTAGGCAAGGAGCCTGTCGAGGACGACGTTGCGTCGCCGTTGGCGTGTCGAGCACCCGTCAGCAGTGCGATCTTGGACGCGGCGGGCGGCGCGAGGTGGCCCGCCTGTCGTGCTGATGGCGAGACGGAGTTGAAACATGTACGAACGAACGCAAGCGATACTGATCGCCGGGGCGTGGATGGCGTTGGCCGGGTGCGGGGACTCCGAGTCCCGCAGCGACTGGACCACGCTACGGGACACGCTGGCTTCCGGCACGATTCACGTCACGAACATCCCGGCTGCGAACGCATCTCCCACTTGGACGCTGGTCGAGGAACTCCGCGTCGGCACCCTCGAAGGCACCGGACCGGACGCCTTCGCCTATCTGAAGGGCCTCGTGGCGCTGGAAGGCGGGGGCTTCGCCGTCCTGGATTCTCAGATTCAGGAACTGCGAGTGTTCGGCCCCGATGGCGCTCACGTCGCCAGCCATGGCGGCAAGGGGCAGGGACCCGGCGAGTTCGCGGACGCGAATGGTCTCATGCTTGGCCCCAACGGACGCATCTGGGTCCCGGACGCGCGGAACGGGCGTATGTCGGTCTTCGATCCCGAGGACGGGTTCATCGAGTCTTTTCCGTTCGCCGACGGGAACTACGGCTGGCTGTGGGACGGCGCGATGGTCGAGGGGAGCCGCATCTACCGACCGTGGTCGGGTGGGAACCGGCAGGTGATTCGTGTCTACGACTTGACGATGACGCTGGTGGACTCGATTCCGCTGCCCAGCGACGAACCCGAGGACGAAGAGTTCGATCCCGAGAGTCAGCCCGGTGCGTTCTACCAAGAGCTGGACGGTGGCTACATGATGTACGGGATACCGTTCTTCGCTTCCGAGGTCAGCTTCATCGATTCGCGGGGCTCCTTGTGGTCCACATGGGGCGGCGATCCCGCATACCGCCTATCGCGGCGGGAGCCGGGCAGGGATATGACTCTCGTGGTCGAAACCCGCCGACCCGCCGTCCCCGTGCCGGAGGTCGAGCGCGATTCGGTGATCGCCGAGCTGCGGCAAATGCTTACGGACAGGGGCGTGAGCAGCCAGTGGGACTGGTCCCGGATCCCCAACGTCAAACCCGCCGTCGAGGCTATCTTCCAATCCGTCGAGGGCAACCTGTGGGTGCGCACCCCGTCGGCGGACGGGGGAGTCCTGTTCGATGTCTACTCGGGGGAGGGCAGCCATCTTGGAACGGCGAGCTTGCGGGCGGGCCTCAGCCTTTGGGACCAAGTCGCGCCGGTTGTGCGGGGAGACTCGGCATGGCTGATCGTGACGGACGAGTTCGACGTGCAGTACGTCGTCCGTGCCCGTATCGCGGCGGGGAGCACATCGATTGACTGAAGCGAGACCGCTGTCTTCCGCTAAGTCCGCGTCGCCCGAATCCGGCTCTTTGGGGGAGCGTCGCGATTCGGAAGCCGGGCCGGTTCGGTGAGAGGCTGGCTCAGGACCGTTACCGATCCTAAGCCAGCCGACGCAGTGTTGAACACTGCGGCTGGCGAGGGGGACGCTGCGCCCCCCTTGAACCCCCAGCATCCCGCGTCGCTCAGCGGTCAGCGGAGGGACGCGGAAGGCCGCGTCCCCGACACCGGCGCCGGTGCGCTCGGGCCTGAGCGCCGCACCGTCATCAGCACTTCGGTCGCATCACGCCCGCCGACCATACCGCCTCGTCGGAAAGGCGACGGCGTGGCGTGTCCGATCACCCCGCATCGATGGCCTGGTAGTGCATCGTGCAGACCGCCAAGCCTCGTGTATTTTTCCACCGGACGCTGCTCGCCACCGCATCTCGGACGAAGGCGGTCACGGCGCATTCTTGGGGGCCTCCGGTGCGGCTATCGGGCAACGGAAACGGACCGGGCACCATCTAACCGTGGATTGGGGCGAGGGGTGGTGAGAGCCGTGTGAATCTGACCGATGGAGAACACCGAGTCGTGTACCGTGAATCGATAGCAGGCGCACTGGCGCTACTGATGGCCGCAGCCCCGGTGGTGGCCCAGGAGGTCATTGAACTGCCTGCGGAAGACCGCCAGCTGAATCCCACCTTGGACGAGGTCTACAGGGTCGGGTCGGCGTTGGGTGAGGACTGGGAACAGTTCGGCAATGTGCGCCGCGTGGCGTTCGATGCCGCAGGCCGGTTTGTACGTGTTCGACAACCAAGCGGATCGAATCATCGTCGTGGGCGCGGACGGCGGGTTCCAACGGGCGTTCGGGCGGGAAGGCGATGGACCCGGGGAGTTCCGGAGCCCAGACGGCTTCGCCGTCATGCCGGACGGGCGGGTGGTGATGGGGGATCTCGGTCATCGCGGCTACCACATCTTCGATGCGGACGGCGAATTCGAGCGCACGGTGCGGATGGCACCCGAGCCGGGTAACGTGCGAATCACCGACCTCCTTCCCGACCCGCGTGGAGAAGCCGTCTACTCCGCCGTGGGCGCGCAGTTGCTCAGGATGGGCTCCGGCACCACGGCCCGAACGACTCCGCCCACGTCGCGACCGGTCGAACGGCTCATCCTGACCGGCGAAATGGCAGTGAAGGACACCGTTGCGGAGGGCTGGCTTCCGGAAGGCGGAGACCCAACCGAGCTACCGATTGGCGGTCGGCCCAGCTTCCGACTACCGCCCCGGCAGGTGTTCGGTCCGATGATGCTGGCCGGAGTGCTGCCAGACGGGAGCGTGGCGTTTTCCGACTCGTCGGCGTACGCGATCAAGATCGCGCGCTCCGGGGCGGGGGTCCTCCGAATCCTGCGGCGGCCCCTCCAGCCGACCTGGGTCACCGACCGGATGGTCGAGAACGAGCGAGAACGGCGGGCGGCACTCGCGGCGGCGGGCCAGGGGCCGAAGAATGATGGTCAACGGCGTGGAGTATTTCCCGCAAGTCCAGCTTCTCGACAGGGTGGGGGTCTTCACCGAGGTGTCGATTGTACGGGGGCTGAGAACGGGTTGGAACGGGGAGATCTGGGTGCAAAGGCATGGTGAGGAGCCCAGCGACGATGATGGCCCCATCGATGTTCTGACCATGGACGGGCGCTACATCGGAACCTATCCGGCGGGGTCGATCGCGCTGCCGGACGCTTTCGGCCCGGACGGCTTGGCCGCTTTCGTCGAACAGGACGAAATGGACGTGGAGACGGTGGTGGTGAAGCGGTTGCGGCGGGCTTCGCGGAGTCCGTAGCTGACGGAGGATTGAGGCGGCCCGCGATCCTTGCGCGCTTCTCGGGGTCGAAGGGGCGGAGCCCCTCGCCAGCCCCACCGTGTAATACGGGGGGTACGCTGGCTTGTCCACCTTAGCGTGGCCAAGCCAGCCACGCGGGGCACCC
>VXMI01000081.1 GCA_009841165.1 Gemmatimonadota bacterium | reverse complement strand
CACTCGTGTAGCACCGGGATCCCTGACTCCCCCAGCGTCGCATAGCTGCGGTGCACCAGCCAGTCGCCCGAATTCACGTAGTATCGTCCCGGCGCCAGCTCGAGGATGGTCGGGCGGTGGGCGTGTCCGGTGGCCACGATGTCGAGGCCCGCGTCGGCCTCGAGTCGCTCCCGGGCCCACGCGGTCAGGAACGCCAGCCGGTCCCTGGCCGCCACGTTCGCCGCGGTTCCGCCGGTCGGCGCTCTCGTCGTGCCGGACACGCGGTTTGCCAGGCGCGCGCCCAGGTCGGGGTGAAGCCAGCGGAAGAGCCAGCGGGTCAGGCGGCCGCGCAGGATCAGCCGCAGGCAACGGTAGCCGAGGTCCCCGGCGCCCAATCCGTCGCCGTGAGCCAGCAGGACGGTCTTGCCGTGAAGCCGCATCGTGACCGGTTCCTGGCGGAAGTCGATACCGATGCGTTCGCGCAGGAAGCTGCCGCCCCACCAGTCGTGGTTTCCGCCGACGAGCAGCACGGGCACACCCGACTCCACCAGCTCCGCGAGTTGGGCGAGGACCCTGACGTGCTCGGCGAGGACCACGTGGCGGTACTCGAACCAGAAATCGAAGAGGTCCCCATTGATGATCAGGCGGCTACCCGATTCCTTTACATGGAGGAGCCAGCGCCGGAACGCCTGTTCGGTTTCCGGCGGGACCGCGCCCAAGTGCACGTCGGAGACGATGAAGACCGGTTTGGAGGGCATGTCGGCCGAAGCTACGCGAACGCTGCGGATCGGGGTAGGGATGGCCGTGGTCCTGGCCGCCGCCTGCGCCTCCGCGGGGCAGGTCCGGCCGCCCGGCGAACCGGGGCCCGCCGCACCGCGGCAGGATCCCGGCCAGCTGGCCGAAGTCCGCGCGGCCGCGGTCGAGGCCGCAGAGCGAACACGCCCCGCGCACCCTACCCGGCTCGACTTCCGCTGGAGGGCCCGCGAGCCCGACTTCCGGGATTCGGGGTTCGGTGTGGCGCGGATCGAGCCACCCTACCGCGCGCGCCTCGACCTCTTCCTGGACAACGGCGAGACCGCCGCGATCGCCGCGCTGGTCGACGACGAACTGCGCATCCCCGCATCGCTGCCCACCGAGCTGGTTCCGCCCGCCCCGCTTCTCTGGGCCGTGCTGGGGGTCTTCCGTCCCGGCGGCGGCGCAGAGATGTTGCAGGGGTCCGTCGATCGGAGCACGACGGAGGTCGAGTATCGGCTGCCCTCGGGCCGCCGGGTCCGTTTCCTCCTCCGTGACGGCGCGCTGCTGGACGCGGAGCTGCTGGAGCGGGGATCGACCGTCCAGCGTGTCTTCGTTTCGGGGTCCGGCGGGGAGGCGGCCTTCCCGGCCGAAGCGACCTACCGCAACCTGGCCGACTATCGCGAACTCGAGCTGAGACTGGAATCGGTGGAGCATGTGGACTCGTTTCCCAGGGACATCTGGACGCCGCGCGGGCCATAGCCGGCACGAGCGTCCCGTGCGCCGCGGGGGCCAGGCGTGGCTGCTCGCCGTGCCCGCGGCGGTCACCCTTTCCCTCGCGGCCTGCATGTATTCGTTCACCGCGGGCGCCGGATTCCCCGACCACGTCCGCACCATCGCCGTTGTTCCCTTCGAAAACGAGACCAACCGTTTCGAGCTCACGCAGGAGGTGCACGAGGCGTTGCTGCGCCAGTTGCCGCGGTCGCTGGGGCTGACGACGGCGGGCGAGGAGGCGGCGGACGCGGTCGTGACGGGGACGATCCTGCGCTACGAACTGACGGCGCCGCTCTACAGGCGGGGGCAGCAGGCGGAGACCGTGCAGGTGCTGCAGCGCGAGGTGGTCCTGGTCGTGCGGGTCGAGGTGCTCGACCGCGAGAACTACACGATCCTCTGGGACCAGCAGCAGCTGCGCGTGGTGGGACAGTATCTGGACGCGAGCGAGACCGAGGACGTGGGGCGGACGGAGGCGATCGAGCTGCTCGTGCAGGAGATAGTGGACGGAGCGCAGTCCAACTGGTAGATTCGCCCGTTGCTGGACACGTCGAGATCACGCCAACCCGTGCACCCCGGGAGCACGACGACTTGAACCGCTTTCTCCGGTGAACCGGGCAGTCTGGCTCTGGGGGATCCTGTTCGCGCTGTGGTTGGTGCTTTCGTGGCACTTCACCACCCTCCTTCTGACATTCGGCGTGGCGACCTGCGTCATCGCGGTATGGGTGGCGGTGCGCATGGGGACGCTGGACCGTGAATCGGTCCCCGTTCACCTGATCCTGCGGGCCTTCGCGTACGTCCCCTGGCTGGTGTGGGAGATCTTCAGGTCGAACGTGCGCGTGGCGAGGCTGATCCTCGCGCCGCGGCTTCGGGTCGACCCCTCCATCGTGCACTTCTTCGCGTCGCAGCGGACCGATCTCGGCCGCTTCATCTACGCCAACTCGATCACGCTCACGCCGGGCACGGTAACGACCGGGATCGTGGGCGACGACTTCGAGGTTCACGCCATCGTGCAGTCCGAGATCGACGGCTCGGAGGAGAACGACATGAACCGCCGCGTCACCTGGCTGGAAGGCGAGGCGGCGCCATGATGTTCGTGGTGACCTCGGCCGCGCTGCTCGTCGGGATGGGGCTGGTCATGTGCCGGGCGCTTCTGGGCCCGACGGCGTACGACCGGGTGCTGGCGCTGAACAACATTGGGACGAAGACCGTCGTCCTCATCGCGGTCCTCGGCTTTCTCAATGGGCGGCCCGAGTTTCTCGATCTCGCGCTTGCGTATGCGCTGATCAACTTCATAGGAACGATCGCGGTACTGAAATACATCGAATACGGCGACCTGGGGGCCGGTTCGCGTCCCGACGGCGCCGTCCCCGAAGGGTTCCGCCCCGGCGCGCGGTCCGACGGCTCCCTCCGCGACCGGGGGACGACATGATGGAGCAGGCCGCGACCGCCCTGAGCTGGGCGCTGCTCCTTGGCGGCGCCTTCTTCCTCCTGACCGGCTCGCTGGGGATGGTGCGGCTGCCGGACGTGTTCACCCGGATGCATGCGGCGGGGATGACCGACACGATGGGCGCGGGGATGATCCTGGTGGGGCTGGCCGTCTACAACGGCGCGGACCTGGTCACCGTGCGCCTGCTGCTGATCCTGGCCTTCCTCTGGTTCACGAGCCCGATCGCGACCCACGCGGTCGCCAAGGCCGCGCTGTCGGGCGGACTGCGACCGTATACGCTGGGCGCCGGTGACGGCGATGCGGCCGGGGACGGCGCCGATCGCGCGGAAGGAGGCCTCCCATCGTAACCGTCATCGACATCGTGCTGCTGACGCTGCTGGCGGCGACCGGGTTCGCGCTTCTCCGGATCCGCAACCTCTTCGCCGTGGTGATGCTGGCCGGGGTCTACTCGCTGCTGTCGGCGGGGCTTTTCACCGTGATGGACGCGGTGGACGTAGCCTTCACCGAGGCGGCGGTGGGGGCGGGGATCTCCACCGTGCTCTTCCTCGGTGCGCTGGCGCTCTGCGGACACCACGAGAGCAAGCCCGGCCACACGCCGCTGCTGCCGCTCTTCGTGGTTTGCCTGACCGGTGCCGCCCTCGTATACGGGACCATGGACATGCCGGGCTTCGGCGAAGCCTCGAACCCGGTGCACCACCATGTGGCCGACCACTACCTGGAGGAGAGCTACGGCGAGATCGGCATCCCCAACGTGGTGACTTCGGTACTCGCGTCCTACCGGGGCTACGACACCATGGGCGAGACGACGGTGGTCTTCGCTGCGGCGGTGGGCGTCATGATCCTTCTGGTGGGTGGTGCGCGGGCACGGCGCGCCCGGGGAGGGGGTGAGGGATGAGGGAAGAGATCATCGTGCGCGTGGGCGCCAAGGTGCTCGCCCCCTTCATCATCATGTTCGCGCTCTACGTCCACTTCCACGGCGACTACAGCCCGGGCGGCGGCTTTCAGGCGGGCGTGATCCTGGCGGCCGCGTTCGCGCTGCTGGCGCTGGTCTACGGGCTCGAGGAAGTGCAGCGGGTGTTGCCGCCGTGGTTCGTGCGCGGGTGCGCGGCGCTGGGCGTGGTCATCTTCGCGGGCGTCGGCGTCGTCACGATGCTGCTGGGCCACAACTACCTGGCCTACAACGCGCTGGCTCCCGATCCCACGCACCCGGAACACGGCCAGCACTACGGCATCCTGCTGGTGGAGCTGGGCGTGCTGGTGACGGTCTTCGGCGTGATGGCTACCGTCTTCTACCTCTTCGCGGGGCGGAAGGGGCAGGCGTCATGACCCTCGACCTGCTCCTTACCCACTACAACTACTGGGTCGTCATCTTCCTAATGATGGTCGGGTTCTACATCCTCATTTCGAGGGGCAACCTGATCAAGAAAATCGTTGGCCTGAATGTATTTCAGACCTCCGTATTCATGTTGTACATCAGCTTGGGCAAGATCACGGAGGGGACGCCGCCGATCCTGGTGGACGGGTACGGAGAAGCCGACGTCGTGTACTCGAACCCGCTGCCGCACGTGCTGATCCTGACCGCGATCGTGGTCGGGATCGCGACGACTTCGGTGGGGCTGGCACTGGCCGTTCGCATCAAGGAGGCGTACGGGACGCTGGAGGAGGACGAGATCACGGGGATCGAGGCCGGGATCGAGCCGGCCGGCGAGGCGGGCGGTTGATGGCGGAACACTACCCGGCCCTCCAGGTGGTGGTGCCCCTGCTGGCGGCGCCGCTGTGCCTCTTCGTGCGGAACGGACGCGCCGCGTGGGGCCTGGCGGTACTGGCGAGCTGGACCGCGCTGGGGATCTCGCTGATGCTCCTGAGCCGGGTGATGTCGTCGGGCGTGATCTCGTATGCGCTCGGGGGCTGGGCGCCGCCGATCGGGATCGAGTACCGCGTCGACGTCGTGAATGCGTGGGTCCTGGTGATCGTCTCCACCATCGGCGCGCTGGTGGCCCCCTATGCGCTGACCAGCGTGGAGCGCGAAATCGGGGCGCGTCGCATCCCCCTCTTCTACGCCGCCTACCTGCTCTGCCTCTCGGGGCTGCTCGGAATCACCATCACCGGCGACGTCTTCAACGTCTTCGTCTTCCTCGAGATTTCGTCGCTCTCGGCCTACGCGCTGATCGCGCTCGGGCAGGACCGGCGCGCGCTGACCTCGGCATTCCGCTACCTGGTGGCGGGGTCGGTCGGGGCCACCTTCATCGTGATCGGGATCGGGCTGCTGTACTCGATGACCGGTTCGCTGAACATGGCGGATCTGGCGCAGCTGCTCCCGGGCGTGTGGGAGTCGCGGACCGTCAAGGTGGCGTACGGGTTCCTGGCGGTGGGGTTCTGCCTCAAGCTGGCGCTCTTCCCGCTACACCTGTGGCTGCCGAACGCATACACCTACGCGCCGTCGCCGGTCACGGCCTTCATGGCGTCCACCGCGACCAAGGTCGCCGTGTACATGCTGCTGCGGTTCTTCCTCACCGTCTTCGGCGCGGCCTTCTCCTTCGACGTGATGGCGCTTGACCGGGTGCTGCTCCCGCTGGCGCTGGTGGCGGTCGTGAGCATGTCGCTGGTGGCGATCTTCCAGGTCAACGTCAAGCGCCTGCTGGCCTATTCGTCGGTGGCCCAGATCGGGTACATGATCCTCGGACTCTCGTTCGCCACGGTGACCGGGCTGACCGCGACTCTGCTGCACCTCTTCAACCACGCGCTGATGAAGGGGGCCCTCTTCATGGCCATGGGATGCGTGATGTACCGCGTCGGGTCCGTGCACATCGACGCGATGGCGGGGTTGGGGCGGCGCATGCCGGCGACGATGGCGGCGTTCGTGGCCGGGGGCCTGAGCCTGGTCGGCGTGCCGCTCACGGTGGGATTCGTGAGCAAGTGGTACCTGATCCTCGGCGCGCTCGAACGCGGGTGGTGGCCGGTCGCGGTACTGGTGCTGATCGCCTCGCTGATGGCGCTGGTCTACATCTGGCGGGTGGTGGAGGTCGCGTATTTCCGCGAGTTCACGGGTGATCAGCAGACGCGCGAGGCGCCGTGGACGCTGCTCTGGCCGACGTGGGCGCTGGTCGCGCTCAACCTCTACTTCGGGATCGCCGCCGAGCGGACGGCGGGGATCGCGCGGCAGGCGGCCGAAGTGCTGATGACGGGGATCGGGCAATGACCGCGCACCTGATCCTCTCGCTTCTGGTTCCGGTGGCGGGATCCGCGTTGATCGTGCTCCTGCGCCGCAACGAGAACCTGCGCGAAGCGGCCAGTCTGGTGACCGCCGGTGTGCTTTTTGCGATCGTGCTGCGCATCTACGGGGCGGTGAGCGACGGCGCCCGTCCCGAGGTGATTCTTGCGGAACCTTTCCCCGGCATCCCGATCGCGCTGGAGGCCGAGCCGCTGGGCGTCCTGTTCGCCCTCATCGCCTCGTTCCTCTGGATCGTGACCACCGCCTATTCGATCGGGTACATGCGGGGCCACCACGAGAAGAACCAGACGCGCTTCTACTTCTTCTTCGCGTTCGCGATCGCCTCGGTGATGGGCGTGGCCTTCGCGGGCAACCTCTTCACCCTGTTCGTCTTCTACGAGGTGCTGTCGCTGACCACTTTCCCGCTGGTCACCCACGCGGGAACCGAGGCCGCGCGGCGGGCGGGACGCGTGTATCTGGGGATCCTCTTCTCCACCTCCATCGTGTTCCAGCTGCTGGGGATCATCTGGGTGTACGCCGCGGCCGGCACCCTGGACTTCGCCGTCGGCGGAATCCTCCGCGGAAACGTTGCGGCTGGGACGGTGCCGGTGTTGCTCGCGCTGTTCGTCTTCGGGATCGGCAAGGCCGCCGTGATGCCCTTCCACCGCTGGCTTCCGGCCGCCATGGTTGCGCCGACGCCGGTGAGCGCGCTGCTCCACGCGGTGGCGGTGGTGAAAGCCGGGGTCTTCGCCGTACTGAAGGTGACGGTGTACGTCTTCGGCATCGACTTCGTCGCCGAACTGGGGGCCTCCAACTGGCTGATGTGGATCGCGGCAGCCACGATCATCCTGGGTTCGCTGGTGGCGTTCACGAAGGACAACCTCAAGGCGCGGCTGGCGTACTCGACGGTGAGCCAGCTCTCCTACGTGGTGCTGGGCGCGATGCTGGCCAACAGCCTGGGGGTGATCGGCAGCGGAATGCACATCGCGATGCACGCCTTCGGGAAGATCACGCTGTTCTTCTGCGCCGGGGCGATCATGGTGGGCGCCCACAAGTCCGAGGTGAGCCAGCTGGGCGGACTGGGGCGCCGGATGCCGGTGGTCTTCGCCGCATTCCTGATCGGGACGCTGTCGATCGTGGGGCTGCCTCCGACGGGGGGCGCGTGGAGCAAGTGGTTCCTCGGGCTGGGATCGCTCGAGGCGGGGCAGGTGGGGCTGGTGGCGGTGCTGATGCTCAGTTCGCTGCTGTCGCTGGCCTACCTGATGGAGATCCCGCTGAAGGGCTTCTTCGGAAAACCCGCCGGGGCGGGGCAGGGGAGCGGTCACGACGACCACGGCGAGCACGGCCACCACGGGGCGCCGAAGTGGTCCGTGGCCGCGATCGTGGTGACAGCGACGGCGTGCCTGGTGCTCTTCGTGTATCCCGAGCCGTTCTACCGGCTCATGACGATGGTGACGGGACCATGAGCGAACACAAGCCCAACAGCGTGCCGCAGCCCTGGTGGGGCAGAATCCTCGTCGCGTTCTTCACGCTCTGCGGAATCGTCCTCGCGATGGACTTCTTCGGACGGCCCGAGAAGCACCATCCCCTCGAGGAATGGCCGGTCATGTATCCGTTCTTCGGCTTCTTCGGGATCGCCCTGCTGATCATCGCGGCCAAGGGGCTGAGGCGCGTCGTGATGCGCTCGGAGGACTACTACGATGCCGAGTAGCGTCCCTCCGTTCCTGGTCTTCTTCGTCGGGGCGCTGCTGGTGCCCTTCCTGAGGGACGCCCCCCGACTGCGCGCGGTCTGGCTGGTGCTGATCCCGGTGGTGGGCGCTCTTAACGTGTGGGGCCTGCAGGAGGGCTTCGAACTCCAGGTCCAGTTGCTCGGGTACACGCTGACCCCGGTGCGTGCCGACCGGCTCAGCCTGCTCTTCGGCTACCTGTTCCACCTGGGCGCCTTCATCGCGATCATCTACTCGCTGCACCTGAAGAAGGGCGACAGCCCCACCGTGCAGCACACCTCGGCCGTGGTGTACGCCGGGAGCGCCCTGGGGGCCGTCTTCGCGGGCGACTTCATCACCCTCTTCTTGTTCTGGGAGCTGCTCGCGATCAGCTCCGTCTTCCTCATCTGGACCCGGCGCACCCCGGCAGCGATCTCGGCGGGGATGCGATACCTGCTGGTGCACGTCGTCTCGGGCGTCACGCTGCTGGCCGGCGCCATGGTGCACGCGCACCAGACCGGCAGCCTCGACTTCGGGCCGATGGGGCTGGAAGGGCTGGCCGCGTGGCTGGTCTTCCTCGCGGTCGGGGTCAAAGCGGCGTTCCCGCTCGCTCACAGCTGGCTGATCGACGCCTATCCCGAGGGGACCCCCACGGGCACCGTCTTCCTCAGCGCCTTCACCACGAAGGTGGCCGTGTACGCGCTGGCGCGCGGGTTCGCGGGCGAGGAAGTGCTGATCTACATCGGCGCCTTCATGGCCTGCTTCCCGATCTTCTACGCGGTGATCGAGAACGACCTCAGGCGCACGCTCAGCTACTCCATGATGAACCAGATCGGCTTCATGGTCTGCGGCATCGGGATCGGGACCACGCTGGCGGTGAACGGCGCCGTGGCGCACGCCTTCAACGACGTCCTCTTCAAGGGCCTGCTCTTCATGTCGATGGGCGCGGTCATGTACATGACGGGGAAGACGAAGGCGTCGGAGCTGGGCGGGCTCTACAAGACGATGCCGGTGACGATGATCCTCTGTGTGGTCGGTGCGCTCTCGATCTCGGCCGTGCCCCTGTTCAACGCCTTCGTGTCGAAGAGCATGATCATGTCGGCGCTCCTATACGAACACCACTACTGGATCTGGCCGGTCATGCTCTTCGCGTCGGCCGGCGTGGTGGAGCACGCGGGGATCAAGATCCCCTACTTCGCCTTCTTCGCGCACGACTCCGGGATTCGCACGCGGGAGCCTCCGCGCAACATGCTGGTGGCGATGGGGATCGGGGCGTTCCTGTGCATTCTGATCGGAGTGCAGCCCCAGCTGCTGTACAACCTGCTCCCGGGTGAGGTGGACTACCACGCCTACTCATATACTCACATACTCACCCAGATCCAGCTGCTGTGTTTCGCCATCGCGGCGGTGGCCGCCTTCCACCTGTGGAAGATCTACCCGGCCGAGATCCCGTCGGTGAATCTCGACGTGGACTGGGTCTACCGGCGCGCCGCGGTGAAGGTGACGGGGTTTGTGGGTTCGATGGTGGGAGCGGCGGACGGCGCGCTGCGCACCGCTTTCCTCGGCGTGGTGCGCCGAACCATGCGGGGCGCCTTCCGGGCATCCGGACCGCGCGGGGTTCTGGCGCGGACCTGGCCGGCGGGCAGCATGGTGCTCTGGGTGTCGATCCTGCTGAGCGCCTTCCTCCTGTTCCAGCTCTTCTGATCGGCCGAGTGCCGTGGTGAGGTCTCCCCGGCATGTGCGCACGCCGGCCTCGAAGGTGCTGGAGCGGCGCGATGCCGTGAGAGTTGCGGGACCGGGCCGGTCCTTCCGCCTGGTCTTCACGAACGGCTGCTTCGACGTGCTGCACAAGGGGCACGTGGAGTGCCTCACTGAGGCCAGGCGGCTGGGTGACGCGCTCCTGGTGGCGATCAACACGGACGCGTCGGTGCGGCGGCTGGGGAAGGGACCGGGGCGCCCCCTGGTCGACGAGCGGAGCCGGGCGGAGGTGGTGGCGGGGCTGGAATGCGTGGACCTCGTGACCCTGTTCGACGAGGACACGCCCCGCGAACTCATCGCCGAGCTGCAGCCCGACGTGCTTGTGAAGGGGGGAGACTACGCCGAGGACGAGGTCGCGGGAGCCGTGATGG
>VXMI01000017.1 GCA_009841165.1 Gemmatimonadota bacterium | reverse complement strand
GCGGCGTCAAGCTCGATCTTTACGCGCGATGCGGCGTGCGGGAGTATTGGATCGTCGACCCGGACGAGGACACGGTGGATGTGTGGCGATTCGGGGACGACCCGGGGCATGAACGCTTCGAGGGCGAGCTTCCCGTCCGGATCGGCGCCCAGCACGTGGGCGAGATCGACCTCGACGAGGTCTTCTCCCGCCACCTGGACCGTTGGGGGACCGGGAAGCCCCGGACTTGAGCTTCGCCATGCAGATCACCACTCCGACCACATGGGAAGACGTTCTTCGGATGCCGGACGACGGCAACCGCTACGAGTTCATCGGAGGACGGCTGTACATGACACGCGCCCCCGTGATCCGGCACCAGCGCATTTCGGGACGGCTCCATTCAGCGCTAATGCGGGTTCTGGAACACCCCGGCCACGGAGAGGTGTTCTACGCACCGGTCCTGGTCGAATTCCCGGGCACCAGCGATCGCGTCCAACCCGATATCCTTTTCGTGTCCAATGAGAGGCGCGGAATCGTCGGGGAGAAGGCGGTGACGGGCGCACCCGACCTCGTCGTCGAGATCCTCTCCCCATCCACCGCTCACCGCGACCGCGGCGTCAAGCTCGATTTGTACGCGCGACGTGGTGTGCGGGAATACTGGATCGTGGACCCGGACGAGGACACGGTGGATGTGTGGCGATTCGGGGACACGCCGGGGCACGAGCAGTTCGCGGGCAAGTTGCCCGTCCGGATCGGAGCCCAGCGCGTGGGCGCCATCGACCTCGACGAGGTATTCTCGCGCCACCTGGACCGTTGGGTCTGAGGCAGATGATCCGCTGATCCAGTGCTGATGACACCATCGCATCTTCCCCGCTCAGAGCACCTCGCGCACCCGGGACAGGGGAGGTATGATGTGTCCACCATGCAGATCACCACACCGACCACATGGGAAGACGTCCTGCGGATGCCCGACGACGGCAACCGCTACGAGTTCATCGGGGGGCGGCTGTACATGACGCCCGCCCCGGTGATCCGGCATCATGATGTCTCGCACAGGCTGGAATCGGCACTGAGGCGGATTCTGGAGCGGACCGGCCACGGCCGGGTCTTCGACGCTCCGGTCCTGGTCGAATTCCCGGGCACCGCCGATCGTGTGCAGCCAGATGTCCTTTGCGTGTCCAGAGAGCGCCGGGGAATCGTTGGCGAGAAGCAGGTGACCGGCGCACCCGACCTGCTCGTTGAGATCCTCTCCCCTTCCACCGCCCACCGTGACCGCGGCGTCAAGCTCGATCTTTACGCGCGATGCGGCGTGCGGGAGTATTGGATCGTCGACCCGGACGAGGACACGGTGGATGTGTGGCGATTCGGGGACGACCCGGGGCATGAACGCTTCGAGGGCGAGCTTCCCGTCCGGATCGGCGCCCAGCACGTGGGCGAGATCGACCTCGACGAGGTCTTCTCCCGCCACCTGGACCGTTGGGGGACCGGGAAGCCCCGGACTTGAGCTTCGCCATGCAGATCACCACTCCGACCACATGGGAAGACGTTCTTCGGATGCCGGACGACGGCAACCGCTACGAGTTCATCGGAGGACGGCTGTACATGACACGCGCCCCCGTGATCCGGCACCAGCGCATTTCGGGACGGCTCCATTCAGCGCTAATGCGGGTTCTGGAACACCCCGGCCACGGAGAGGTGTTCTACGCACCGGTCCTGGTCGAATTCCCGGGCACCAGCGATCGCGTCCAACCCGATATCCTTTTCGTGTCCAATGAGAGGCGCGGAATCGTCGGGGAGAAGGCGGTGACGGGCGCACCCGACCTCGTCGTCGAGATCCTCTCCCCATCCACCGCTCACCGCGACCGCGGCGTCAAGCTCGATTTGTACGCGCGACGTGGTGTGCGGGAATACTGGATCGTGGACCCGGACGAGGACACGGTGGATGTGTGGCGATTCGGGGACACGCCGGGGCACGAGCAGTTCGCGGGCAAGTTGCCCGTCCGGATCGGAGCCCAGCGCGTGGGCGCCATCGACCTCGACGAGGTATTCTCGCGCCACCTGGACCGTTGGGTCTGAGGCAGATGATCCGCTGATCCAGTGCTGATGACACCATCGCATCTTCCCCGCTCAGAGCACCTCGCGCACCCGGGACAGGGGAGGTATGATGTGTCCACCATGCAGATCACCACACCGACCACATGGGAAGACGTCTTGCGGATGCCCGACGACGGCAACCGCTACGAGTTCATCGGGGGGCGGCTCTACATGACGCCCGCCCCCGTGATCCGGCACCATGACGTCTCGCACAGGCTGCAATCGGGACTGAGGCGGATTCTGGAGCAGACCGGCCACGGTCGGGTCTTCTACGCACCGGTCCTGGTCGAATTCCCGGGCACCAGCGATCGCGTGCAACCCGATATCCTTTTCGTGTCCAACCAGCGACGCGGAATCGTCGGGGAGAAGCAGATGACGGGCGCGCCCGATCTCGTCGTTGAGATCCTCTCCCCTTCCACCGCCCACCGTGACCGCGGCGTCAAGCTCGATCTTTACGCGCGATGCGGCGTGCGGGAGTATTGGATCGTGGACCCGGACGAGGACGTGGTGGACGTGTGGCGATTCGGGGACGACCGGGGGCAGGAGCGCTTCGCGGGCGAGCTTCCCGTCCGGATCGGTGCTGAGCACGTGGGCGCCATCGACCTCGACGAGGTCTTCTCGCGCCACCTGGACCGTTGGGGGACCGGGAAGCCGTAGACCCGCCGCTTCGGCCACAGCCGGATCTTTTCACCAGCCTTACACGATGGCTTGACGGCGCCGGCGCCAAAGTGCGATCTTTCGCGCCGATTCGTTTCATTGGAGCCGGATAATCGTGTCATGCTGACCAGAGATCGTGTCATTCTGTCGTATGTGGCGAACCACCCCGGGTGCGCCCGATCGCAGATCCGCCGCGAAGTCGCCCCCGACGCGAGCGCGTCCACGGTGTGGAGATCGCTGCGCAGGCTCTTGGATGCGGGAAGGCTGGAAGTGGTGGGGGAGGGACGTGCGACCAGGTACCGGGCGGTGGGCCGGGAGGTGGTCCTTGCTCACCTGGACGTGCCCGTGACCATGCGGCCGCCCATGCCCTACCGTCCGGAATTCGCCGGTGGCTACATCCCGAACGAGTCCCGCTACCTGACGGACCCCGATCGGGCGGAACTGAGGAAAGCGGGCACTCCGGTCCCGGATCCCTTTCTGGCCACTCAGGGAGTGACCTTCGCTCGGCGAGTGCTCGAAGAACTCGAGATCGACATGTCGTGGGCATCGTCGCGGCTGGAGGGCAACAGCTACGACCTTCTGGAGACGGATCGGCTGATCCGATACGCCCGCGAATCCCCGGGCAAGCCGGGACGTGACGCCACGATGATTCTCAACCACAGGAACGCGATTCGATATGTCGTGGAGAACCTCGACGATATCGAGATCGGGTGGCCGGACCTGCGCAACATACACGCGCTTCTGTCGCACGGGTTGATTCCGGATCCCACGCTCCGCGGAGGCCTGCGGAGGCTGCCGGTGGCGATCGGCAAATCCGCCTATACGCCTCTCGAGGATCGCTTCACGCTTCAGGAAGAGTTCGATGCGCTCGTCTCCAGGGCAGAGCGGATCACCGACCCGTTCGAACAGTCGTTCTTCCTCCTCGTCCACATTCCCTACCTGCAACCGTTCGCGGACGTGAACAAGCGCACATCGCGGATCGCCGCGCTCATTCCCCTGCTGAAAGCCGACCTGGCTCCGATGTCGTTCTTTGGCATCAACGACCGCGAGTACATTCGGGGACTGATCGGCGTGTACGAACTCAATGACGTATCGCTCATGCGCGAAGCGTTCGTCAACGGCTACATCGCGACGGCGCAACGGTACCGGTACCTGCGACCTAAAGCGATCAGTCCAGCAAAGGGAGATCTGGAGTACCGTTTCTTCACGAGCCGTGCGATGCAACGCTGCGTCCTCAAGTGGCGTGCATTCAAACCGACGCGAGTACGGCGCATGATAGAGCGGGCAAACATCCCGCTGGAGGACCGCGATCACCTGTTGGAACACGTGGGACTGTGCTTTCGTGGACTCACCCCCGGCAACGCGATTCTCTACGGACTCAAGCCGGACGCGCTGGAGGGGTTGGAAGGCATTGCCGGAGATGAATGAGGTAGCGGTTCGTGCTCAGCGACGAACAGATCGAACGGCCGCTTCCGGTCCTCGGGACGCGCTCGCAGCGGCAAACATCTCGTCGACACTGTCCAGCTTGCTCTGCAATCGGCGTGGATCGAGGGCGCGGCTATCCGCCGTCGGGTCCGACTCGACCAGATGTCGGCCCAGGAAGTCGTTTCTCAAAACCTCAAAGACGTAGCGATCCCGAAGTGGCTGTTCCTCGTAGCTGACGCATTCCAACAGTCTCTTCAGCACAAGTGCAATGGCCACGTAGTCGCCGGGTTGCTCATGCCCTGTTGGCTTGAAATCCGTAACTCTGAACTGCACGTCTCCTCCGAGATTGTACCGCGAGCGTGTTACCAGCACGTTGTCCGCGTGAATGTCCCCGTGGACCATTCCGCGCTGTTCAAGCTCAAAGAGCAAACCGAACATGGCACTCAGGAATTGCTCGATGAACGGCAGCTCCACATTCCCCCGATTGGCCTCGATGTACCGCGCCAGAGACAAGCCCCATACATACTGGCGGATAAACACCACGAACTCGCGTCCCAACACCGGATCTTCCCAGGATAGCACATCCAGATACGGGACGACGCATCGATTCTCCAGAACATTCGCCTGCCTGGCTTCCTCGAGGTAATTGTTCCGGTTGTGTTCATCCGAAGGAAGATTCTCAACTGGTACGAACTTGAATGCCAGGTCACCATCTATGTGGGCCGCATGTGCACGATACACACGGCCGATTGCCCCCGAACCGATGTGCTCCACTATTTCGTGGTTCGGAAAGAATGGAAAAGTCTTTCCCAGGAAGTGCTCTTCGGGGGGAAGGTTTCCTTGCACCGGACGGGGGAACCTACTCTGCCCGGGATCGGGGGTTCAGGTATTCGATTGCTCCGCCGTCGAAGTACCACTCGATCCGGCGGATCACTTCTTCCGCAGTAATCATGTCCATGCAACGAGGCAGGTTGCTCACCACGTCCACGCAGAGTTCGTCGGGCCCGTCCTTGTAGTCCCCATCGCCCAGCGGGACCGTCCGCGACTTCCAGCACCCGCCGTTGTCGCAGCATCTGAGCGCACCGACGGTGTGAATGAACTGGTGGTGCGGGTAGGCGGTCCAGTGAGGTGGCTCGCGCCCGCCGGCCACGACCACGCACGGACGGTTCTTCGGCATGCCGGGCTTCACTTCCACCGCTGCGGCCAGGTGCATCGGCAGACTGATCGGCGTCACGACGCCCTCCGCATGATACATGAGCCGGACGAGTTGCCGAAGGGTGGTTTGCCCCCTCATGTCGACCACCCCGTCCAGCGGCGGATGGTGATGTCCGAGCTCCCCGATCTGGACGAACTCCACGCGGCCCTGAAAATGATCGACGACGGCCTGATGCCGTTTCGGATCCCACCACTTGATCGTGTAGTCGAGCTTGCCTCCGGAGACGATCATCCAGAACGGGGTGGACTCCCCGTGAATCTCCTGCACGCGGGAGAACCACTCCTTCTCACCATCCGAGATGTGAATGTCCCCCTTGAAGGCGCCCGGCTCGATCCGAAGTCCCAGCTTCTCGTTCAGGTAGTGGCTGAAGCCGTGCAGGAAGTGATAGGGCGTCTGGTTGCTCCGATGGATCAGCGGGTAGTGGCAGTCCAGGACTTCCACGTCCGGATCGTCCTCATTCAACGGGACGAGGTACGGGTTGTTCTCCCACAGCGCGGGACAGGAAGTTCGGACATCGGTCAGGAAGCGTCCGGGATGGCACCTGTGCAGGTCGCGGACCGCTGCGGTGAGCATGACGATGTCACCCGGCGACTGAAAGTTCCGGAGTATCAGCTTTCGCATGGGCTCGCTGTTCCGCTGGTCATCGGACCCTGAAGGCCCATACCGATATGTGGTCCGGGACGGGAGCGCCGTTCGCGGACGTCACCCGGATGGACGTCGGCCCCCGCGAACCACCCGGACTCCACTCCAGGTATGACGTGGATCCGGCTCGGATATTCCACTGGCCGGTGAATCCCGCGGATGTCGATGCGTGGGGCTTAAGATGTTGGGTCGGCCCGAAGCGGCTCCAGATGTCGTCGAGATCCCAGGTCTTCATTCCGAACGCGTCCCAGCCGTTCAGGTCGATCCACAGCGACATGTAGAAGTCCGCCAGAACCTGTTCCACCCGCCAGTCGCTGACTTCCGCCAGGGACGCCAGCCCTCTTGTCGGAGACTGCATGAGGCGATTCATCAGGGCCTTTTCGCCGCCCGGGTATTCGTCTCCCCAGCGGTCCATCGCGAACCGGAGCACCATCGACGGAACATCGTACACGGCCCTCAGGGGGTTGGCACAAGGGCCGTCGTTTCCCTCCTCCGGACTGCCGATCCAGCTGCACTCCTCCGGCGCGTTCGGGATCCGGCGCGTGTCGGTCGCGTCGTTCGCGTCCCAACCGAAGAACCTGGCCAGCCCGAAAGCCCAGTTCTCGTACCAGGCGCGGCCCTCATTCCACTGTTCGTATCCCATGTTCCGCCCCGACCCATGCCCGAAGAGGCCGTAGGCCACCAGTTGTTCCGCGAGCGTCGCGCCGCCCTCGAGCTCCCAGGTGGTGAAGTCGGCTTCCCCGAACACCCAGGCGGCGCCCTGCGCGAGGTGGGTGATCTCGTGCGTCAGCAGGGACGGGTAGTATGCAAGGGTCTGCTCCTTCGTCCAGGCCTGTCCGAAGACGCCGTCGGGATCGGGGGCACGACCGAAGAGAATCTCGGCTTGGTTGCTGGTGGCGCACGCCTCCGACGGATAGAGGTCCCGAAACCACACCCACCCGCCGAGGAACGAATCCGGGTCGTCCTGCTGGTTCACCTGCTTCGTCATGACGACCATGACCCTGCCGTTGCCGTCGACGTCGGACACGCCCCCGAAGTAGTCGTCGTGAACCCCTTTCACCCGGGCTCCGTAGAAGGCGTCCAATTCCGCAAGCTCGGAGTCCGTGAACGTCCCGCTCGGGTTCTCGACATCGTCGAGCCACACGGTGTGGTCGCCGATGCGCCGGACCACCGCTCGCAACTCGTCGCGGGCCGAGCAGGACTCCCCTCCGGCAAACAGGGTGAGCGTGTCGCTGACGGACGGAGCGAGCGTTGCACGAGCATGCGCCGTCGCCGGGTCCACTCGACCCAGCCTCTGGACGATCTCCCGGTTCCGGTTCATCACCTCGTTGTGGGGGCGCTCCCAGCCGCGCGGACCGTCGACGGTCTCCTGCCGGACAGGTGGGACGGCACCCGCCGGAGAGGCCACGGCGGCCCTCGTCGACGGGATCCGCGGCGCCGGCGCCACGGCTTCGCGAAGCGGCGCCGAGTAGGCGATAGGCGATCGGTCGGCCACTACGGACGGGTCTCCGACGATGCTGGTCGCGGCAACCGGAGTCAGAGAGGACGGCTCTTCCGAGATGGAGACCACTCCGATCACATATGCGCCTCCCGCATCATCTCCGGGCAGGTGGAGACAGCCGTTCCCGGCATGGGCGTAGCGGTACCAGCCCACGGGAAGATCGATGTCTTCGCTGCTGCGCGGGCTCACCCCCACCAGCCGGGTGTCACTTTCGTCCTGCACCGTCACGCGCAGCTCGGCGCGCCGAGGGGGCAGGCAGTCGCTGACCGGGACCGTCACTGAAAGGCGCGTCGCACTCGACACCGTCACGGTCTCGGCCACACCGCCGATCAGGACTTCGTTGTCGGCGGGCACACTTGAGAACCCGAAGCCGCCGATGGTCGCTTGCGCGCCCTCGAGCAGCGTGGCGGGTTCGACACTGGTGATGCCCAGCGATCTCGGGCGCTCGGAGGTCACGTCGATGCTCTGGCTGGCGCCGAGGCCGTCCGGATCGGTTGCGGTGAACGTCACCGCCACGGACGGGGGCGGCCTCTCGGCCCGGCAGAGCTTCGCGGTCACGGTGCCGAACCGGGCGCCGGAGGCGGTCGGCGAGATCGGGGATCTGGAGATCGCAGTGGACAGCGTTGCGGAGCTGGATGTCGCCGCCTACTTCGCGGACCCGGACGGGGACGACCTGGAGTTCGAGGCGGTTTCGTCGGACACGACCCGCGTGAGGGTAGCCGTGTCCGGCAGCGTCCTCACCATCGCCGGCGTGGCGTCGGGCGCCGCCGCGGTGACCGTGACGGCCACGGACGGGGGCGGCCTCTCGGCCCGGCAGAGCTTCGCGGTCACCGTACCGAACCGACCACCGGAAGTCACGGACACGATTCCTCCGCAGGTCCTGACGGTCGGAGAGACGCGGTCGTGGGCCGGATCCGAGTACTTCTCCGATCCGGACGGCGACCCGCTGATGCTGACGGCCAGCACGACCGACACCTCTGTAGTCCAGGCCTCGGTATCCGGGGACGCGTTTGAGATTCTCGCCGTAGCGCCCGGTACGGCGACGGTGACGTTTACCGCCATTTGAGGTCCAACGACATCCCAAGATGTTCGGGAAGGTTCATATAATCCAGTAATGGCAACGTTTTGCGGGACTCCACCACCAATACCATCAGCCAACGCCGTCCCTTGCAATCCGGCTCCATCCCTCATATTATGTGGGGATGAGTACTGGAACGAACACCGTCCCGAAACCACGGAAGACCAAGCCCAAGGGCCGTCATCCACACAAGGCCCTGTCGGCCGCCTTCATCCGCTCCGCGCCGCCCGGCAGACACGCCGACGGCAACGGGCTCTACCTCTACGTCCAGCCCAGCGGAGCCCGAAGCTGGATTCAACGGCTCGTGATCCGTGGGCGACGGCGGGAGCTCGGGCTCGGCAGCGTCGCCCTTGTCTCGCTGGCCGAGGCGCGCGAGAAGGCGCGGTCCAACCGGAAGCTGGCCCGCGAAGGCGGGGACCCGCTCGCCGAGAAGCGCCGGGCGCAGGGTGTCCCGAGCTTTGCAGAAGCCGCCGTGAAGGTCGTCGAGCAGCAGAAGGCCGGGTGGCGCAATCCGAAGTACCCGAGGGCGTGGCTGAGCAGTCTGGAGCGCTTCGCGTTCGGACGCATCGGCAAGATGCCGGTCACGGAGGTCACGGGGGCGGACATCTACGAGGTCCTCGCCCCGATCTGGCACGTCAAGCCCCCCACGGCCCGGACGTTGCGGCGTCGCATGCGCGCCGTCCTGGAATGGGCCGTGGCGATGGAACTGCGGCCCGACAACCCCTGCGACCGCATCGGGCGGGTGCTCGGTCCTCAGAACGACGTGGTGAAGCACATGAAGGCGCTGCCGCACCGCGAGGTCGCGGCGGCCCTTGAGACGGTCCGGGCGTCCAACTCGCTGCCCGTCGTCAAGCTGGCCTTCGAGTTTCTGGTGCTGACGGCGGCTCGGTGGGGCGAGGTGCGGTGGGCCGTGTGGCCGGAGATGGACCGCGGGGAGGGCGTGTGGACGATCCCGGCGAAGCGCATGAAGGCCGGACGGGAGCACCGGGTTCCGCTGTGCGGGCGGGCGGTGGAGATCCTCGACGAGGCGCGGAGGCTGGACGGGGAGAGTGCCATCGTCTTCGCGAGGGGGCGCGGACGGGAGCTTGCCGAGAAGCAGGTTCGCCAGATGCTCGAAAGGCTGGGAATCGCGGCGGTGCCGCACGGGTTCCGGTCGTCTTTCCGGGACTGGGCGGCCGAGGAGACCGACCATCCCCGGGAGGTGGTCGAGGCGGCGCTGGCGCACATCGTGAAGAACAAGGTGGAGGCCGCCTACATGCGATCCGACCTGTTCGAGCGTCGCCGTCGGCTCATGGATGAGTGGGCAGCGCATGTCTCGGGCCGGAGAGCGGGCTCCGGGGCCTGACCGGACGTGCCGCAGCCCGAGAACGCGGTTCAGAGCCCGTTTTCGGTCGCACCGGGGGCATTTCGGGGAACCTACGGGTCCCAGGATCGCGTCAGATCGACGATCTCGGGTTCCCGAGGGGTTACGGGTAAGGCAAAACCGGGCCGCTCGGCAGGGAGCGCCGGGGTTACGTCTTCGTCGCGCTTGAGGCGGGCGGCCAAGAGGCCGGGGAGCTTGCCCGCGACGGCCCGGTCGAGGCTGTTCCGGGCGATGCCCGGTGGGACGTTTTCGCGGGTGCCCCGCGTGGCTGGCTTGGCCACGCTAAGGTGGACAAGCCAGAGTACCCCCGGTATTACACGGGGGGCTGGCGAGGGGCTCCGCCCCTTCGATCCCCA
>VXMI01000097.1 GCA_009841165.1 Gemmatimonadota bacterium | reverse complement strand
GTTAACCCCCACAGGATCCTGAATCCTGCGCGTCTGCCAATTCCGCCACCCGAGCCCCGGCACTTCGGCAAAACGCAGTGGAGCCGAGGGGAGTCGAACCCCTGACCTCCTGAATGCCATTCAGGCGCTCTCCCAACTGAGCTACGGCCCCATCGTTGCGAACCTGAGCCAGGAACACTCGCTCCAAGACCCGAACTGTCAATCAACCCGGCCAATCGTGTGGCCAACCAACCAGCAGCGGGGCTGACGGGACTCGAACCCGCGGCCTCCGGTGTGACAGACCGGCACTCTAACCAAACTGAGCTACAGCCCCTGCTTCACTGCGCAGCCGGGGCGAACCCCGACCGTATACCCTCACGGGGAATCGAACCCCGATCTCCACCTTGAAAGAGTGGTGTCCTAACCGTTAGACGATGAGGGCGTCACCCCGTCGTACAGGCCCGGAGGGACTCGAACCCCCAACCGCCGGTTTTGGAGACCGGTGCTCTACCAAATTGAGCTACGGACCTGTGATTCCAATGGCCAGGGGCGGAATTGAACCGCCGACACCGCGATTTTCAGTCGCGTGCTCTACCAACTGAGCTACCTGGCCCGTACCGGCATCGTTCCGACAAAAACCGACCGGGTCCTGCCGGTGTGCCGAACCCCCTGGTTCAGCGATCCCCGGTGGCCTGGCCGGTCTACGTCAGAAACGCCGCGCGAAGGCGGCGTTCCCTGGCTCCGATGCAGTCATAGCGGGGGCGGGATTCGAACCCGCGACCTTCGGGTTATGAGCCCGACGAGCTACCAGACTGCTCCACCCCGCAGTGAGATCTGAAAGTTATTGGATTTCGAGCCCCGGGTCAATGACGGTTCAGACCGCTGTCGACAGGCGCCGACAGTACCAGTCGATCCAACGGTTGGACAACCCCAGGAGTTTCGCGTTGCGGGTCACGGCGGTCACCTCGGCGCGGGTCATCTTCGTCTCGCGCTCGAGCACATCGGGGTTCCCCCGGCTCAGCGCCAGTGTCCGCACCGCAAAGAAGAGCGGCAGCATGCAGAACAGGCGCACTCCGTGATGACGGCGGGGAATCATGCGAATGTAGGCGCGCGCCGCGCTCAGGTGACGTTCCGCCTTTCCGACCAGCCGCGACAGGACCCTCATCGCGACCTCGTGATTGCCGGGCCTGAAGAGATCCGGCGGCCGCACGTCGGGGTCCGCGATGTAGTCCGTGGGCACGTAGACCCAGCCGCGGTCGCGGTCTTCGTGCAGACCGCGTATGACATTGACGGTCTGAAGCGCCAGCCCGAACTCGCGCCCGAGTCTCATCATCCGGTCTCCGGCTCCCTCCAGGCCCTTGAGCCGCAACGCGAAGAGCTCGGTCAGCAGGAGCCCGACACGGCCGGCCACCTCGTGCATGTAGTCGTCGAGGTCGGCCTCGGTTTCGAACCTCGACCCGCGCTCGACCCAGCGCGCCATGCCGGCGCTGGATTCCCTTACGCGGCTCACGAGGATGTCCCTCGCATCCGGAGCGAGGCTGTCCAGGCCCTTGAGCACGGTCGTCGCGTTGCGGGCAACGAGTGCGTCGGGCGTGTCCTCCCGGGCTGCCCCGAGCCGTTCGACCAACTGCCGGGGTTCTTCGTCACCGCCCAGAACGCGCCGCCAGGCCGAAAGCAGCGCCGCCTTGTCATCGTCGGCCAGTTCCTGATTGTCCTCCAGGTAGTCCGAGACGCGCAGAAGGAGGTACGCGACCGTGATCTCTTCCCTCAGCGGCTCGGGGAGAATCTCTATCCCGACGGCGAAGGTGCGGCTGGACCGGATCAGCAGTTCCTGCAGAGTGGCCATGGCTGATTCTCAAGCAACCCGGCGTTTCCCGTCAACATCGCCCCGCTCGTCCTTCGCGGTCACCACCCGCCGAATGCCATGGTGACCAGTCGTTCCCGGCGTTATCATACTAGCAGGGGCAGTAGCCGCGAAACGGTGGATGGCAGGACCGCGGAAAGGTGGGAATGATGCCGAACAAGCTACCCCTGGAGGATATTGAAGGGTGGGTGGCGATACATCCGAGGTGGCAGTATCGGGATGGTGCGATCCACAAGAGGTACACCTTTCCCACCTTTCGCAGCGCGATCGTCTTTGTGAACCGCGTGGCCACCATTGCCGACGAACTGGACCACCACCCCGACATCAACGTGCGCTACAACTCGGTGTCGCTTGCAATAACCACCCACGATGCGGGTGGGGTCACGGAGAAGGACATCGGGTTGGCGGAGCGCATCGATTTCGCGACATCAGCGCGCTGACCGGATCGCCCTTACCAGGGTTCCCAGCCCCTGCTCCAGTTCCGCTACGGCCAGGGTTGCGGGCGGCGTCAGCTCAACCACGTTCCCGTCTTCGCCGGCCGGCAGCACGATAAGTCCAAGCGCGAGCGCCCGCTCAGCCACCTCTGCCGCCGGAGCCGCACCCCCCGCCCGCCGAGCCAGCTCCACACCCATCATCAGTCCGCGGCCGCGAACCTCCACCACGTCCTCCTGACCGCCCAGTTCCCTGGCGAGAAAGGCGACTGCCCGGTCCCCAAGGCGCCGCGCACGCTCCGTCAGACCGTCCGCCTCGAGCGCGGCAAGGAATCCCAGTCCCCCCGCGCAGCTCAGCGGATGCCCCAGGAAGGTGCTCGTGTGAATCGCCTCGCCGGTCGATGCCGGCCACGCGTCCATGACCTCCGGCGGACCGCAGCAGACCGACAGCGGCATTCCTCCTCCAAGGGCCTTGCCCAGACAGACGAGGTCCGGGACAAAGCCTTCGCGATCGCAGGCGAGGAGGGCACCGGTGCGACCCATGCCGGTGAAGACCTCGTCGGCGATCAGCAGCGCCCCTCCCGCCCGCGTCCGCTCTGCAAGCCCGGCCAGAAAGTCGTCGGGCGGAATGCGAACCCCCGCCCGCCCCTGGATAGGCTCGACGATCACCGCGCCCACGGGCACGGAAACCGGGCTGGAAAGCAGGCTCGACACCCTCTCCAGCACCTGCTCCGCACCGTCGGGCGACGAAGGGAACGGCAGGTAGTGCACATGATCCGCCAGCCGGTCGGTGAAGGGGCGGCGAAAGTGCTCCCTGTGAGTCGTGGCGAGCGCGCCCAGCGTCAGACCGTGGTAGCTGCCCTCGAAGGCGATGACCCCCGTGCGGCCAGTGGCCAGCTGTGCCGTCTTGAGCGCGGCTTCCACCGCGTCCGAGCCGCTCAGTCCAAGGATCGTCCGGGACTCGGGCCACGGCATGAGTGCCGCCAACTGCTCCAGAAACTCGACCTTGACGGCCGGCGGCTGGATGTCTCCCATGCCGTGGATCAGGCGGTCAGCCTGCTGCCGGATGCGCTCCACGACCATCGGGTGGCGGTGTCCGGCGAACGCGACGCCAAAGGCCCCCGTGAAGTCGAGATAGATGTTCCCGCCGGCGTCCCGCACATGGGCGCCCGACGCTTCGGTCCAGAAGGGCGGCGGCGGCCTCAGAAAGGTGACGTTGCGGGACTCGACCCGGGACAATCGCGTTGCCCAGTCGGTTCGCTCCTCGTCAGCTGCCAAGGGTGATCCAGCCCATCAGGCCGAAATAGACGAGCAGGAGAAGCAGGCCTTCCGAGCGCCTGACCCTCCGGGCGCTCGCGACAACCGGCCACACCAGGACCGACAGGATGAGGACGGCCGGCAACTGCAGGGTCAGGATCGACTGGTCGACCGGGTAGCCCCGCACGAGCGCCGAGGCCCCCATGACTGCGGCGATGTTGAAGATGTTGGAGCCCACGATGTTGCCGACCGCGATGTCGGCCTGCTTGCGCGCGGCGGCGACGATCGATGTGACCAGCTCCGGGAGCGATGTCCCGACCGCGACAATGGTCAGGCCGATGACTTCCGGGCTCGCGCCCAGCACTCCCGACAGGTACGTGGCCGAGTCCACGATCGCCTTGCCGCCAACCCCCAGTCCCGCCGCCCCGATCACCACCAATCCCAGGTTGCGGAGAATGTCCTGTTCGCCATCCTCCTCGTCACCGGCGTAGGTCCCCACTCCCTCGTGGATGTCCCTTATCTCATCGTCTTCGGTCCAGAACGTGAAGCTCACGTAGGCGACAAGCAGAGCCAGAAGGATCAGCCCATCGCCCCAGTCGACCTCCAGATCCAGGACGAACGGGAAAGCGAGGATCGTGATCACGATCATGATCGGGACATCGCGGCTGATCACCCGATCGGCGACGGAAAGGGGCTTGATCAGCGCGGTCCCGCCCAGGATCAGCCCGATGTTGGCCAGATTGGAGCCCAGGACGTTGCCCACGAGCAAGCCGCCCTCGTCGTTCAGCGTGGCGATCACACCCACGACCAGTTCGGGAGCGGAGGTGCCGAGCGAGACCAGGGTGAGTCCCACCACCACCGGGCTCGTCCCCATCGCGGCCGCAATCCGGGCGGCCCCCCGAACCAGCCACTCGGCACCGAAGTACAGCGCTCCGAAGCCCCCCAGGAGGAGCAGTACGTTGGCCAGCGTGGTCATGCACGCCTCCGGCCCAGCCATTCCGGCAACTGGCCGCGTGTTCTCGTGTTAACGATCCCGTTTGCTTGCAACCAACCCCTCCGAGCCTGGTCGATCCCGTAACGGATATTATCCAATTGCGCGACCGAGTGTGCGTCGGAACCGACGACGACCTGGACGCCGAGGTCGCCGCAGAGCCGCAATCCGCGGTGGTCGAGATCGAGACGCCGGGGGCTGGCGTTCACCTCCACGGCCACATCCAGAGCAGCCGCAGCGCGCAGAATCTCTTCCAGGTCGACGGCGCAGGGCAGCCGGCGCCCCAGCTGGCGTCCCGTGGGATGGCCGAGGACATGGACATGGGGATTCTCCATCGCCGAGATGATCCGACGCGTCATCCGCGCCCGGCTCATGTCGAACGACGAGTGGACGGACGCCACCACCAGATCCAGTTCCGCGAGCGTCTCGTCGTCCAGGTCGAGTGAACCGTCCGGCAGGATGTCGACTTCGCACCCCCGCAGGATCCGTATCGCCGGCAGTTCCTCCTGCACCCGGGCGATCTCGGCGGCCTGTGCCCGCAACCGTGCCGCGTCCAGTCCCGCGACAACCCGCGTCGAAGGCGAGTGGTCGGTAATCGCGACGTAGGCGTATCCCCGTTCGACTGCGGCCTCCACCATGCGTCGAAGCGTCGCCGCGCCGTCGCTCCAGGTGGTGTGCATGTGGAGATCGCCCCGGATGTCATCGGGCGTTACCAGCCGCGGAATCCCGGACTCGGCGCCCCCGATGGCATTGGCAACGTCCCTGAGCTCCGGTGGGATCCAGGGCAGGCCCAGCCGCTCGTAGATCGCGGCCTCGCCTCCCGCCGCCGAGTCCGCCCCGCCGGCGATTCCCGTGGGCGTCAGCTGCAGCCCCCTTGCCCGCGCCCTCGCAGCCAGAGCCTCGATGAAGGATTGCGGGCCTGTGAGGTGATGCGCGACCGCCTCGACCCGGTCGGATGGCGCCGCCACCAGCCTCGCGGCCACGCCTTCCAGGCTTGCGTGAACCGGGTTGTCCCCGCGGCTTCCGGTTACACGCGCATCCCCGATCCCGTCCAGCGCGTCCCACAGCGCCCCGGGCGCGACCCCGCAAACCACATCGACGGCGGCCACGATCTCCGTTCGGCGCCGAATGTCACCCGCCAGACACGGCTCGATCCCCGCGCCTCGCAGGTGCGCCACCAATCGTGCCGCCACGCGGTCCGCCTCCGGGAGCAGGGCCTTCCCTTCCGTTTCGGCCCTGGCCGCCAGGCCGTCCTGCACGCGCCTCACGACACCGGGCCCGAACCCGTCCAGCCCGTAGATCCGCCTGCTCGCGACCGCGTCCTCGAGCGCTGGGAGCGAGTCGATACCGACCCGACGCAGCACACGTGCGCGCGTCGCGCCCACGCCCGGGAGGCGCATCACGTCGAGGAGCCCCGCCGGAGTGCGGGCTCGGTACCCTTCCAGCCGCGGCGACGACCCACGCAGCACCAGGTCCTTAAGAACCCCGGCCAGACCCTTCCCGATCCCCGGCACCCGGGTCAGATCGACCCCGGCACTGATCAGGTCGGCGAGGGGGTGCTCGAAACGCCCTATCGTGGTGGCCGCGCGGCGGTAGTGCCGGACCCGTTGCGGCCCGGTACCGTCCAGCGCCATCAAATCCGCGAGTTCGGCGATGTGTCGGGCGAGCGCGGGGTTGGTCACGGGGTGGTGGCGCCGGGCGTCTCGGCGGGATCCCCGTGCAGCAACTCCCGCAGGCGCGCCTCGTCCACCACCTCGACCCCGAGTTCCCTGGCCCGGACCAGCTTCGACCCGGGGTTCGCGCCCGCAACCAGGCAGTCGGTCCGCGCGCTGACCGAACCCGTGACGCGCGCGCCGAGCCCCTGCAGGATCTTCTTCAGTTCGCTCCTTGTGAACGCCTCGAGGGACCCGGTCAGCACCACGGTCTTTCCGGTCCAGGGGTTCTCATCGTCTGCCGGGACTTCCTCCGGTACGGCAAACTCGAAACCCTTGTCGAGCAGGCGGTCGAGCGCCTCCGCGACCCGCGGCTCGTCCAGGAAGCCGCGAATGGCCGCCGACATCGTGGGGCCCACGCCGTGCACTTCCTCCAGCTCCTCCGGCACGGCGTTACGGAGCGTGTCGATGCCGCGAAAGTGCGCCGCAAGGTCCCGCGCCACCGTCACGCCCACCTCCGGGATGCCCAGACCCACAAGGAAGCGCGCCAACTCGACGACGCGGCGTTTCCGGATCCCGGCCACAAGGTTCCGCGCCGACACTTCCGCGAAGCCCTCCAGCGGGACGAGGTCGTCTTCCGCCACATCGAAGAGGTCGGCCAGCTCGGCGACGAGCCCCTGATCGACCAGCAGCGCGGCCGTCTCGGCGCCCAGCCCCTCGATGTCCAGCGCGCTGCGTGCGCCGAAGTGGGTGATCCGTCCCTTCAGCTGCGCGCTGCAGGCGAAGTGATTGGGGCACACCGTGAAGGGGCCCTTCTCAACCGGAGGGGTGCCACAGGACGGGCACGCGGCCGGCATTTTGAACGGTGGCCCCCTTTCCCTCCCGGCCTCGTCCACCCGCTCGACGACCTGTGGGATCACGTCGCCAGCGCGTTGAATGCGGACCCTGTCCCCCTCTCGCACGTCCTTCCGCTCAAGCTCCTCGCGATTGTGGAGCGAGGCCCGCGAGACCGTGACGCCGCCCACCTCCACCGGACGCAGGAGCGCGACCGGCGTGAGGACGCCCGTGCGGCCCACCGACACGAAGATCCGGTCGATCGTGGTGATCTCCTTGCGGGGCTCGAACTTGAAGGCGATCGCCCACCTTGGGTGATGCGACGTGCTCCCCAGCCCCGCCCGCGGCGCCAGCGCGTCGAGCTTCACGACCACTCCGTCGATCTCGTAGTCGAGCGTGTCGCGGTCGGCGTCGAAGCGTCGATGGTACTCCGCGATCTCGTCCACCGAGTCCACGGCTTCGATCCGTTCCGGAGTGAGCAGTCCCCATGCCTTCAGCGCCGCCAGACCGTCGGAGTCGGTGTCGAACGAGGCCCCGCGGACCTCCATGATGTCGTATGCGAGCACGGTCAGCGGGCGGCTCGCGGTGATGCGCGAATCGAGCTGGCGGAGTGCGCCCGAGGTGGCGTTGCGGGGGTTCTGGTAGGGCTGTTCGCCCGCTTCGATGCGGCGCTGGTTGAGCGTCTCGAAGTCGCTGAGGTACATGATGGCTTCGCCCCTGACCGACAGGAACGAAGGGGGGGCCAGCCTGTCGTCGCGCAGGCGCAGGGGAACCGAGCGGATGGTGCGGACGTTTTCGGTGACGCCTTCGCCGACGCGGCCGTTTCCACGGGTCACCGCCCGGTCCAGGACGCCGTCGACGTAGACGAGCTCCAGCGAAGCGCCGTCCAGCTTCGGCTCCAGGACGTAGCGGATCTCTACGTCGCCGAGGGCCTTGCGCAGCCGCTCGTCGAAGCGCCGTACCGTGTCGATATCCTGTGCCGAGTCCAGCGACAGCATGGGGACGGCGTGTTCGATGTTGGGAAGGCTCTCGAGCGGGTCCGCACCCACCCGCTGCGTGGGCGAATCGGGGACGGCCAGCGACGGATGGGCCGCTTCGAAGGCAAGCAGGCGGCGGAACAGTTCGTCGTATGCCGAGTCGGATATCTCGGACCGCGCCTCCTGGTAGTAGAGGCGGTTGTGGCGGCCGATCTCCGTGCGGAGTCGGGCGATCTCCGCTGCGGCCTCTCCTGGGCCGAGGTCCTGTGGGCCTGCCCCGCCGGGCTCCCCTGTGTCAGCCATTTCGGCGTCGTTCCGGGCCATGGAAAACGCTAATCCGGGGCGTGGCGCCTGTCCATGCGGGGCGCTGCTTCTGTCCGCGCACCGGTCTCCCGGCTTAGATTGTTGCGCCGTTCACGAGGTTCACCACACAGGAGGTTCCGGATGGAGTTGTCCCGCAGCCCGATCCGCACGTTCGCATTCGCCGTCGCCGTTGCGATGGCCGTTCCTGCCGCGCTTTCCGCGCAGATGGAGCCCACCACTCCCCGCGGCGCCTCCGAGGGGGACGGTCCTCACGAGCGGCTCATTCTTCGAGGCGCCACGATTATCGACGGCACCGGCGCACCGCCCATGGGACCAGTGGATATCGTGATCGAAGGCGACAGGATATCCGAGATCCAGACCGTCGGATATCCCGGCGTGCCGATCAACCAGGACCGCCGGCCCTCCGGTGCCACGAGGGAGATCGACATGACCGGCATGTTCATCATGCCCGGCTTCGTGGACATGCACGCCCACACCGGGGGCGGAGGCAAGGCCCCACAGCCCGAGTACACCTACAAGCTGTGGATGGGTCACGGGATCACCACCTCCCGCGGGGTGGGCCACGGGCCGATGATGTGGGCACTCCAGGAGAAGGCCCTGGCCGAGCGCAACGAGATCGTCGCACCGCGCATGTTCACCTATGCCCGCCCCGGCGAGGCCTGGGACAACGGCCCGGTCGATTCGCCCGAGAAGGCGCGCGAGTGGGTGCGCTGGGCCGCCGAGGTCGATGTGGAGGGCGCGAAGATCGACGGTCTCAAGCTTGGCGCGATGGACCCCGATATCATGGCCGCGGTGATCGACGAGTCGAAGAAGTATGGCCTCGGCAGCGTCGCCCACCTCGGCCAGATGGGCGTGGTGCGCATGACCGCGCTCGACGCCGCCGAGGTCGGGCTCGACATGATGACCCACTACTACGGCCTTATGGAGTCGATGCTCACCGACTACAGCGTGCAGGACTGGCCGCTCGACTACAACTACCAGGATGAACAGCACCGCTTCGGGAACGTCGGGCGCCTCTGGAATCAGGCCGCCGAGCCCGGGTCCGAGCAGTGGAACGACCTCATCGACCGGTTCCTGGAGCTCGACTTCGGTCTCGACCCCACGATGACCATCTACGAGGCCAGCCGTGACGTGATGCGCGCCCGCGAGGCCGATTTCCACGAAGAGTACACGCTGCCCAGCCAGTGGGACTTCTACCAGCCGTCGCGGATCGCGCACGGTTCCTACTGGTTCTACTGGACCAGCGAGGACGAGTACCACTGGAAGCGCTTCTTCAACAAGTGGATGCACTTCCTCAACGACTACAAGAACGCGGGCGGACGGGTCACGACCGGTTCCGACTCCGGCTTCATCTACAAGCTCTACGGCTTCGACTACATCCGTGAGCTCGAACTGCTGCGTGAGGCCGGCTTCCACCCGGTCGAGGTGATTCGCTCCGCGACGCTGTTCGGCGCGGAAGAGCTCCACGACCCCAAGGGGACGACCATCGACTTCGGCATTCTGCGCCCCGGCCTCAAGGCCGACATGGTCGTCGTGGACGAGAACCCGCTCCAGAACCTCAAGGTGCTCTACGGCAACGGGACCCCTCGGCTCAACGACGACACCGGCGAGACCGAGCGCGTCGGCGGCATCAAGTACACGATCAAGGACGGCATCGTCTACGACGCGCAGCAGCTGCTGGCCGATGTGCGCGAGATGGTCCGGCAGGCGAAAGCGAACCGCGCGGTCTCGGACGGAGGGAGCTAGGCCCCCGCGCCATTCGAGGGTGCTTTGGATGAAGAGCGGCCAGGGTGGTCCTTCGGGGCGGATCATCCTGGCCGACAACCTCCCCGTGCTGCGAGCGATGGAGGGGGAAAGCGTCCAGCTCGTCTACGTGGATCCGCCCTTCAATACGGGGCGGCCGCAGTCACGAACGCGCATCCGGGTCGAGCGCGACGAGGATGGTGACCGCACCGGCTTCCAGGGCGCCCGCTACCGCACCACGATCCTGGGGCGCAGCAGCTACGACGACCGCCACCC
>VXMI01000173.1 GCA_009841165.1 Gemmatimonadota bacterium | reverse complement strand
ATGTGTATACGACCCAGGGCCCACGGCGCCCGCCCGCCCCGGACGGTGCTGGATCTCCCGGGTGACGGAGTCGAGGCGCGGCCCGGCGAAGCGCATCAGGAGCAGCGCCAGCGCTCCGGCCACCAGGTAGGTGAAGACGGTGCCCAACACATCTCCCGCGGCCCTCAGCGCTCGTGGCGCGGAGTACCCCGATGACCTGCTCCGTGTCGGCGACATTTCACGCTCGAACTCACGGCGCAGTTCCTCCCGCACCTCTTCTCGCACCTCTTCCCGGATCTCATCGCGAAACCGTGCAAAGTCAGGAGAAGGGTCGGGAGGCGTGGCGGGGCGTACCTCCGGGGCCGCCGGAACCTCGTCCGGCCTCTGGCGCGGGGCGCGCCCCTGCGACTGCGCGACGCCCGCGAAGGCACCTTCAAGCGCCGCGTCGACCTGCTGTAGCAGTTCGAGGTCGTCCCCCCCGAGCCCGGCCCCCGGACTCCATCGTTCCAGCTCGCGCACCAGAGGCCCGTCCGACAGGGACAGCACCTCGGCCAGCAGGCTGCGCCAGGCGCGGTCCGAGGCGCCGCCCGGTTCGTAGTTGCCGAGTGCTTCGCCGTCGAGCAGGGCGACTCCGTCCGCGAAGCGCAGCGTGAGCCGCTCGCCGTCGGCGAACTCCAGGCGCAGTGAAGCCTCGCTGTTCGAGACCTCCACCTGGCTCGACACGACGTCGCGCTGCTGCGCGGTGGCGCCGGGCGCGGCCCAGGCCATGGTCGGGACGAGGGCCGTCAATAGTGAAATGAAGTGGCTAGACCGATACATGGCGACGTTCCGATGCCGTGGTGTAAACTGCCGTAGTGCGGAAGATGTTCCTGTAGAGAATCCAGGCCGAGACCAGCGTCAGCCCGCCAACGAGCAGCAGGCTGGCCAGAATCGCCGGCGTGGAGGCCATTCCGGCGAGGCCGCCCGGCGCTGCCGGGATGCCCAGTCCGGCGTCGAAGAGACTCTGGGATACGCCCAGGAATGCCTCCCGGCCCTTGTCCCACAGGAAGCTCCCCAGATTGGAGAGGGTGACCAGGGGATTGTTCGCAAAGAGCAGGTAGGCCGTGCCCGCCACCGCCGCCGTGGGTCCGAAGGCGATGCCCGAGGCGGCCGCCAGCCGCTCCTGGCGTCGTGGCCAGAGTCCTCGGATCCACACCGTGGCGCGGGTTCGGGAAGCAGGAGCTTCGGGCACCGTCACTCGCGCCATCACCCGGTCGGCGAAACCGTGGGCGGGGGCGAATTCGGGCAGCCGCGACAGCTCGTGTCCCAGGCGTCGCCACCCGGCGAGCACGCGGGCGGCTTCCGCGTCGCGCGCGGCCAGAGACGAGAGCGCGGCGGCCTGCCGCGTGGTGAGGCGGCCATCGAGGATCGCGTCGAAGGGACCGCCGGGCGGCCGTCCATGCAGGCTCCCCGTGAACCAGCCCCACAGGCGGTGCAGCGGAGTGGGACGGGTCTGCAACGCCGCGATCACGCTCACCTCCAGATCGGGCGGTGGTGCGGGGGACTCCAGGTCCTTCATGGACGCGAAGATGGAACGGAAGGCGCGAAGCTCGGCCCGCAGCGCGGGATCCGCCGCAGCCTCGGCCTCCAGGGCGGACCGGTCCACCGGAGACAACTCGCCGTCGAGGTACGCGAAAAGCCGCGTGGTCCTCGGGTCGAGCGTGTCTGTGTCTGGTCGGTTCCGCTTCACGATTCCGGCTCCTCCTTGCGTATCGGTCCCAGTACGCCCCCCGTCCCGCGGTGGTTTCAGCCGATCGGGCCCATTCACGTTTTCAGGTAATGGGCGCGAGCGCAGCCTTGAGTTCCAGCCGTGCACGGTGGATATAGGTCTTCACCGTGCCCAGGGGCAATTCGAGAATATCGGCGATCTCCTGATAGGAGTACCCCTCGACGTGGCGGAGCAGGGTCACGGCCCGGTATTCCGGCCTGAGCCTCGCGATGGCGGCCTCGATCTGACCTCCCAGTTCGATGTTCTCCACGTAGGCGTCGGGGCGCTCGTAGGTCGATTCGAGGACGAGGCGCGTCCTGGCCTGTTCATCGGGAGTGACCGCGTCGGGAGAGCCGTGGATGGAGATCGTGTCGATGCGTTTCTTGCGCAGGTGATCGATGGTAAGGTTGTGTGCGATCTTGAAGATCCAGCTGGAGAACTTGTATCCGGGGTTGTAGCTGGCGATCGCGTTGAAGGTGCGGATGAAGGTCTCCTGCGAGAGGTCTTCGGCGATGCCCCGGTCGCGCACCATGCGGTAGATCAGGCTGAAGACCGGTCTCTCGTACCGCCGAAGCAGCTCTCGAAAGGCCTTTTCGCTGCCCTTGGCGGCCTGCGCGGCGAGCGCTCTGTCGTCGGGAACCGGGCTTTGCAAGGTCGTCCGCGTTCCTCTCCATGCCTGGTTTGGGGGCCGGGCCGCGGATTTGTCCGGCACCGCGTCGGCCCGTTTCCGGAGCCACTGAACAACCTACTACGCGCAAGGCCCCCGTTCCCATTACACTCCGCTATGAGCAAAGGTGCCAGGTGACCGCTTTCCGCGATGCGGATCCGGCGGACGGACGCGCGCGCGCCGCGCAGGTGCGGACGATCTTCAGCGAGATCGCTCCGCGCTACGACCTGCTGAACCACCTTCTGAGCCTCAACATCGACAGGAGGTGGCGCCGCCGGGCGATCCGCGAACTGGGCTGGGAGCGGGCCCCGCACGGGACCTATCTCGACGTGTGCTCGGGGACCTTCGACCTGGCGCTCGAGCTTGCGGGGCAAGAGGGCTTTGGGGGGTGCGTGGTCGGCTCCGACTTCGCTTTTCCCATGCTGGCGCAGGGACTCCGCAAGATCGAAGGCGAGGCCGTGGCGCCGGTGTGCGGGGACGCCCAGCTGCTGCCCTTCGCGGACGACTCGGTTGCCGGTGCCACCGTGGGCTTCGGCGTGCGCAACCTGTCGGAGCCGAGCGCGGGCTTTCGCGAGGTGCTGCGTGTCCTGCGGCCGGGGCGCCGCTTCGTGATTCTCGAATTCACGGTGCCGCCGGGAAGGCTGATGCGCCGGGCGTATCTGCTCTACTTCAACCACGTTCTGCCCCGGGTGGGAAGGTGGGTGTCGGGGCATCCGTGGGCGTACACCTACCTGCCCAGGTCGGTGGAGGGCTTCCCCGGACCGGACCGGCTGGCCGGACTGCTGCGCGAAACGGGATTCGAGCCGGTGCGCTGGTTCCTCGTCAGCGGGGGGATCGCGGCCGTTCACGTGGCGACGAAGCCCCCGCGGGGATGATGCCCGCGTCGCCGGACTCGTCCGACAGAACCGTGACCGGTCCGAGTTCCGACGCCGAGCCATCGAAGCGCGTGGTGTCGCCGACCAGCAGCACCGTCATCCGCGCCGGGTCCACCTCGCGCCGGAAGACGCTCTGGACCCGGGCGGGCGTGACGTCCTGAATCCCGTCGACGTATCGCTCGAGCCAGTCCGGGGGCAGGTCGAGCCTGCGGTAGGCCATGCCCCGCGCAATGATCTGAAACGGCGTGCGGAAGTTGAAGACGAAGCCGTTGACCACCTCGTCCACCGCGTGCGTGACCTCTGCCTGGGCGGGTGGAGAGGCGCGCATGGAATCGATCGCGGCAAGGAGGAGCCGGGCGGCGGCCAGCGTGGTTTCGGGCCTGGTGCGCGTCAGGGCGCCGGCCAGACCGTCGTCGCGGCGCGACGTGGTCCAGATGGAGGACGCGCTGTAGGCGAGGCCCTCGCGCGTCCGCAGTTCCGAAGCCAGGCGGCTTGAAAGGCCGGAGGCCCCGAGGATCGCGTTCCCGATCCGCGAAGCGAAATAGCCGTCGTTGTCGCCCTGCCTGATCGAGGTGGCGTGGGCCATCACCACCACGCTCTGTTCGATCTCCCTGTGGATCACGAAAACACCCGGATCCGGCCGGATCTCCGGACCCGGATCTTCCTGAAGGTTGCCCGAGCACGCGGGCCATTCCGCCAGCATCTCGTTCAGCAGCGTGCGGATCCGCCGCCAGGAGATGTCTCCGGTGACCCCGAGGACCATGTTTTCCGGGCAAACCACCGCTGCGTGGACGTAGCGGAGGCGCTCGTCGGCCAGGTCCGCCGGTTCCAGGTCGGCCGCGCCCATCTCCCACCCGACCGGGTGCTCGCCGTACATGATGCGGTTGAAGCGCCCGAACGCGAGTGATGCCGGGTCGTCGCGCCGGCGCCTGACGCGCTCGAGCTCCGACCCGCGCCACAGTTCGACCTGTGTGGAGTCGAAGCGCGGGGTGCGAAGCATGTCGGCCCACAGCCGCACCGCATCGTCGACCTGCACCGACAGCGTGTTCACCCACGACGACGCGCTTCCGCCCCCCTGTCCGAAGCTCATCGCCAGCGCCATCCGCTCGATGCGGGCGTCGACCGAGTCCGGCGGCAGGGCGAGTGTGCCCCCGGTGCGCAGCAGCCCCGGCATCGCGGATGCGGCAGCGAAGAAGTCACGGGGGAAGTGGCGCACACCTCCCTCGAAGGTGGCGTAGACCGTGACCAGCGGTAGCTCGTGGTCCTCCAGGAAGTACACGGGCACGCCCCGCACGCTCTCCTCCCGGGGCTCGATCCGCCTGAAACGCAGGTCGGGGAATCTCATTTCGGCGATCCGCTCGCGCACCGAATCTTGGGCGTGCGCGCGCGGCGGCGTGCCGGCGGGGGCGAGAACCGGCAGCAGCATTGCGAAGATCGCCGGGAGCAGGGAGAGTCGGCACGTGCGCGTCATGGCGGACTCCTGCGCACCATCGTCGCCACCGTTCGCGAACGGTCGACCAGGTATTTGGCCGCGACGCGCCGCACGTCCTCCGGCGTCACCTCGCCGATCCGGCGGGAGAGGCGGAAGGTCTCGCGCCAGTCACCCAGCGTCGCCTCCGATTCGGAGAGCTGCATGGCCAGTTCCAGGTTGGAAGACAGCCGCCGGAACTCGCCGGCCCGCAACTGGTTCCTGATCCGCACCAGGGCACTGGAGTCGGGTGCCGTCTCCTGGATCCTGCGGATTTCGTCGTATACGGCCGCCTCGATGGATTCGGTCGTGTGCGGGGCCTTGGGCACGGCCGACACGGTGAACAGCCTCGGATACCGGAAGCCGGGCCCCAGGTAGGTGGCGACCTGGAGCGCGGACTGGTCTTCGGCGACGAGGCGCCGGTAGAGCGGCGTGGTTCGTCCGCCGCTGAGCACCGACGCGAGCATGGTGAGCGCCGGCGCGTCCTCGTGGAATCCCGAGACGGTCCGCCAACCGATCATGAGGCGGGGCTCGGCGTCGTACTCCACGACGATCCGGCGTTCCCCGGCCTGGTCCGGTTCGCGTGCCAGCACCGGAGGCGCGGAACGCCCCGCCGCGACCGGCCCGAAGTACTCCTCCGCCCACCGGACAACCTGGTCCGCGTCCACGTCGCCGATGATCGCCGCGACCGCGTTGCGCGCCCCATAGTAGTCGCGGAAGTACTGCACCGCCTGCCGCCGGGTCAGGGCGTCGAGGTCCGAGGCGTGGCCGATCACGGGGACCCCGTACGGGTGCACCTGGAACGCGGTGGCCAGGAAGGCCGTCTCGAGGAGCCCCCCGGGGCTGGTCTCGAGCCGCATGCGCCGCTCTTCCCTGACCACGTCCAGCTCCGTGAAGAACTCGCGAAAGACCGGATTCTTCATGCGGTCGGACTCCAGCGCGAACCAGAGTTCGATCCGGTTGGCCGGAAGCTCGACGAAGTACCGTGTCGCCTCGTGCGAAGTGGTGGCGTTGAGCCCGCGCGCGCCCTCCGCGGACAGGATGCGGTCGAACTCGTTCGGGATGACGTGGGCTCTCGCCCGATCCTCCAGCGACGAGATCCTCGAGCGCAGCCGGTTTGTCAGGGCCGTGTCGGGCTCGGGTTGCCCCATCGCGGCGACCAGCGAGTCGCGGGCCGCGTCCATCTCCTCCAGCAGCGGTCTCTCCAGTGCCCGGTCCGAAGTCCCGATCTCGTCCGAACCCTTGAAGAGCATGTGTTCCACCACGTGTGCGATCCCCGTGTTGCCCAGGTGCTCGTTGACCGAGCCGACGGGGTAGTACACCACCAGCGCAACGGTGGGCGACTGGCGGCGTTCCAGCACCAGGAACGTCATCCCGTTGTCGAGCGTGTGGCGGACGACGGGCAGTTCGGTGCCGGGGGCCGGTGCGACCGGTTGCTGGGCAGAGGCGGCGGGGCTTGATGGGGGTGCGAGGCTCGCGCCGGCCGCGAGAACGGCCAGGGCGGCACGGGCGGAGCGCACGCGCCGCAGCCGAGCCTGCGGGAGAGGGGGCGCGGTCACGGTGCGGCTCCCCGGCCGCGCGGATCCGGCTGGCAGCGCGGGCAAAGGTATGCGGAGCGTCCGCCGAAGACGATGCGCCCGATCGGGGCGCGGCAGCGGAAGCACGGGAGACCCTCGCGGCCGTAGGCGTGGAGAGCGCGGCGGAACCGCCCCTCGTTGCCGTCGGGGGCGCGGTAGTTGCGCAGCGTGGTGCCTCCCGCCTCGACCGCCCGGCGCAGAACCCGCCTGAGCGAGCGGTGCAGTCGGGCCCCCGCGCGGTCGCCGATCGCATTGGCGGGCGTGCGCGGGTGGATCCGGGCGAACCACAGCGCCTCGACGGCGTAGATGTTGCCCACGCCGGCGATCCTGCGCTGGTCAAGCAGCAGCGAACGCACCGGCGACCTGGAGCGCGCAAGGATCCCGCGCAGCCGGGCTCCGGTGAAGGACCTGGCGAGCGGTTCCGGTCCGAGCCGGCGCGACCAGCGCATCCATTCGGCGCCCGGAACGTGGGTGAGCAGCCCGAACCTGCGCACGTCGTCGTAGGTCAGGGAGCCGCCGTCGCGGAACCGGAAGAGGACGGCGGGGTGTGTGGATGCGGACGCGGGGCCGGCGCCGGATCCGGGCACCAGGCGGCCCGTCATCCCCAGGTTGACCACGACGCGGTCGACGACACGATCGACCGTCGCCCGGGACGGGTCCTCGAGTGCGAGGACTACGTTCTTGCCGCGCCTCCCGGTCGCGCCGAAACGCTTTCCCGCCACTGCCGCCGCAAAGCTGGCCGGCGCACCACTCACCACGTCTTCGCGCAGCACGGTGACCGCGGCGACGACCCTCCCGGGCAGAACCCTGTTCAGCCCCCGCGCAATCGTCTCGGCCTCGGGGAGCTCGGGCACGCCACTACTCCAGCGCGACCGCGGTTCCGCTCGACGAGACCATGAGCATCCCGTTGGATGTGCCCAGCACCTCGTAGTCGAGATCCACGCCGATCACCGCGTCGGCACCGCGGGCGCGCGCCTGCGAAGCCATCTCGCGGAGCGCCCCCTCGCGGGCCGTCCTGAGCGCGTCCTCGTACGCTCCCGAGCGGCCCCCCACGATGTCGCGGATACTGGCCATGATGTCCTTGAAGACGTTGGCGCCGATGATCGTCTCCCCGGTCACGATCCCGAGGTACTCCCTGATGCGCTCTCCCTGCAGCGTGGGCGTGGTTGTGATGATCAAAGTCGGTCCCTCCCATGTGCTATCGTTTTGATGTTGTTGTGATATCATTCCGGCGGCGGAGGCCGGACGCGTTCTCAGCTTCGGCGTTCGGCCTCGCGCCACCCGATGTCCTTTCGATAATACTTGCCTTCGAAGGTGATCGCCTGCGCGACCGCGCGACTCACCGTCCGGGCGCGTTCGAAGTCGCGGTCGAGGGCGGTCACCGCGAGCACGCGGCCTCCCGACGCCACGAGGCGGCCGGACCGGAGCGCGGTGCCCGCGTGGAAGACCTCGGCGCCCCGCGGCAGGGGCGGGATGTCGATGGGCGCCCCCTTGTCGTAGCTCCCCGGATAGCCGGAAGCCGCCAGGACGGTCGTGACCGCGGCCGCGTCGGCGAAGACGGGGGCATGGTCCGCCAGCCCCGATCCCTCGGCGACGGCCATCATCGGCTCGAGGAGCGACGAGGCGAGCAGCGGCAGCACCGCCTGCGTCTCCGGATCGCCGAAGCGGCAGTTAAACTCGACCACCTTCGGTCCCTCCCGGGTGATCATCAGCCCGGCGTAGAGGAGGCCGCTGAAGCGGTTGCCGCCCTCGGCCAGCGCCGTGAGCACGGGCGCGACGACGCGATCGCCCACCTCCTCGATCAGCGCATCGGTCACGAATCCCACCGGCGCATAGGCCCCCATGCCGCCGGTGTTGGGCCCGGTATCCCCCTCGCCGATCCGCTTGTGGTCCTGGGACGACAGGAGCGGCACGAACTCCTCCCCGTCGGCGAGACAGAACACGGAGAGCTCCTCGCCCTCCATGTACTCCTCGACTACCGCCTTGCGGCCCGCCTCGCCAAACGACCCGGAGAGCATGTCGCGCGCGGCGGTCACGGCCTCCTCCACGGTGCCGCACACGATCGCGCCCTTGCCCGCGGCCAGACCCGATGCCTTGACGACCACCGGCGCACCCACCGACTCGATGAACGCCGCTGCCCGGTCGGCGTCCGTGTGCACTTCGTAGGCGGCCGTGGGCACCCCCGCGCCCGCCATCAGATCCTTGGCGAAGGCCTTGCTGGACTCGATCCGGGCCGCTCCCGCCGAAGGCCCGAACACGGGGACGCCGGAGCGCTTCATCCGGTCGGCGAGGCCCGCGGCCAGAGGTGTTTCGGGGCCCACGACGGCCAGGTCGATCCGGTTGGCGACCGCCCATCCCGCCAACGCCACCACATCCGTGGGCGCGATGTCGACCGCGGCGCAATGAGGCGCCATCCCGCCGTTGGGGCGAGTCGCGTAGAAGGCGGCCCCGGGCGCGTCCCGGCGCAGCTTCCACAGCAGCGTGTGCTCACGGCCACCGTTTCCGACGATCAGGATGCGCATGCCCGTCAGGGTTGCTTTCTGAAGGATTCCCAGAAGCTCTCACCGGCACGTCTGGCCGCTCCGGCCATCTGCCCGAGCACTTCCCTCGCGCCGGTTTTGTAGCTGTCGGCGGCCTCGGCCAGGTCCTCGGCGTAGGCGGGATCGGGGTCGCCCCGCCGCTGGTATTCGCCGCGCAGGATCCGGTCGTAGTCGCCCGTCTCGATCCAGCCCCGGAGTTCCGATACGCGCAGAACCCAGAAGGGGTGCGACTGGCCAAGCAGATTCAGGACCTTGAAGACCTGGTCGGCCATGTCGCCGGACTGGCGGTAGTCCTCCGCCTGCCGGATGAACTCGGGCAACGACGTCTCCTCGTCCCGCCCGCCGCCGGCCATCTTCAGCATGGAACCCATGACCTCGTCCGGCTCCTGGATCGCGAGCAGCCCCGCCCGGTCCGACGAGAGCTCGCTCTTCCTCGACCATTCGAGGAGCGCGATGAGGATCGCCCGGGCCGCGAGCCCCACCAGCGGGAAGCCCAGCTTGGCGAGCTCGGTAAGCAGAACGGTCATGGTCCTGTAGAGGACGTGGTCGCTCATCACATGGCCGACTTCGTGGCCCATCACGTACGACACCTGCCGGTCGGTGAGGAGCTCCAGGGTGCCGGAGTTGAGGATGATGAAGGGCTGTTTCATCCCGTATGCACCCGCGTTGACGACCGGGTTCTGGGAGACGAACAGGGGGTAGCGTTCGGGGGCGTCCAGCGTGGTGCAGACCTCGCAGTACAGGTCCCAGAGGTGAGGGAACTGGTTCGGTCCCACACGAACCGCGTTAGCCTGGAAGGCGAGCCGCACCGGCTTCTCGCCGAAGATCCCGAAGAGGGTGCGCAGCACTTGGTCGAAGCCGGGCAGCTTGCGCAGGGCGGCCAGGGCGGCCCGGTCCGCGCTGTGTTCCCACGATCGCGACGAGATGTCGGTGAGGATGCGGGTGGCGCGGGATTCGCCGTTGGCGCCGGCGTCGTCTCCGTGGCCGTACGAAGTGTCGAAATCGTCGTAGTTCATCGTTGGATGTGTCCCGTTTCTATGGTTTGTCGAGGGCGCGCTCCAGGTCTTCGACGAGATCCCGCGCGTCTTCGATCCCCGCCGAGAGCCTGACCAGTCCGCTGGTGATCCCCAGGCGCAGCCGCGCAGCTTCCGGGACCGACGCGTGGGTCATTACGGCGGGCACGCAGATCATGGATTCCACGCCGCCCAGACTCTCCGCGAGGCGGAAGAGGGTGGTGCCCTCTGCGAGGCGCTTCGCGTCTGCATCCGGGAACTCCGCCGAGAGCATCCCGGAGAAGCCGTGCATCTGGCGCCGGGCCAGATCGTGTTGAGGATGGGCCGGCAGCCCGGGGTAGTGCACGGCCCGCACCGCGGGATGGGACTGGAGGAACTCGGCGATCCGCATCCCGTTCTCGTTATGGCGCGCCATGCGCAGGTGAAGGGTCTTGGTGCCGCGCAGCGTGAGCCATGAATCGAGCGGTCCGGGCAGCGGGCCGGTGGACTTGCGCACGAAGTGCAGGTCTTCGGCCAGGGCGTCGTCGTCCACCACGAGGATGCCTCCCAGGAGGTCCGAGTGTCCGGCCAGGTACTTGGTGGTCGAGTGCACCACGACATCGGCGCCCAGCGTCAGCGGCTTCTGGTTGAAGGGCGACGCGAAGGTGCTGTCGACGCAGACGAGCGCACCGTGGGGGCGGACCAGCTCGGCGACCGCCCCGATATCGGCGATGCGCATGAGGGGGTTGGACGGAGTCTCGAGATGGATGAGCCTGGTGTCCGGACGAAGTGCGGCGCGGATGGCGCCCTCGTCGCGGGTGTCGACCAGCGTCACGTCGATGCCCAGGCGGTCGAAGACCTGTGTGAACATCCGCGTGGTGCCGCCGTAGGTGTTCTCCTCGCTCACGATGTGGGCACCCGGCGCGACGGTCTTGGCAAGGCACTCGATCGCGGCGAGGCCGCTCGAAAACGCGATGCCGTGCCGTCCGCCCTCGAGCGCCGCGATGTTGGCTTCGCAGGCTTCACGGGTGGGGTTCTGGAGCCGCGCGTACTCGTAGCCGCGGTGACGCCCCAGCCCGTCCTGCACATAGGTCGAGGTCTGGAACACCGGCGTCGTGATCGCCCCGGTGACCGGTTCCGGAGATTGTCCGGCGTGCACGCAGCGGGTGTCGAAACGTTGGGTATCGAAATGTCCTGGCGGTTCGGACAACGGATTCTCCCTGAGTCCCGGGCTCCAATGGCGTCTGCCAATATACGCTAATTTCCCGCATGCCCATTCTCCTGCCCGACGACCTGATGGTCAGCGTATCCGGGTTCCGCGGCCGCGTGGGCGACGCGCTCACGCCGGAGCTGGTCGCGGGACTTGCCGCGTGCTACGGGGCCTTCCTGCGGGAAGAGGGAGACGAGGGACCGGTCCTGGTGGGACGCGACTCTCGGACCTCGGGGCCGATGCTGATGCGCGCGGCCGTGGCCGGGCTGCTGTCGGTGGGGTGCCGGGCGGTGGAGCTCGGGGTCGTGCCGACGCCGACGCTGATGCTGGCCGTGCGGGAGGGGGACGCCGCGGGGGGGCTGGGCGTGACCGCGAGCCACAACCCCGCCGAGTGGAATGCGCTGAAGTTCGCGGTGAGGGGGGGGACGTTCCTTCCGCCCGCCCGCATGAGGCGTTTCCAGGCGCGGGTGCGGGAGCGGGAACCGGGGCGCGCACTCTGGCACGCGATCCCGCGTGTGGAGCGGGACGGGGGCGCGGTGGAGCGTCACATCGAGGGGATCCTGAACCTGTCTCTGCTCGATACCCGACAGATCCGCAGCGAAGGGATGCACGTTGCGCTCGACTGCGGCAACGGGGCAGGTGGTGTGATCATGCCGGAGCTGCTCTCGCGGCTGGGATGCGAGGTCAGCGCCATCGGGACCGAGGCGAACGGACGGTTCCACCGGAATCCCGAGCCCGTGGCGGCCAGTCTGGCTGCGCTGGGGGAGCTTGTGCGCGAGTCTGGGGCGCGGATCGGGCTGGCGGTTGACCCGGACGTGGACCGGCTGTCGCTGGTGGACGAGGAGGGGCGGCCCCTGGGTGAGGATCTGACGCTGGCGCTGGCGGCGGACGTGGTGCTTTCGCGGCGGCCCGGGAGCGTCGTCACCAACCTCTCGACGAGCAGGGTCGTGGGCGATGTGGCGGAGATGCACCGGTGCCGGGCGATCAGGGCGCCGGTGGGGGAGATCAACGTCGTGGAGCGGATGATCGCCGAGGACGCGGTCGTGGGGGGCGAGGGGAACGGGGGCGTGATTCTGCCGGAGCTGCATCACACGCGTGACGCGCCGGTGGGTGCCGCGCTGCTGCTTCAGTTTCTGGCCGACGAGCCCGGGGTGCCGCTTTCGGTTCGCGTGGGGCGCCTGCCTGCCTACCGGATCGTGAAAGAGAAGGTGTCGTTTCCGCGGGAGCTGCTCGGCGATGCCTTCGAGGCCCTGGGGCGGGTGCTGCCCGGCGGGGTCCGTGAGGAGAGCGACGGCCTGCGGATCGAGTGGCGGTCGCGGCGGTGCTGGCTGCATGTGCGGCCTTCCGGCACGGAGCCGGTGGTGCGGCTGATCGCCGAGGCGGGTGGAGCAGCCGAGGCGCAGTCGCTCGTCGACCGGGCGCGGGCAGTGCTCGCAGGCGTGGCCGGCGGCTGATGTGCGGGATCATCGGGTATGTGGGACCGCGGCCGGCGGGTCCGATCCTGCTGGAGGGCCTGAAGCGGCTGGAGTACCGCGGATACGACTCGGCGGGGCTCGCGGTCCTGGAGAATGGTGGACTGGCGGTCGAGAAGCGGCCGGGGAAGATCGCCGAGCTCGAGGACGCGCTCGACGGCCGGCTGCCGGTCGGGAGCTGCGGGATCGCGCATACGAGGTGGGCGACGCACGGTCCGCCGAACCGGGTGAACGCGCACCCCCAGCTGTCGGCCGACGGGGACATTGCGCTCGTGCACAACGGGATCGTCGAGAGCGCGGCGCGGCAGCGGCCCCGGCTGCGCGAGCTGGGGTTCGAGTTCCGGAGCGAGACCGACACCGAGGTCCTGGTACACCTGATCGACCTCGCATTCCGCGACTGCGAGGCGCTGGAGGACGCGGTCGCCGCCGCGCTGGCCCAGATCGAGGGGACCTACGGGATCGCGGTCGTGAGTTCACGCGACCCCGGCAAGATCGTCGTGGCGCGGCACGGCAGCCCGGTTCTGTTGGGCATCGGTCAGAACGACGAGCTCTTCGTCGCCTCGGACGCGGCCGCGGTGGTGGCGCACACCCGGAAGGTGGTGCGGCTGCGGGACGGCGACTCGGCGGTGCTGACCCGGGAGGGATACCTGACCTTCGATCCGGCGCGGCGGGCGGTGCGGCGCGGTTCCCAGATCGTCACCTGGGACGTGCGGAAGATCGGCAAGGGCGGCTACGACCACTACATGTACAAGGAGATCCGCGAGCAGCCCTCCTCGCTGCGGGACGTGATGCGGGGACGGCTCCTCGAGGACGAGGGGATGTCGCGGCTGGGCGGGATGACGGTCTCCGACCCGGACCTCCAGGCGGTCGACAGGATCGTGATCACGGCGTGCGGCACCAGCTGGCACGCGGGGCTGATCGGGGGGCGCATGATCGAGGACATGGCGCGGATCCCGGTCACCGTCGAGTACGCGTCGGAGTTTCGGTACCGCAATCCCGTCCTGTCCCCGGGAACGCTGGTGATGGGGATCAGCCAGTCGGGGGAGACGGCGGACACGCTGGCCGCGCTCAGGGAGGCCAGGCGTCGCGGCTGCCGGATCATGGGGATCGTGAACGTGGTGGGCTCGAGCATCGCGCTGGAGACGGACTTCGGGGTCTATCTGCACGCAGGACCCGAGATCGGGGTGGCGTCCACGAAGGCGTTTTCGAGCCAGGTGGTGGCGCTGGCGCTGGTCACTCTGTACCTGGCACGCCGACGGAACATGTCGCTGCCGGAGGGTCGCCGGCTGGTGCGCGCGCTCCGGGCGCTGCCGGACCAGGTGGAGGAGGTGCTGGAGGCCGACGACCGGGTGGCGGAGTTGGCGCGGAAGTACGGGGACGCGCCGAACTTCCTCTATCTGGGGCGCGGATACCAGTTCCCGGTGGCCCTCGAGGGGGCGTTGAAGTTGAAGGAGGTAAGTTATATCCATGCAGAGGGTTATCCCGCTGCGGAAATGAAACACGGTCCGATCGCGCTGATCGACGAGAACATGCCCGTGGTGGTGCTCGCGCCCCGTGACGTGGTGTACCCGAAGACGCTGTCGAACATCGAGGAGGTGCGGGCCCGGCACGGCCGCGTGATCGCCGTAATCAACGACCGCAACAGCGAGGTCGTCGACCTTGTGGACGACGTGATTGTAGTCCCGCGCACGATCCCGGCGCTGATGCCCGTGCTGACGACCGTGCCCCTTCAGTTGCTCGCCTACCACATCGCGGTCATGCGCGGCTGCGATGTGGACCAGCCGCGCAACCTCGCCAAATCGGTGACGGTGGAGTGACGGGGCGGTGAGGGTCGTGGTGCAACGGGTCGCCGAGGCTTCGGTGACGGTGGAGGGCGAGGTCGTGGGCGAGATCGGACCCGGGTTGCTCGTGCTGGCGGGGTTCGTGCCGGGGGACGACCGGGGCGTCGCTGCGTGGATGGCGGACAAGCTGGTCAACCTGCGGATCTTCGCCGACGGGGAGGGACGGATGAACCGGTCGCTCGCCGATGTCGGGGGCGAGGTGCTGGCAGTGAGTCAGTTCACGCTGTACGGAGACGCGCGGAAGGGGCGTCGGCCGTCGTTCGTGCGCGCGGCCCGGCCCGGGATCGCGATTCCGCTCTACGAGGACTTCGTCGCGGAGCTGGAGACGCGCTTGCCGGGACGCGTGCGATGTGGCCGGTTCGGCGCGGAGATGCGGGTGGCGCTGGTGAACGACGGCCCGGTGACGCTGGTGGTCGAGCGGCAGGGAGACGCGGCATCATGACCGGGCGTTCGAACCCGGTACGGGCCCGGCGGGCCGGGACCACGGCGGTGACTCCTTCAGTGCGCGGCTCGGTCCCGGTCGTATTGGCGTCGGCATCGCCGAGGCGGGCCGAAGTCCTGAAGATGCTCGGCCTTTCGTTCGACGTGGCGCCGGCCCGGATCGAGGAGCGACGTGAGCCGGGTGAAGAGCCGCTTCGTTATGTGGAGCGCCTTGCCAGGGAGAAGGCCCGAGCGGTGTGGGCGACCCGGGCGAACGCGCTGACAATCGCGGGCGACACGATCGTGGTGCTGGACGGGCAGGTCCTGGAGAAGCCGGCGGACGGGGAGGACGCCGCCGGAATGCTGGCGTCCCTGTCGGGGCGCGTGCACCTCGTCCATTCCGGTCTCGCACTGGCATGCGGGGGACGGATGGCGTCCCGCGTGGCGACGGCGCGGGTCACGTTTCGCGGCGTCGGCCATGACCTGATCGGCAGCTACGTGGAGACCGGGGAGCCGCTGGACAAGGCGGGCGGATACGGCATACAGGGATACGGTTCGGCTCTGGTGCAGAGGATCGAGGGCGACTACTTCACGGTAGTCGGGCTCTCCGTGGCCGCCTTCGTCGAACTGCTCCCGGAACTCGGGCTCGCCTACCGCCCGGGCGAGGTGTTCGCGCCATGAGCGGCGGCGCGGTCCTCGCCATCGACCAGGGCACCACGGGGTCGTCGGCGCTGGTGGTATCTGCCCGGGGCGAGGTGGTGGGGCGGTCGTATCGCGAATTCATGCAGCACTTCCCGCGGCCCGGGTGGGTGGAGCACGACGCGGAGGAGATCTTCGCCGTGACCGCGCGGGTGGCCCGCGAGGCGATCGCGGACGCGAACACCGAGGTCGCCGCGGTCGGGATCACGAACCAGCGCGAGACCGTCGTGGTGTGGGATCCGGCCACGCTCAGGCCGCTGCACCGCGCGATCGTCTGGCAGGACCGGCGCACTTCCGCGCTGTGTCGCGAACTGCGGGCGGCGGGGCACGAGGAAACGGTTCGCCGCCGCACCGGCCTTCTGCTGGATCCCTACTTCTCGGGGACCAAGCTGCGCTGGCTCTTCGAGACGGATCCCGGACTGGCGGCCAGGGCGGAGAGCGGAGACCTGGCCGTGGGGACGATCGACGCCTGGCTGGTGGCGCGCCTGACCGCGGGTGCCGTGCACGCGACCGACCCGACGAACGCCTCGCGCACCCTCCTCTTCGACCTGGACGAAGGGGGCTGGAACGACGACCTCCTTGCGCTGATGGGCGTTCCCCGGCGCATTCTGCCGGAAGTGCGCCCCAGTTCGGGGGATTTCGGAGTCACCGACGGCGGTGTGCTGGGCGTTGAAGTCCCGATCGCGGGCGTCGCCGGCGATCAGCAGGCGGCACTGTACGGCCAGGGATGCTGGGAAGCGGGGACGGGGAAGTGCACCTACGGCACCGGGGCGTTCCTGCTCTTCAACACCGGGTCCACGCGCGTGGCATCCGATCACGGTCTGCTGACGACGGCGGCCTGCAACGCCATGGGAGGTCCGGCTTTCGCCCTCGAGGGTTCGATCTTCGTCGCTGGCGCGGCCATCCAGTGGCTGCGCGACGGTCTCGGGATTCTGGAAGACGCCGCCGAGAGCGAGGCGATGGCGCTTTCCCTCTCCGGAAACGATGGCGTCTACCTCGTCCCTGCGTTCACGGGGCTGGGCGCTCCCCACTGGAAGCCCGACGCGCGCGGCGCGATCACCGGCCTCACCCGCGGAACGACACGCGAGCACCTGGTCCGTGCCGCGCTCGAGGCGATGGCGTACGGAACGCAGGAGATTCTGGCTGCAATGGAACGCGATTCGGGGGTGCGCTCGACCGGACTCCGGGTCGATGGCGGTGCGGCGAAGAACGACTGGCTGCTCGATTTCATGGCCGGAGTGCTCGGGGTCCCGGTGAGCCGCCCGAAGATGGTCGAGACGACCGCGTTGGGCGCCGCCGGGTTGGCCGGACTGCACGCCGGGGTGTGGCGCTCGCCGGAGGAGTTTTCCCGGGTCTTCGCGGCCGGACGCAGCTTCGAACCCAGGATCGACGCCGGGGAGCGGGAGACGCTGATCGAGGGCTGGCAGCGTGCCGTGCAGGGCGTCCTGGCGGCGTCCGGACTGTCCCGGTAACACGACGTGTGCCTAGATTATCCTGGTGCCCGTCCCGCAAGGTGCCGGGGGGCGGCACGGCTGGGCGGTCCCACTACGGAACCGGAGAGAGGATACTCATGAAGCACGGACGTTTCTTTGTCGGCCTGGTCGGCGTGGCCGCGGTGGTGGCGTATCTGATGTGGACCGGGATCAGCGACAGCATGGTGTACTACCTGACCCCGGTCGAACTCGCCGAGAGGGTGGAAGCGGATCCCACCTTCCATGAAGTGGGTGTAAAGGTGAGCGGGCGGGTCGTCGAGGGCTCCTGGGAACGCGGCGTGGCCGGCACGGGCACGCATGCCTTCACGGTTTCCGATCTGGAGCAGCCGGAGGTCGCATTTGTGGTCCGCTACGACGACGTGCTGCCCGATACCTTCAACGACCAGGCCGAGGTCGTGTTGGAAGGCATCTACGGCCCGGACGGCGTTTTCCGCGCCCACACCGTCCTCACCAAGTGCGGCAGCCGGTACGAGGCCGCCGAGGAGGACTTCGCGACGTGACGATCCTGGGCGAAATCGCCCTTTGGATCGCTCTACCCGTCGCCCTGTGGGGCACGGTCCTCTCGTTCATCGGGGGCAGGTCCGGGCGTAGCGAGCTGGTGCTGAGCGGTGAACGCACCGTCTATGTGCTGACCCTCCTGCTCCTGCTCGCCTCGCTCGGGATCATCGCCGCCTTCGTGGGGAACCGCTATGAATACAGCTACGTCGCCAACTACTCCAACCGCGAGCTGGACACCTACTTCAAGGTCGCCGGGCTGTGGGCGGGACAGCGCGGCTCGCTCGTCTTCTGGACATTGCTGCTGTCCGTCTTCTCGACGATCGCGGTGTTCATCAACCGCGCCCGCAACCGGGAGTTCATGCCCTATGTGAGCGGGACGCTGCTGGGGATTCTCGCGTTCCTCATCGTGGTCCTGCTCTTCGCGGACGTGAGTCCGTTCGAGCGGATGGGATTTACCCCGGAAAACGGACGGGGCCTGAATCCGCAGTTGCAGAATCCCTGGATGACCATCCATCCGCCCACCCTCTACCTGGGCTTCACCGCGTTCGCGGTCCCCTTCGCCTTCGCCATCTCGGCGCTGCTCTCCGGCCGGCTCGACTCCCGCTGGATCGCGATCACCCGGCGCTGGATCCTGCTCAGCTGGTTCTTCCTCACCATCGGGATCATCTTCGGGATGCGGTGGGCCTACGAGGAGCTGGGCTGGGGCGGCTACTGGTTCTGGGATCCGGTCGAAAACGCGTCCCTGCTGCCCTGGCTGACGGCCACGGCGTTCCTGCACTCGATCCAGATCCAGGAAAACCGCGGGATGCTGAAGGTGTGGAACATGGCCCTGGTGGTCATCACATTCCTGCTCACGCTCTTCGCGACGTTCCTCACCAGGTCCGGCCTGATCGAGTCGGTTCACAGCTTCGCCGAGAACCTGACCATCGCGTACATCTTCCTGGGCTTCATGGGTGCGCTGGCGGCCTTCTCGTTCCTGCTGATCGTTCATCGGCTGCCGTTGCTGAGGTCCGAGAACCAGATCCAGTCCTTCCTGTCCCGTGAGTCCGCGTTCCTCTTCAACAACCTGCTGCTGATCGGCGTCACCTTCGCCGTCGCTTGGGGGACGCTCTTCCCGCTGATCACGGAGGGATTCTTCGGCGAGACAATCAACGTCGGCCCGCCGTTCTACAACCGCGTGAACATTCCCATCGGGCTGATTCTGCTGGCGCTCATGGGGATCGGGCCGGTCATCGCCTGGCGGCGCGCGTCGCCGCGCAATCTGCGCAGGAACTTCGTCGTGCCCCTCCTGGCGGGGGCCGTGACCCTCGCCCTGCTGTTGCTGGCCGGAGTACGGCACACCATGGCGCTGACGACCTTCGCGATCTCGGCCTTCGTGATGGCCATCGTCGTCAGGGAGTTCTGGAAGGGTACGAAGGCGCGGGCACGGATCGCCGGCGAGGGTCCCTTCAACGCGTTGCGCAGCCTTGTGAGGCGGAACCGGCGCCGCTGGGGCGGTTACGTCGTGCACGCCGGCGTGGTGGTGGTCTTCACCGGACTGGCGGGGGCGGCGTTCGACGAGATCGTGGAACAGGAGCTGGCGCCGGGGGAGGCTATGACGATCCGCTCGGCCTTCGGCAACGAGTACCGCCTGGTGTACGAAAGCCTCTCCCATTCGCGGCCCCGAGTGGCCGAGAACGTCGCCGAGAACGACTGGCGCTGGACCGCTCTGATGACGGTCTACCGCAACGGAGAGCGTGTCGACATCGTGCGCCCGGAAAGGCGCATCTACCCGATCATGGAGCAGCAGTCCACCGAGGTCGGAATCGTCACCACCGCCTTCGAGGATCTGTACGTGATCCCCAAGGAAGTCGATCTGAACAGCGGCGAGGACCGCGTGCTGTTCGAGGCCAAGGCGCTGCCGCTCGTGCCCTGGATCTGGTGCGGGGGACTGGTCGTGGCCATCGGTGCCATCGTGGGCCTGTGGCCAGCGGGCACAGTGCCGGTCCGGGCGACGGTACGACGCAAGGCGCGCGGGCCGCTCCCGGCGGGGGCGGTCGGCTGATCTCGCCATGACCGCGCTGATCGGCGGGATTCTCCTCGCCGCGGGTGTCATGCTGTACGTGCTCGAACCGGTGTTCTCCGGGCGCGGCGCGCCGGTCTATGCCGGCGAGGACGACTACGACGAGGGGGCGGCGCGCCGGCGTGTCGCGCTCACTGCGCTCCGCGATCTCGAATACGACAGGATGACGGGAAAGCTCGACGGGAAGGACTACGAGCTGCTGAAGGGGGAGCTGTCGCGGGACGCCTTGCGGCAACTGGGGCCGGGGCCGGAAGAAAGTGCGAGCGATCCCGGTGTGGACCGGGCTTCCAGGCAACTCGAGGAAGAGATCGCCCAGCTCCGCGACGCGCTTCGTGAGGGGCTCCAGTGCGCCCGGTGCGAGCATGTCAACCGCAGGGGAGCGCGCTTCTGCGGCCATTGCGGCAAGGCACTGGGCTCGGCACCCGACCTGACGGAGGGCGCGGCGGCAACCGTGGCAGCCGGCGGGATGCCGGTCGACGGCCCGGGAAGATGACTCTGTCGGCGCGGGGACTGGTCTGTGACTACGGCCCCACCCGCGCGCTCGACCGGGTGGATATCGATGCGGCGGGCGGATCGATCCTGGCGGTGTTCGGGCCCAACGGCGCGGGGAAGACCACGCTGTTGCGGGCGCTCAGCGGCGAGCGCAGGCCCGACGCCGGCGAGGTCACGCTGAACGGCGCGGTGGTCTCGGGCTCCGATCCGGCGTGGCGGGCGCGGGTGGGGCTGGTCTCGCACCGCACCGGTCTGTACCGGAAGCTCACCGTCGGCGAGAACCTCGCCTTTTTCGGCGCGCTCCACGGAATCAACCGTGATCGGCAGATGGCGGTCCGGGTGCTGGACGAGGTGGGCGGCGCGGATCTGGCGGATGTCCCGGTCGAGAAGCTCTCGCGGGGCCAGCGGCAGAGGGCGGCGCTGGCGCGCTCGCTGCTGCACGACCCCGACGTGCTCTTCCTGGACGAACCCTTCACCGGTCTCGACCCTGGGGGGGCTTCGACCCTGGAGGCCATGCTCCAGGCGCGCAGGGAAGCGGGGACGGTCGTGGTGCTGGTGACACACGACCTTGAGCGGGGCCTGAAGCTGGCGGACAGGGCCGTGGTGCTGCGCCGGGGCAGAAGGGTCCTGGACACGGAGTCCTCCGGGCGGGAGGCCGAGGATCTGCTGCCCTTTTTCACGGCCGGAGGGACCAGGGTCCAATGATGTCGCTTCGCTGGGCCCGGCTGATCGCCTGGAAGGATCTGCAGGTGGAGTTCCGGTCCGGCGGACGGCTCCTGGCCATGATCGCCTTCGTGGTTCTCGCGTGCTTCCTCTTCGCCCTTGCGCTGGACAGGAGCCTGGTGCCGGCGAGGAACGTGGCCGCAAGCCTCGCGTGGCTCACCATACTCTTTGCGGCAACCACCGGCGCCGGCCGGACGTTCGACACGGAAGAGGAGGACGGGGCCTTCCGGCATCTGCTTCTCACCCCCGTGTCGAGACACGCGATCTTCCTGGGCAAGTCGGCGGCGAACCTGGTGCTGGTGTGGATCGTGACGATCCTCGCCTTCGTCGCCCTGACGAGCTTCCTGGGAGTACGCGACGCCGGTTCCATCGCCCGGCACGGAGCCGTACTCCTGCCGGGAACGATCGGGCTGGCGGCGGTGGGCACCTTTTTCGGCCTCATGTCGCGTCACAGTTCGCTGGGGGACACGCTTCTTCCGGTGCTGACCTTTCCGCTGCTGGTTCCGGTTATCTTCTTCGGAGCCACCGCCTCGGGCCGGGTCCTCACGGAACGGCCGTGGGCGGAAATCTCGGGATCGGTACGGCTGCTCTGGGCCTTCGCGATCGGTTTCGTCGCCGTGGGTTCCGTGCTCTTCAGATACCTGGCCGAGGAGTAGAGAGCCTGTAGAATGTATGGTAAACATGACAATATGTAATATGTGCTTTACATTGCGACTGACGGCATGAATACAAGGAGCGCGACGACGATCGGGTTGGTCCTGGTGGCCGCCGGAGTCGCCACGATGCTTCTCGTGCACTGGATGGTGGTGTTCTGGGTGCCGACGGAGGCAGAGCAGGGGATCGTCCAGCGGATCTTCTACATTCACGTCCCGGCGGCGTGGACGACCTTCCTCGCCTTCGGCGTGGTTGCGCTGGCGAGCGCGGCCTACCTGTGGCTCGAGGACGAGCGGGCCGACGCCGCGGCGGTGGCGGCTGCCGAGGGCGGCCTGATCTTCGGCGCGATCATGCTGATCTCGGGGCCGCTGTGGGGACGGATCGCGTGGGGAACCTACTGGACCTGGGAGCCGCGGCTGACCCTTACGCTGCTGCTCTGGTTCACGTACCTCGGCTACTTCCTTGTCCGGGGCTCGGTCGCCAATCCCCGCAAGGGCAAGAGATTCGCGGCCGTGCTGGCGATCGTCGGATCGCTGAACATCCCGCTGATCCATGTGAGCGTCGTCTGGTTCAGATCGCTGCATCCCGAGCCGGTCGTGATCAAGGCCGAAGGACCCACGCTGCACCCCGACATGCTCACGACGCTGCTGACTTCGCTGGCAGGATTCACGATGTTGTTCTTCGGGCTGTTCCTTTTTCGCTACACGGTCGAGTTTCTGGGCCGGCGCCCGGGACGGGGAGGCGCTGCACGCTTGGCCGGTGAGGTGTCGACATGATCGTGTGGACTTTCACGGACGCGGCCGCCGCGGCACTGGACCTGATCGCTCTGCCGGCGCAGGGCGGGAGTCCCTCGCTGCGGCCCTACCTGCACATCTTTCTCGCCTATGCGGCGGCCTGGATCCTGATCCTGTTCTGGGTCTGGCGGATCTGGCGCGGATTCAGGCAACTGGACTCGACCGAAGACGGATGACGCGCCCACACCGCCGGCTCTCCCTCATGGGCGTCGCCGGCGTTCTGGCGCTCACACTTCACGTGGCGGGAAGCGCGCAGACCCTGCGCGTCCCCTCGAGCCTGCGGTACGGTTCCGGGCTGCTGCACATCCCGGTGGCGTCGGTGTTGCCGCACCTCGTGGTCACCGGCACCTACTCGGGGTTCCGGGTCTCGGTCCCGAATCTCCTGATCGTGGATCGCAACCGCGAGGGCTTCGCGGCGGGCGAGCCCTTCGAGAAGTGGATGTCGGACGGCTCGGTCGCAATCGGGCTCTTCAACCGCGTGGAGGCGGGCGCGACCCTGCAGCACTTCGGCGATGAGGCTGAGGGCGGCCGGATGGTCGGTGCGTTCGGCCGTATCTCGGTGCTGCCCTCGTCGGTGCGGTATCTGGATGTCGCCGCAGGGCTGCGGTATGTGCCGGCGCCCACCTTCGGCGGCCGCTACGGCCACGACTTTCAGCCGAACCGGCTCGGCTACCCCGATTCACGAATCTTCGACGGTGTCGGCGGCGAGCCGTTCAACAGCACGCTGACCCCCTACGTGGTCGGGACCGCCCGGCTCCCCGGCCTGGAGCCCGATCCCGGCTACGACATCACCCTCACCGCCGGGTGGGGGGGCGGGATGTTTTCGGCCGGAAGGGAACTGGAGTTCTACCGCGCCGGCTCGTCGGGAGGGCTGTTCGTGGGATCGGCGGTCCACCTGTCGATGGGACGGGGGCGGCTCGTCAACGTCATGGCCGAGTACGACGGCTTCGACGCGAACGCGGGGGTCCAGTTGGACCTGGGCGGCCTGCGGCTGGGCGCCTTCTCACTGAGTCTGGGCGGGGACGGGCAGTCGACCTTTCGCACGGCCCGGTTCGGGGTGCTGGCTTCGGTGGTTTTCTGTGCGGGGACCGCGTCGCCGTGCGGCCCGGGGCCCCACGGCCCCGCGCCGGACACGGTCGTGTTGCCCGCGCCGCCGCCGGACACGGTGCTCATCGAACAGGCGCCTGCCGCGGAGCTCGTCCCGGGGACGCCGGTCATGCTCTGCCTGGCCACCGGGATCGAGGTCGAGGTGTCGATCACCGCTGCGGGGGACACGCTGGTGGGTCCGGCGGGGGTTGCCATTCGCGAACTGCGCCCGGGCGTCGACTTCGCGGGTACCTATGCCGGCGGGGAGGACTGGTTCGAGCTCGGTGATCCGGTCGACCTGGGCGGGCGAGAGTATGAGAAGTCCGGACCGCCGATTCGGTCCGCCTGCAGGGGGATCGTGCCGGTGGCCGGCTACGAGGGTGTGCCCGTATTCGCCGCGACCGGCGACGCGGAGCCGTACCCGGTGCTGTACGTGCCGGTTGCCCCGGGCCTGTGGCAGCGCTACACGCCGCGACCTCCACCCGGTGCCGGGTCGAGCCCGAGCCGCTCCAGCACTTCCGGCGTGAGGTCGTCTGCCGTGTCGATGTCGGACTCCAGCTCGAGCCAGGTCAGGCGCGCTCCGGCTTCGCGGGCCCTTGACGCGGTGTCGTGAAGTACGGTGTCGGTACTCCAGGCGATTCCCTCGAAGAGCGCCGGGCACGGGGCGCGGAGGCCCATCAGGTAGTAGCCGCCGTCGGTGGCGGGTCCCAGTACCACGTCGGCCGAGTCGAGGGCGTCGAGGGCGCGGTCTATGGTTCCGGCGTCCACCGAGGGCGTGTCCGTGCCGATCACGACGACCCGGTCGGCGGCCTCGAAGGCGCGCTCGAACATGCGGGCCATGCGCTGACCGAGGTCGCCCGGTGGCTGCGCCGTGTACCGTGCCGGGACATCCCCGAGCCAGGCGCGGACTTCGCCGCCGGACCCCGGCGGGTCGTAGCAGACGGTCACCGTGGCTCGTGCGTCCGTCAGCCGATCAACCACAAGGCGGCCCATGCGCCGGTAGACGTCCGCCGCCGCCGCATCCCCGATGGTCCGGGCCAGCCGGGTCTTCACCTTCCCGGGGCGTGGGGCCTTGGCGAAGACGAGCAGGGTCGCGGTGCCCCGCTGGACAGGGGTCGCGGCAGCGCGCAGCCTGCGCGGAGGGTACCGGTGCGCCAGTTCCGCAGGGCTTGCGTCCAGCAGGAACCGGGTGATCAGGGTCGCGTTGCGGATCCATGCGCGCAGGCGGCCCTCTTCTTCGTAGCGGCGGGGGCTGGTCGTGATGGTCGCGGGGAGGGTCCGGAGCCTCCCCGCGACGATCAGCCGACGGTTGAGGATGACGTCCTCCATGATCGGCACGTCGGGGTAGGGGCCGAGGCCGAAGAAGAGGTCGCGCGGGATCAGGAGCCCCTGGTCGCCGTAGACGAGGCCGGCGTACCGTGCGCGAATGCGCTGGGCGGCCTCGATGAACCGGTAGAAGAGGTGCCGATGTGCGATGGCCAGGCGAAAGCACGCGGCGTCGGAGCGGCCGGCGCGCACGTGGAACTCGACCGCGCGGAGGGCGTCCGCGTCCAGACGCGAATCGGCGTGCACGATGAGCAGCCACGGTGTCCGGAGCAGGCGCGCACCGGCGTTCATCTGACGCGCGCGCCCCGTGCGGCTCCTCATGACCCGGGCACCGGCACGCCGGGCCGCTTGCACGGTTTCGTCACGCGAGCCTCCGTCCACCACCAGCACCTCATGGCGGAGGTCGAGTTGCGCGAGATCCCGGAGCAGGTCCGGAAGGGCCTCGGCCTCGTCGAGAGCCGGGATGACGATCCCGAGTTCCGGGGTGTCCATGGTCGGGGGTTGCGGGTGGCGTCTAGCGCGAAGTGTCGTTCAGCGTCCAGTCGTAGTCGATGAACTCGAGGCCGGTGTTCGGGTCCTCGAGAGCCTCGGCGTCGGATCCGGGGGTGTAGCGCGCGAGGAACGGACGGATCCCTGCGAGGCCGCCGAAGTCCTCCCTGAACCAGTCGAGCACGATGTTGACCCGCACGGTGCGCCGCCCGCCTTCCGCCGCCACGGTGAACTGCCGGGGATCGTTCACGAACGCTCGCACGCGGGCGTCCAGCTGCGCGTCCAGCGTGGAAGCGTCGTAGGCCTCCGGGATCAGGGGGGGACAGCTGAGCGCGGCACAGTTGATCGCGAAGTGGATGCGGGGGTCGCCCATCGGGCGAATGATCTCGTGTTCGATCTCGTCCTGGGAGCGCACGCTGCCGGCCACGGGGCAGTGGTCGCCGGTGAAGACGTCCGCGATCTGCCACACCGAGTTGGCCGGGCGTCCCGCGACGGCGTTCGTGATGCGCTGGAGCCCGCCGGCGCGCCTGATCGGGTAGTGGTCGACCACGCGCTTGAGCATGCAGGCGTTGTAGGCGTTGATCCAGAAGGCGAGTTGGGCGTCGGGGGAGGCGGCGCGGAGCGCGGTGGGGTCGGTGGCGTCGAGGGCGGCGATGTAGGCGTCGAGGGCCGAGCGGTCGGCGGCGAGGCGCGCGTAGTCCACCAGCGGCGGCGCGCCCACGACGGGGGCGAGCACCGCAGTGAGGGCCCGGTGGTCGGGGAGCCCGCCGTCGTCGGGCGCCTGGGCGGCGGTTTTACTGGTTCCCGCGAAGCCGGACGCCAGTGCCGCGGCGAGAACCACCGCGCCCATGCCCGGCAACCGCACGTCGAGCCGCTTGAGCAGCGCGGGAAGGAAGCTGAGCGAGATGAGGAGTAGGCCGGCGACGGCCACGCGGATGAGCGCGTCGCGAGAAGCCTCCTGCGAGCCCTGCAACAGCGCGTCCGCGAAGAAGGTGTAGACGGCCGTCCCCGGGAGGATGCCGACGAACGTGGCCACCGCGTAAGTGCGCCACTTCAGCGGCATCAGCCCGGAACCGAAGTTGAGCGCGTTGAAGGGGACCAGCGGGATGAGCCGCAGCGTCAGCAGGCCCTGGAATCCGTGGCGCTTGACGACATTGTCGAGTTTTTCGAGGGCGGCCGAATCGTCGCCGATGAGGTGGCGGACGCCGTCCCGTCCCATGGCCCGCGCGATCACGAAGGCCGCGTTGGCGCCGATGTTGGCGGCCGTGAAGTTCAGCAGCGTGCCCCACCAGAAGCCGAAGATCGCGCCCCCGCCGAGGGTGAGGATCGTGCCGGGGACGGCCAGCGCGGTGGCGGTCGCATACAGGGCGACGAAGATGACGGGTGCCCAGGGGTGGCCTCGGAGCCAGTTGACGAGCTCGAAGATCCCTTCGCGGCTGAGGTAGCCGCCCAGCGGCGTCCGTGTGGCCACGAGGTAGCCTGCGATGATGAGCAGGACGAGCGCGCCCAGCTTGAAGAGGGCGCCACGCGACCGGGGCTTCGCCGGAGCGGCCGGCGCGGTCGTGTCCGCAGGCTCGGCCGGGTGGGTTCGTGCCGCGGATTCCGGCGACGCGGCAGTGCGGTCTACTTCAGCCATCGTATCACTCGCTTGAGAAAGCGCCCCGACGCGGTGTCCAGACGGGAACGCATGAACTCGCCGGCGGCCCGCTTCACCCCTTCGACCATCGTGGGGTAGGGGAAGATCGTGTTCGCGATGCTGCCGAGCTTGAGCCCGTGCTGCTTCGCCAGGACGAAGGGCAGGATGAGATCGCCGGCCCCGTGCGCGACCACGGTGGCTCCCATGACCCGGCCCTTGCGGTCGGCCGAGACCTTCACGAAGCCCGTGGCGGTGGCGTCCACGATCGCGCGGTCGAGGTCGTCGAGCTGGTAGGTGTAGGTCGTGCCGCCCTCTGCGGCCGCCTCGGCCTCCGGCATGCCGACGTGGGCGACTTCGGGGTCGGTGTAGGTGACCCGGGGCACGTTGTCGTAGCGGATCTTCGCCTTCAGCGGCAGGACCGAGTTGCGGAGCGCGATCTTCGCCATCTGGTCGGCGACGTGAGTGAACTGCATGGCCCCGGTGACGTCGCCGACGGCCCAGACGGAAGGGGAAGTGGTGCGGAGGTGGGGGTCGACGGTGATGGCCCCCCTTTCGGTTTCGACACCGGCGGCCTCCAGGTCCAGCCCTTCGATCATGGGACGACGTCCGGTGGCCACGAAGATCTCATCGGCGGCGATCCGGGCACCGTCGCTGGTGTGCAGGACCCTGGATCCGTCCTCCACGCTCACGCGCTCCAGCGCCGCGTCGACGTGGACATCGATCCCCTCCGCCGTGAAGAGGTCCTTCATGAAGGAGGAGGCGTCGGGGTCCTCGTGGGTGAGGATCGACGGCATCATCTCGACCATGGTGACCCGTGATCCCAGCCTGGAGAAGACCTGCGCGAACTCGGCGCCGATCGGTCCGCCCCCGACGACGACGATCGACCGCGGCAGTTCGTTCTCGTCGAAGACGGTTTCGTAGGTCCAGTAGCCGGCTTCGGCGAGCCCGGGGATGGGCGGGATGGCGGCGACGGCACCGGTCGCCACCACGAAGCGCTTCGAACGGACCCGGCCGATGCCCGGGACCTCGACTGTGTTCGGGTCGAGGAAGCGGGCGGCGCCGAAGTGGACGGCGACGCCCATGGCGCGGAAGCGTTCGGGGTCGTCGTGGTGGGAGACGGTGTGGCGGGCCGCCCGCATGCGCTCCATGACGGCGCGAAAGTCGTGGCGTCGGGGGCCCCCGTTGGCGAGGCCCAGGTCGGCGGCGCGGTCCATGTGGTGTGCGAGGCGGGCCGAGGCGATGAGGGCCTTGGAGGGAACGCAGCCGGTCCAGAGGCAGTCGCCGCCGAGGGCCGCTTTTTCGATGATTGCGGCGTCGAGCCCCAGATAGGCCGCCCCCGCGGCCGTGACGAGTCCTCCGGTGCCGCCGCCGATCGCTACGAGGTCGTATTCTGCGTTCATTTGACGAGTGGGAATGCCGGGCGCCGCGCGTCTCGGGGGCCGCGTCGCAGATTGGCGCATTCAGACATGGAACCGCCCCCCGATAAGGATAGCTTGATTGTCGTCGTCCCGGCGGCGCTTCCGCGGAGCGCGGCAGCGGGCGCGGGAGTGGGCGTGGAGCCTCTTCCGGTTCGCTACACCGGCCACCGTCATCGGGTCCGATGTTCTTGACGACGAGCTATTTCGTGTTATCTTCGGTTTTGGTACGAACCCCGACTGCAAAGGAACAGGCAACGATGTCCGGAAAACAGAAGAAGCCCTCTGCGAGCGGCAGAGACAGGGAGTTGAAGAAGAAGGCGCTCGACACGGCCGTCACCCAGATCGAGAGGTCGTACGGGAAGGGGGCCATCATGCGCATGGGGTCCGATCAGCCCAGCCTGCGGATCAGGAGCATCTCCACCGGCGCGATCAACCTCGACGCCGTGATCGGCATCGGCGGGGTCCCGCGCGGGCGGATCAGCGAGATCTACGGGCCCGAGTCCTCGGGCAAGACGACGCTCTGCCTGCATATCATCGCCAATGCGCAGCGGGACGGAGGCGTGGCCGCCTTCATCGACGCCGAGCACGCGCTGGACATTCAGTATGCGCGGAAGCTGGGGATCGACGTGGACGACCTGCTGGTTTCCCAGCCGGACACCGGGGAGCAGGCGCTCGAGATCGCCGAGGTGCTCATCCGCAGCAACGCCGTCGACGTGATCGTGGTGGATTCCGTGGCGGCGCTGGTGCCGCGGGCGGAGATCGAGGGCGAGATGGGCGATTCGCACGTCGGACTCCAGGCTCGCCTGATGAGCCAGGCGCTGAGGAAGCTGACCGGGGCGGTGAGCCGGTCGAACGCGGCGATCATCTTCACCAACCAGATCCGCGAGAAGATCGGGGTGATGTTCGGGAGCCCCGAGACGACGTCGGGCGGACGCGCGCTGAAGTTCTACGCGTCGCTCCGCATGGACATCCGCCGGATCGGCGCGCTGAAGGACGGCCCCAACATCATCGGGAACCGGACCCGGGTGAAGGTCGTGAAGAACAAGTGCGCGCCGCCCTTCAAGCAGGCCGAGTTCGACATCCTGTACGGCAAGGGAATCAGCCACACGGGGCTCCTGATCGACATCGGGGTCGAACAGGGGGTGGTGGACAAGTCCGGGTCGTGGTTTTCCTACGGTGATCTGCGGCTGGGTCAGGGCAAGGAGAACGTGCGAACCTTCCTGGAGGAGAATCCGGACGTTGCGGAAGAGATCGAGGCGCGGCTGCTGGTCGCGCTGGGCATCGTGGAGCCGCCGGCCGAGGACCCGCAGGGCGCACCGTCGGTCAAGGTGGTGTAGGGGGGCGGTCGCAACCGGGTTGGGCTAACTTCCAGAGCCCTTGGGCGCGCCGGCCCGGTGGTGGCCGGCCGCCCGTGACGGAATCAGCCGCGAGCGTGCGCAGAACCCGCGAACCCGATGAAATCCGCAGAAATCCGCCGCAGCTTCTTGGAGTATTTTCAGGCGCGCGGCCACGAAATCCGGCCGAGTTCGTCTCTGGTGCCGGCCAGCGACCCTACGCTGCTCTTCACCAATGCAGGGATGGTCCAGTTCAAGGGCGCCTTTCTCGGGATGGAAAAGCTCTCATTCGACCGTGCCGTCACCTCGCAGAAGTGTGTCCGCGCGGGCGGCAAGCACAACGACCTGGAGGAGGTCGGACGCACGGCCCGCCATCACACCTTCTTCGAGATGCTGGGCAACTTCTCGTTCGGCGACTACTTCAAGCGCGAGGCGATCGCCTACGGGTGGGAGTTCCTGACCGGGGAGATGGGCCTCGAGCCTGACCGCCTCTTCGTCACCGTGCACTACACGGACGACGAGGCGGCTGCGCTCTGGACCGAGGTGGCCGGGGTTTCGCCGGACAGGATCTACCGGCTGGGCGACAAGGACAACTTCTGGCAGATGGCCGACACGGGACCCTGCGGGCCGTGCTCGGAGGTCCACTACGACCTTCGGCCGGCGGCCGAGTGGGGGACGGTCCCCAGGACGGAGGAGTTCGAGCGGCGGGGGGAGGCGGGGGAGTTTCTTGAACTGTGGAACCTGGTGTTCATGCAGTTCGACCGTGACGAGGCGGGCGTACAGACGCCGCTGCCCGCGCCGAGCATCGACACGGGGCTGGGGCTGGAGCGTCTGGCGGCGGTCATGCAGGGGGTAGACTCGAACTACCACACGGATCTCTTCGTCCCGCTGCTCGAGCGGGTGGCGGAAGTCGTGGGACGCCCGTACGCCGCCGCCGGCGAGAACGGCGTTTCGTATCGGGTGCTCGCGGATCACGCGCGGGCGGTGGCGTTCCTGCTGGGCGACGGCGTGTTCCCGTCGAATGAAGGGCGGGGGTATGTGCTGCGGCGGATCCTGCGCCGGGGCGTGCGCCACGCGTGGCTGCTGGGAAGGCGCGAGCCGACACTGACCGAGGTCGTGGGTGCCGTGATCGACGAAATGTCGGAGGCCTACCCGGATCTGGCGGCACAGCGTGAGAGTGTGCTGGCGAACTCGCTTCGGGAGGAGAAGCGCTTCCTGGCTACGGTGGACGGGGGGATGGAGCGGCTGGAGCGCGTGGCACCGGCACTGGCCGCGGGTACGTCGGCGCGACCGGTGATCCCGGGGGCGGATGTCTTCCAGCTCTACGATACCTTCGGGTTTCCGGTCGATCTGACCCGGATCGTGGCCGAGGAACGCGGATATGATCTGGACATGGAGGGGTTCGAGAAGGCGCTGGAAGAGCAGCGCGCGCGGTCGCGGGGAGCGCGGTTTTCGGACAAGCTCGGGGTGACCGTCGAGAGGCGGGTCACGGTGGACCAGGCGGAGGCCTGGGCGAAGGTGCCTGAGGCGCCGGCGGAGGCCTTCGTGGGCTACGACTCGCTTGAAGGGCAGACCACGGTCATCGGGTACCGCGCCGGCGTAAACAGCCAATCCGACCTCGTTGTCCAGCACCGCCCCTTCTACCTCGAGGCGGGTGGCCAGGTCTCCGACCGGGGTCGCATCTTCGGCGCCGGCTGGAGCATGGAAGTGGAGGAGATCGTCCACGACGGCAATCACATCGTTCTCCGCGGCCGCCCCACCGGCGACTTCCCCGGCGAGGCCGTCCTCGGCACCACCGTCACCGCCCAGGTCGACCCCACTCACCGCCGCGATACCGAGCGCAACCACACCGCCACCCACCTCCTGCATGCGGCCCTGCGCTCCGTGCTGGGCGGGCATGTGCGCCAGCGCGGCTCCCTCGTCGCCCCGGACCGCCTGCGTTTCGACTTCGCGCACACCGCCCCCATGACCGACACCGAGCTGGACGACGTGGGCGCGATGGTCGTCGAAGGCATCTGGGCCAGCCATCCGGTGCGCACTTCGATTCGGCCCTACGCCGAAGCTGTGGAGGCCGGGGCGATGGCGCTCTTCGGCGAGAAGTACGGCGACGAGGTCAGGATCGTGGAGATCCCGGACGTGAGCATGGAACTCTGTGGTGGCACGCACGTCCGCCACACGGGCGAGATCGGCCCCTTCGTCATCACCTCCGAGAGCGGGGTCGCGGCCGGGGTCAGGCGGATCGAGGCGCTCACGGGACGGGTTGCATTCGATCACCTCGCCGGCTACAAGCGCAGAATCGGCGAGCTGGCCGGGACCATGAAGGCGCAGCCCGCCAACGTCGAGCGGCGCGTGAACGAATTGCTCGCGGAGAAGGCCGCGCTCGAAGCGCTGGTCGACGACCTGCAGCGCCAGGACGGAGGTGGCGCCGAGATCCTGGCCGAGGCCGAGTGCGACGTGAGCGGTACGCGGCTCACCTACCGTGGGGTGCGCATCAGGGCCCGCGGCGCCCGGGACGCGAGAAACTGGGGCGACCGTTTCCGTGAATCCGGGGGAATAGGCGTGGCCGTGGTCGCCGCCGAGATGCCGGGCGACAAGCACGTCCTCTTCGCCTTCGCCACGGACAGCGCCATCGCAGCGGGAGTGCGCGCCGATGCCGTCGTGCGCGAGGTCGCTGCCGCGGTGGGTGGCAGAGGAGGGGGCAGGCCGCACATGGCCCAGGCCGGGGTCGCGGATCCCGAAGGCATCGTCGCCGCGGTCCGCCGCGGTGCCGAGGTCGTCGGCAACCTGGCGGGAAAGTGACCGCACGCGAGAATGACCCCTCGGGAGTGGCCGCATTGACGTTCGGCGAGTGGATCGACCGGCGTGAGCGTCCGGTCCCCGAGCCGCTTCGCCGCCATCTGAACACTGACGGCACCGTCACTGCGGATGCCATGGTCAGGGCCGCGGAACGGGCGGCGCAAGCGTGTCGCGCCGGCACCCACCGCGACCGGGATGCTGCGTTCGGGCTGTTGGCCGCCGACGCCTACATCACATACGCCTGCCTCTGGCTTGTGGTGAACGACGGCTGCACCGACGCGCTGAAATCGGTCGTACGGCGAGTGGCCGGTGCGGCTTGGCGCGAGTAGGAACGCTCATGGCGGGGTACGCGGATTTCCACAGTCACCTGATCCCGGGAGTGGACGACGGATCGCAGACACTGGCCGAGGCCGTCCATTCGCTGGAACGCATGCTCGACGCCGGGATCACCCGCGTGATCACTACACCGCACCTTTCCGCTTCCATTGCCACGACCCACGACTTCGCCGCCTACCTCGGGCTTTTCGACCGTCGCTGGAACATGCTGCGCGACGTCGTCCGCGACCGCCATCCCGACCTCGATTTCCGGCGCGGATTCGAAGTGAGGCTCGATGCGGCATTCCCGGACACGCAAGACGAACGACTGCGGCTCGGCGGCACGCGCTTCGTCCTCGTCGAGTGGCATGGGTTCCGGGCCCACGGCGAGACCCCCGAAATGCTCGAGCGCATCGCCGCCGGTGGCCTGACCCCGGTTGTCGCGCACCCCGAGCGATACTACGGGATCGACGAGCGACTCGATGTCGTCAGGGCCTGGAAGAGCGCCGGCGCATTCCTGCAGGGCAACTACGGCTCGCTCGCCGGGCAGAACGGTCCTCGTGCCCGGGACCTCCTCATCCGGCTACTCCGCGAAGGCCTCCTCGACTATCTCTGTTCCGATTTCCACGGACGGCCGGACTACACGCTCTACTTCCCGCCCGGCGCCGATCGTCTCCGACGCCTCGGGGGCGCCGCGCAGCTGGAACTTCTGGGCAAGGTCAATCCGGGTCGGCTCTTCGATGATCGGCCGCCGTTTCCCGTGCCCCCCCTGGTGGTCGATGAGCAGGAGAGCGACCGCTTCGCAAGCGGGTCCCCCGGATGAGCGCGATGCACCCTCCACCGCCGCACGGTGCGCCTGCACGATGAAAGGCCGCGACCCTCGCCCGGAGAGACCCACGCACATGGCTCCCGCCCTCACCCCGGCCGCGTTCGGCGAAGACCTCCTCGAACTCGCCGAGGTAGCACGTGCGGCCGCCACCGTCTGCAGCGACGCCATCGGCGCGTACGCGCGCAGCGCTGCGGAGACACTGCGCAGCGGCGGCAAGCTCCTGTTCTGCGGAAACGGCGGGTCGGCGGCCGACGCACAGCACCTTGCCGCCGAATACGTGGTCCGCTTTTCCGTTGACCGCAGGGCGCTGCCCGCCGTTGCGCTGACGACTGACAGCTCCATCCTTACCGCATGCGCGAACGACCTCGGCTACAAGGAGGTGTTCGCGCGCCAGATCGAGGCCCTGGGACGGCCCGGCGACCTTCTGGTCCTGCACTCGACATCGGGCGAGCCCGCCAGCCTTCTGCGCGCCGCCGAAGCGGCAGCGGCCGCGGGGATCCGCACGGTGGCGGTTCTCGCACGGGGCGGCGGGCGCCTCGCCGGGCTCGTCGACACGGCCGTTGTGGTCCCTACGGAGCGCACTGCGCGCGCCCAGGAGATCCAGCTGGCGATTGGTCACATCGTCTGCGGCTACGTTCAGGGCGCGGCCACAACCGAGGCCGTCGGACACGAGCCCGGCCCTGAAACGGATCGAACCTGAACACGGAGAACCAAGTGACGGGATTGAATCTGCAACTGGCAGGCAAGCGGGCCCTGGTTACCGGAGGGTCGCGTGGGGTAGGCGCCGCCACAGTCCGCTTGCTTGCCCGTGCCGGCGCCGATGTCGGCATCTCCTATCACAGCCGTGCGGACGACGCGCGGCGAGTGGTCGAAGAGGCGCGCGCAATGGGGGTGCGGAGCTGGGCCGTGGGCGGAAACCTCGCCGAACGCGGTGCCGCCGATGCCCTGTTCAAGCGCGTGGACACCGAGTTCGGAGGCCTCGACATCTTCGTGGGCAACGCTGGAATCTGGCCCGTTGCGGACGTGCCGTTCGCGAAGATGGAGGACGAACAGTGGCACAGGACCTTGGCGGTCAATCTCGATTCCATCTTCTTCACGACCCGGGCAGCGCTGCAGCGCATGAGCGACGATGGCCGCGTAATCCTGGTAAGCTCCACGGCTGGGCAGCGCGGTGAAGCGTACCACGGCGACTACGCGGCCACGAAAGGCGCGATCATCTCAATGGTGAAGGGGCTGTGCGTGGAGGTGGGCCGTCGCGGGATCACGGTGAACGCGGTGGCGCCCGGGTGGATCGATACCGAGATGTCCGAGGCCGCGCTGCAGGGGCCCGACAGGGCTGCGATCGACGCGGCCATTCCGCTCGGCAGGGTTGCCAGCGCCGATGACGTGGCGGGCCCCATCGTGCTCCTTTGCTCGCCTCTGGCGCGCCACATCACCGGAGAGATCGTGAACGTGAACGGGGGATCGGTACTGGTCGGGTGAACGTGAAGGTGAACGCTCCGCCCGCTGTCCACCAATTGATCGCCACGCTCGAGGGAGAGGACTTCGAGACCTGGGCGGTCGGCGGTGCAATCCGGGATGCGCTTCTGGGCGAGCCTGGAGGGGATGGCGATTGGGACCTGGCCACCCGTGCGACGCCTCGTCAAGTCCAACGGCTGTTTCGGCGCACTGTGCCGCTTGGCATCAGGTATGGAACCGTCGGAGTGTTCGGATCCGATGACATTCTCTACGAGGTTACGACCTTTCGCCACGATGTGCTCACCTACGGCCGCAAGGCCGTGGTCGCCTTCGCCACCAGTCTGGAAGAAGACCTCGCTCGGCGCGACTTCACGGTAAACGCCATCGCGTGGCATCCGGAACGGAAGTTGTTCGATCCCTACGGCGGCGCGAAGGACCTGGAGCACCGCCTTCTCAGGACCGTGGGCGATCCGGCCGAGCGGTTTCGGGAGGACTACCTGCGCGTGCTGCGCGGCCTGCGATTCGCTGGAACCCTCGAGATGGAAATCCATCCGGACACGTGGAAGGGCATGGTCGATGCCGTCCCGGGACTCGCTCGCCTGTCGATGGAGCGTGTGCGGGAAGAGTTGCTGAGAGTTCTCGCAAGCGCCGTCCCCTCCCGGGCGCTGGAACTCTACGAGCGCTCTGGAGCCCGAGCCCTGATTCTTCCCGATCTCCAACAGGGTATCGGATCATCGGCGTTGGCTACGATCGACGCGGTTCGGGGCAGGCGAACCAAGGAATCTCGAAGTGTGGCGGCGGAAGTCCGGCTTGCGGTGCTCCTACTCTTCGGGGCCGGGTTGGAGGCCGATCCGACCATGGTAGCAGATACACTGACGCGTCTTCGCTTCTCGAAATCGGAAACCGAGCGGGTACAGGCCGCGATCAGCGGGGGGTTGGGCCCCGGGGCCGGCCTTCTGAGCGACCCGGTGGCCCGGCGCCGCTGGCATGCTTCACTGGGACGTTGGCGCGCTCACGACGTGCTTCGCATTTGGTTTGCAGCATTGCGCGCCGGCACATCTCCGGCCGGCAGGGCGGAGGTGTTCCGGTTGATCGCCCAGGCCCGGAGCGATCTTCGGAACGGTGTCCCGATGTCCCTCGCCGATCTGGCGGTCGCCGGGAAAGACCTGCTGGAAAAGGGGTGGGCGCCGGGCCCGGAGATCGGGCGCACGCTGGGGCGCCTCCTGGAGGCGGTGTGGAGCGACCCCGGTCTGAACGACCGCGCTACGCTGCTCGAATTGGCGGCCGAGGAGGGACCGGTTCGGTGAGCGAGAGTTTTGAGCTGTTCCCGGGTGCGGCACACGGCGGTGGCAGCGAAGGCGCGGCCGGGAAGGACCCGGACCCGTCGGCTCCCCTCGCCGCGCGCATGCGCCCGCGCACACTGGGGGAGTTCCGCGGCCAGGAGAGGGTGGTGGGCCCGGGCGGCGCCATTCGCACGATGATCGATACCGGGCGGATCTCCAGCTTCATTCTCTGGGGACCGCCGGGGTGCGGCAAGACGACGCTTGCCCGGCTGGTCGCCGGATCCGCCGACGCCGCCTTCGTCTCCTTCAGCGCGGTCACCGAAGGAGTGGCGCGGGTTCGCAAGATCATCGCCGAGGCGCGGACCCGGCGACGCGCGACGGGGCGGGGGACCATACTGTTCTGCGACGAGATCCATCGCTTCAACAAGGCGCAGCAGGACGCGTTTCTCCCGCACGTCGAGGCCGGCGACATCGTGCTTATCGGCGCAACCACCGAGAACCCGAGTTTCGAGGTTGTGCGCCCGCTCCTGTCGCGGGCCCCCGTCGTGGTGCTCGAGGCGCTCTCGCGGGACGATCTTCGCGAACTGCTGCGCGACACCATCGCGGACGGCGAGAGGGGCCTCGGCGAGGCCGGGATCGACGCGCCGCCGGAGGTCCTCGAGCGGATCGCGGAGGCCTCCGACGGCGACGCCCGGCGCGCGCTCGGTATCCTGGAGCGGGCGGCCGAGGTCACGGGTCCCGGCGGAGCGCTGACCGTCGAAGCCGTCGAGACCGCCATCCAGCGACGCTTCGCCGTCTACGACAAGTCGGGCGACCAGCACTACGGCCTCATCTCGGCGTTGCACAAATCGGTGCGCGGCGGAGATCCGGACGCCGCCCTCTACTGGCTCGGGCGGATGCTCGACGCGGGCGAGGACCCCATGTACATCGCACGGCGGCTGGTCCGGATGGCGGTCGAGGACATCGGACTCGCCGCGCCGGGGGCGTTGGCGATCGCGATCGCGGCGCGGGACGCCTACCGCTTCCTGGGCTCGCCCGAGGGGGAGCTGGCGCTCGCGCAGGCGACCGTATACCTGGCGGGCAGCCCCAAGTCCAACCGGCTCTACAAGGGGTGGGGACGTGCGCTGAACCGTGCCCGCGAGACGCCGGGCGAGGCGGTGCCCCTTCACCTGAGGAACGCGCCCACCCGGCTCATGAAGAACCTGGGCTACGGAAAGGGGTATCTTTACGATCCGGATCAGCCGGACGGCGTGTCCCGCCAGAGCTACCTGCCCGAGAGCATGCTCGGCGAGGAGTTCTACAGCCCCGGCGATTCCGGCTGGGAGTCCGCTCTGCGGGAGCGGCTGGCCGAGTGGCGACGGAAGAGGAGGTAACGGCTCATACCAACCCAGCTGCTGGATCCTCGCAAGGTCGTCGAACGGGTAGTCCTCGTGGGGACGCCGCGCGGGCCCGAAGGGGGCGCCGAGGCGAACGAACACCTCGCCGAACTCGGCCGGTTGACGGACACCGCCGGCGGGGTGGTCGTCGGTGAGGTCGTCCAGCGGATCCGTGCCCCGGGTCCGCGATACTACGTGGGCAAGGGCAAGGCCGCCGAACTTGCCGAGATGGTCCGGGCGCAGAAGGCCGAACTGGTCATCTTCGACGACGAGTTGACTCCTGCGCAGGGCAAGAACCTCGAGGACCTGTGCGGCGTGCGGGTCATGGATCGGGCCGAACTGATTCTGGACATCTTCGCGACCCGCGCGCGAACCTACGAAGCGCGCATGCAGGTCGAACTCGCGCAGTTGCAATACCTGCTTCCGAGGCTGCGCAGGATGTGGGTCCACCTCTCGCGCATCCGTGGCGGGATCGGGTTTCGGGGACCGGGCGAGACCCAGCTGGAGACGGACCGCCGGCTGATCGGCGTCAGGATCGCCGAGTTGCGCCGCAAGCTGAAGTCCGTCGCCCGGGCGCAGGCCACCCAGCGCAAGGGGCGGCGCAGCTACTTCCGGGTGGCGCTCGTCGGCTACACCAATGCGGGCAAATCGTCGCTCCTGCAGGCACTGTCCGGCTCGGAGCAGTTCGTCGAGGACAGGCTCTTCGCCACTCTGGACGCGTCGACCCGACTGGTTTCCCTGGGCGACGGATACGAGACGCTTCTCACCGATACCGTCGGCTTCATCCGCAAGCTGCCCCACCACCTGATCGCCTCGTTCCGCTCCACACTGGAGGAAGCCCGAGAAGCCGATGTCCTCCTGCACGTCGTCGACGCGTCGCACCCGGACCGGGAGAGTCACAGGAGGGTGGTGCACGGAGTGCTCGACGAACTGGCGCTGAGCCGCCGACCCAGAATGCTGGTCTACAACAAGACGGACCTTCTTGCGCCGGACGACCTGCTTACGCTGAAGAAGCTGGGCGCCGCGGGCACGAGGGGGAGGTCCACGCTTTATCTTTCAGCGCTGGTTCCGGCCACGCTAAGGCCGCTTCGCAGGGAACTCAGGGCCCGCATCCGTGCAGGGTTGCGAGAGGTCCGGGTACGACTGCCCGCCACCGAAGGGAGGACGTTGGCGACGCTCTACGAGGAAGGCGAGGTCCTCTCGCGCAGCCAGGATGGGTGTACCGTCAGCGTGGTGGCCAAGGCGTCTCCGGCTCTGATCGGTCGTCTCTCGGGTATCGCGGGAGTTCAGGTAACCGACATCAACCAGGGAAGTCCCAAATGAGACTGTACATCAACATCGACCACGTCGCGACGGTGCGGCAGGCGCGCATGACGGATGAACCCGACCCGGTGCGTGCGGCCGTGCTCGCGGAACTCGGCGGCGCCGACGGCATCACCATCCACCATCGTCAGGACGCCCGTCACATCTCGGTGCGCGACGTGGAGCTCCTGGGACGCACCGTACGCACCGGGATCAATCTCGAGATCTCGTCTAACGAACGCATGGTCGACCTTGCCGTGCGGACGCTGCCCATGCAGGTCACGCTGGTTCCCGAGAAGCGCGAGGAGGTGACCACCGAAGGCGGGCTGAACCTGGCCTCGGGGTCGGTGCAGGGTTCGCTGACCGCGGCGCTGGCGCGGCTGGCGGACGCCGGCATCCGCACGTCGCTATTCATCGATCCGGATACGGTGTCGGTGGACGAGACGAAGGCGCTGGGGGCGGACGCCGTCGAACTGCACACCGGTGAATACGCAAACGCGGCCGGGGACCGCGACAAGGCCATGGAGCTTGCGCGCCTGGCGGAAGCGGCGGTGCGCGCCGCCGCGGCCGGACTGGCCGTTCACGCCGGCCACGGGCTTACCTACGAGAACGTCGTTCCGGTCGCCGCGCTTCCCCTGATCGAGGAATTGAACATCGGGCACAGCGTGGTGTCGCGGTCCGTCTTCGTGGGAATCGAGCGCGCGGTGCGTGAAATGAAGGAGATCGTGGAAGGGGCCCCCGGGCGCGTTCGACGCCCCGGCGAGTGGGCACCGCCGATCGGTTTCTGAAGGGCTGACCGGCTCTCGGATGCGCACCCGATGGATGACGTTTCTCGGGCTCGCGATTGCCGCGGCCCTCATCTGGTGGCTGCTGCGTCACGAGGATCCGGCCGAGGTTTGGAGTCACGTCCGGAACGCGGACTTCGCGCTCCTGACGCTTGCGGTCGTCGTTACCACCGCCGTCTTTCCGCTGAGGGCGATTCGCTGGCGCTATTTCCTGGCGCCGGCTCAGGCCGACAGCCCGTTCCGCTCGCGCTTCGCCGCGGTCTGCGTCGGTTTCATGGCCAACAACCTGCTGCCGGCCCGGGCCGGGGAACTTGCCCGGGCGTACGCGTACAGCCGGCTGGAACCGGTGTCCACGGCCACGGCGCTGGCCACGCTGGTGGTCGAGCGATTCCTGGACGGAGTCGTGATCCTGCTCCTGCTGGTCGTGGCCCTGGCGCACCCGGACTTCCCCTCCGGTTCGCTGCCGGACGAGCTGGTTGTCGGAGTCCGGGGGGCATCGCTGTTTCTCGCCGTCGTTCTTCTCGTCTGCCTGGTCCTGCTCGCCTTTCCCGAACGCAGCCTCCGCGCCGCCACGACGGTGGCTCACGCACTGCTGCCGACTCGCATCGCCGCGGCGCTCGTGACCATCGCCGAGCACATCGTAGCCGGACTTGCGTCGATGCGGGGCTGGCGCCTTCTGCTCCCCGCCTTCGCATGGAGTCTGGCCGTGTGGACGATGCAGTCGCTCTCTTTCTGGATCGGCTTCTTCGCCTTCGGCATCGACCTGCCATTTGCAGCGGCTCTTCTCGCGAACGCGACGGTGGCCCTCGCCGTGGCGGTCCCGTCGGCACCGGGCTACGTGGGGACCTTTCACGCCGGTGCAAAGCTCGCGCTGACCGACATCTACGGGGTGGCCGCGGCCTCCGCCATCGGGTTCGCCTTTGGCTGGCACCTGGGAGGCTTCATTCCGATCACCCTGATGGGCCTGTGGTACGCGCGCCGCATCGGCCTCTCGATGGGGGACCTGCGCGGAAGCGCCCGCGAGGCCACGTCCGCAAGCGGAATGCGCGGCCGCGGACAGGCGGTACCGTGACCGGCGTCTCGGTAGCGTGTCCGGCCAAGGTCAACCTCTTCCTGCGCATCCTTGCGCGCGAAGACACGGGGTATCACCAGATCGAGACCTTATTCCAGGCGATCGGGCTCTTCGACCGGGTCGAGGTCCGGCGGCAAACGAGCACAGGCATCTCCCTGGAGATCCGCCGCCGAGAATCCGTTGCTGGAAGCGGCGACGTTATCGGCGACCTCGGGCAGCCCGAGCAGAACACCGTGATGAAGGCGGCGCAGGCCTTCTTCGCAACCACCGGAATCACCCCGTCGGTTTCGATGTCACTGACCAAGAGGATTCCGGCCGGGACCGGTCTGGGCGGCGGTTCGTCCGATGGCGCGGGGACGCTTGCGGCGCTGAATCTCCTGTACGGCAGACCGCTCACAAGGAGCGATCTGATCGAGTTGGGAGGACGAATCGGTTCGGACGTTCCCTTCTTCTGTGCCCGGGTCCCCGCCGCGCTGGCGTGGGGCAGGGGTGACCGGTTGCTGCCCTGTCCGCCGCCCCCCGCCGCCAGGATCGTGGTCGTGGTTCCGCGCGACCGCGCGAATACCGCCGCCGGCTACCGGGAGGCGTCGGCAGGGCTGGAGTTCCCCGCCGCTTCCGTGATGCTCGATGGAATGGACTCCGCGGACTGGCGGCACCTCGCCTCGCTCCAGGCCAACGTCTTCGAGCGACCGGTCTTTGCCCGGTTTGGCAGGCTCGCTGCCGTCCGCGATACCCTGGAGCGACGCGGGGCCGTGCTGAGCGGCCTGACGGGAAGCGGTTCGGCCGTCTTCGGGATCTTCGACCGCGAGCGAGAGGCCTTGCGGGTCGCCGGAGAAGTCCGCGGCGGACCACGGATCGCGGCAGTTCTGGTGGTGCCGACCCTGACGACCATTCCCGAGCCGGTGCCGGTTTCCGCTGCGCCCGGGCGCGCGCCCGCGTCTTGAACCCGCTCCCGTGCCTGCGCTACGATTCCGGTGCGGGGAATCGGGAGCGACGACGTCCGTCAATCGGTCGTCGTCGACCGGAGATTCCCGCTGTCTGGCCCGTCGTCTAATGGCAGGACACCGGTCTTTGGAACCGGCGGTGGTGGTTCGAATCCACCCGGGCCAACTGCGTGCCGCGGTGCGTGGGCCGTGTCCCAGGTCAGCCCATGGAGTCCCACGGGTCCTCTTCCCGCCTGGCCCGCATCTCCGAGGTCTTGCGCTGCACCAGGCCCTCGAACTGGTCGATGAGCGCGTCGGCGTCCGGTGCCTCGAGTCGGGACAGGGGGTCGCGGTCATCGCTGGAGGGAATCCCCCGTAGCCGGTGCAGGTCCAGCCATCCTTCGAAGCGGGCGCTCAGGCGCACTACGCCATAGAAGAAGCGCGGACGGCTTCCACGCCCGGTGAGCAGGTCGATCACGATGGCGATGATCGACAGGTTGATCGCGACTACGTCCTTCAGCCCGTCAGCCGCCAGTTTGATCTGGAAGACGATGAAGTCCCTGATGACCACGCCGCGACCGGCCGGCACAGGGAGTTGACTGCCGTAGGAATCTGACATCATGAGGCTCCAGGAATGATGTCCGACGTTGCGAGGCGCCGGGCCCGCCTTCAAGGTATACAGCAACCCGGACCCGTCGAACACCATGATCTCCCATGCCACCTTGGCCGCCGCGTTGGCGGTGCTGCCCTCGGGCGCCGTTGCGTCCGCGGCGACATACTCGGCGGCCGAGCACTCTCAAGTCACTGATTCCGCCGATGCCCACGACCACGCCCGCAGCCTCCAGGCGCGGTTCGAGCGCCGCCGCGTACGTGAACTGCCCCGCTCGCTGTCGGGTGGGGGCCACGAGTGCGACGAGATCATCGGACGGCTCTGTGTCTGGGACGACGGGGACGAGGGTTGGCGGCCGCGGGAGGAACCGGAAGACATCGGCGCGGCCCGAATCGAGTTCCTGGCCGCTCTGGACTCGCTGGCCCGCCTGATCCCCGGAGATCACTGGATCTTCGGACAGCGGATCCGCTACTTCGTCGAGGCGGAGCGGCTGGAGAGCGCCGAATCGCTGGCACTGGCGTGCGGGCTGCCGGATCGATGGCGATGCGATGCCTATCTTGGCTACGTGCGGCACCATGCGGAGGATGTCGAAGGCGCTGAGGACGCCTTCGCACGGGCACTGGAGGCCATGCCCGCGGAACTCCGGACGGAGTGGACGGACCCCGGGCCGCTCCTCGACCGCGGACTCATGGACTGGCTCTCGGCCCAGGCCGACTCGTCCCGTGCGGCGGACCGGCTCTGGGTGCTGGCCGACCCCTTGTTCCTCGCCGGCGGCAACGACCGCTGGACCGGGCACCTGAGTCGGTGGGTGTACGCCATGGGCTCCGAGGGAGCGCGCAACCCGCACCGCCTGCGATGGGGCGACGACATGGCGGAGGCCGCGGTCCGCTACGGGTGGCCGGTTGCCTGGGAGCGTTCGTGGCCGCGGGGCGGATCGCAGACGTTCACGGTGACGGGGCGCGACAACCCGGCGGCGGTCAGGACCTTGCCTCCGGTTGAGGTGCTCGAATTCGCCGCCGAGGACGCCGTTCCCTGGGAGATCCGCGACGGACACGCGCGTAGCGTCCACCTTCCTCCGTTTCTGGACTCGCTCGCCCCGCTCGATGGCCAGGTGGGACGGTTCTGGCGCCGGGACGGGGTGGTCGTCGCGGCCGCCTGGAAGCCGTCCACCGCGTCGGCGGCCGACAGCGCCGGTTTCCAGCTGGGACCCGTTGAGGCGGGGCTGTTCGTCGAGCAGTTCGGCGCACTCGAGCTCGACACTACCACGAAGGCCCGTGCCGGCGAGACGGTCAGGATCTCCGGGCTGACTCCGTGGGGTGAGTGGGGAATCGTCAGCTTCGAGGTCCTCGCACCGGAAATCCGCCGGGGGTACCGCCTGCGCACCGGGGTGGGGCTGAGGCGCGTACCGCCCGATGTGCTTTCCATCTCGGACCTCGTGCTGCTCGACGCCGATGCCGAGCCGGCCGATTTCGACGAAATGCTCACCGTCCTCAGGGGCTCCGGCGAGGTCTCGGCCGGGGAGGCCCTGAGCGTCGCGTTCGAGGTGTACGGGCTTGGCTTCCGGTCCGAAGTGGTGGGGTTCGACGCGTGGGTGGAGAAGCGCGGCGAAGGTATCCTCTCGCGGGCAGTGCGATGGCTGGGCTTCGGTGGCCCGAAGGAAGAGGTGTCCGTGAGCTGGGAAGAGGCCGGCCCGGATCGGCCCCGACCGCTCTTCCGCGCCTTCCGGATCGGCCTGCCGGATCTCAACGCGGGAGAGTACGACGTCGTGGTGGAAGTATCCGCTCCGGGCCGCTCTCCGCTCTCCGGGCGACGGAGCTTCCGGGTACGATAGCAACTGCTTGAGCGAGCGCCCGGGGCCGCAGGTGCGACCATGTCGGCCTCTCACACCTGCCGACCCGGAATCGCTATAATTTACGGCTGTCACGGAATCGACGGGCATCCATCTCCAAGGCACCGCTTCATGGAAGAATCGATCGGGCCGAATCCGCTCCTGCTCCTGGCTGGCCGGGCCAACCGGCCTCTGGCCGGGGAGATCGCCGACAACCTCGGCACATCGGCGGACGGGGTCACCATCTACAACTTCGCGGATGGTGAGATCTTCGTGCGGATCGACCGCAACGCACGGGGCAGGGACGTGTTCATCGTCCAGCCGACGGTCGCGAACGCCGACAACATCATGGAACTGCTCCTGCTGGTTGACGCCGCCCGGCGCGCATCGGCGGCGCGGGTCACGGCGGTGGTGCCCTATTTCGGCTACGGGCGCCAGGATCGCAAGGACCAGCCTCGTGTTTCAATCGGCGCCAAGCTTGTCGCCAACCTGATCACGGCGGCAGGAGCCGACAGGGTGGTCAGTATCGATTTCCATCAGCACCAGATCCAGGGATTCTTCGACATTCCGGTCGATCATCTCTATGCCGCGCCGGTCTTCACGAGCTATTTCAAGCAGAAGCGGCTGCCGGACCTGGTAGTGGTTGCGCCCGATGTAGGCTCGGCCAAGATGGCGCGGGGGTTCGCCAAACGGCTGAGCGCGTCGTTCGCGATCATCGACAAGCGGAGGCCCACCGCGAATGTCTCCGAAGTCCTCAACGTCGTAGGTGATGTGGACGGACGCACGTGCCTGATCACCGACGACATGATCGACACCGGCGGCACCATCGCGCAGGCGGTCACCGCGCTCAAGGAACGCGGGGCCAGGCGCGTCTACGTCGGGGCCACGCACGCCCTGCTTTCGGGCGAGGCCGTGTCGAGGCTGTCGGCCTCGCCGCTGTCGGAACTGGTGGTAACCAACACGATCCACATTCCCCACGAGAAGCGCTTCGACCGACTGACGGTACTCTCGGTGGCGGATCTGCTGTCGCGGGCCATCACCTACATCCACACGCACTCGTCGGTCAGCCAGCTCTTCGAACTCACGAATCAATACGGGCCGCCAAAGGTGGTCGCCGGATGATTTCGAGTCCTCACTGACGTACGGAACTTTCCCATGGAAGCAAGACTGAACCTCAAAGCCCGCAACGAAGCCGGAAAGGGAGCCGCCCGCAGACTGCGGCGCGCCGGCCGCGTCCCCGGTGTCATCTACGGTGACGGGCGCGACACGGTGCTGGTCTCGATGGAGGCCCGTGAAACCCACAACCTCCTCCATTCGATTTCGCTCGACGACACCGTACTCCAACTGGCGGTGGACGACGGGACGACCGAACTCGCCACGGTGCAGGAGGTACAGGTTCATCCCGTCCGCGCCCAGCTTCTCCACGTTGATTTTCTCCGTGTCGGAACGGAGGGGTCCGGCGGGGACAACGGTTGACCACGGGTGGGGAAGCGGAGTGCCGCGCCCCCGAAATCCGCACCATCGTGGTCGTCGGCCTCGGAAACCCGGGACCCGAGTACGACTCCACGCGCCACAACGTCGGGTGGTGGGTGCTGGACCGCTTCGCATACGATCACGAATTCGAGCCTTTCGCGCGCCGGGCGAAGCGATTCGAGGCCTCCCGCGTGGTCGGCGGACGCACCATCCTCCTGGTCAAGCCGCGAACATACATGAACCGAAGCGGGCTGGCCCTGACCAACCTGTGGCGGATCGACGGATTCCGCGTCGAGAACGATCTCCTGGTCGTGACCGACGACGCCAACCTGGACGTGGGACGGGTGAGGTTCCGCCCCGGTGGCGGCGCGGGCGGCCACAATGGCCTCAAGTCCGTCAGCGAGGTGCTCGGCACCACGGCCTACGCCCGCCTCCGGGTCGGAGTGGGAATCGCCCCGCCGGGAGCGGATCTTGCCGACTGGGTGCTCTCGCCCATGCCCGAAGAGGATGAGGACCGGGTCGTGGCGTTGTTGCCGGAGCTTGGCGAAGCGATAGGGGTGTGGGCCGATGACGGGGTCGAGGCAGCGATGAACCGCTTCAACCGATGAGCGCTGCCGGCGCGACCAGCCTTGGCGTAACACGCACACGGACGAATGACAACCTCCACAAGAGAGAGATGAAGACCAGATGAATCCCCTGAACTGGACCGACTGGGCCTGGGCGTTCGGCGCCCTCGGGTTGTTCGCCGCACTGCTGGTGTACCGCTACGTCGTCCGTCAGCCGCAGGGCACCGACATGATGTCCGACCTGGCCGGGCAGATCCACGATGGCGCGATGGCGTTCCTGAGGCGCGAGTACACCGTGCTCGCGGTCTTCGTGGCCGTCGTGGCCGTTCTTCTCTACCTGGCGATCGGAGGACCCTCGGCGCTCGCGTACGTGGCGGGCGCCGCCAGCAGCGTGCTGGCGGGATTCTTCGGCATGAAGGCCGCCACACGGGCGAACGTTCGCACCTCTGCGGCGGCCAACGAGGAGGGTCAGGGAAAGGCGCTGCGCATCGCCTTCTTCGGCGGCGCGGTCATGGGCCTGTCGGTGGCCGCCCTGGGCCTCCTGGGCATCGGTGCCCTATATGTCACCCTGGCCGCTGACGCGATTCCGGGCACGGGCGACCTTCCGCGCTTCGCCGAGATCATTGCCGGCTTCGCCATGGGGGCCTCTTCCATCGCCCTCTTCGCGCGCGTGGGCGGCGGCATCTTCACCAAGGCCGCCGACGTCGGCGCCGACCTGGTGGGGAAGGTCGAAGCCGGCATCCCCGAGGACGATCCCCGCAACCCGGCAACGATCGCCGACAACGTGGGTGACAACGTGGGGGACGTGGCCGGGATGGGAGCCGACATCTTCGAGTCCTATGTGGGTTCGGTGGTGGCGACCATCGCGATCGGCGCGACCTCGGCCGCGCTGGCGGCGAGCACGGTGGAAGCCGTGGCGCTCCCCATCATCACCGTGCTGGTGGGCCTGGTCTGCTCGCTGATCGGGATCGGCTCGATGAGGCTGCTTGAGCGCACCGATCCCGGTGCCGCGCTGCGCAACGTGACCTTCGTGGCGGCCGGGCTCTTCCTCGTGGTCATGTTCTTCATCGTGGGCGCCCTCGACATGCACATCGAAGATCCCGCGACCGGTTCCGTCCTGTCACCCATGGGTCCCTTCTGGGCGATCCTGTCGGGAACGCTGGTCGGGATCCTCATCGGCGTGGTCACCGAGTACTACACCGGATCGCGCCCCGTCAGGAAGATCGCCGGCTCGTCGGAGACCGGCTCGGCCACGAACATCATCACCGGACTGGCCGTGGGCATGGAATCGACCGCGATTCCGCTGCTGCTCATCTGTGCGGCCATCCTGATCTCCTTCGTCACCAGCGGCCTCTACGGAATCGGGATCGCCGCGGTGGGAATGCTCGCCACGGTGGGGGCCACCATGTCGGTGGACGCCTACGGCCCGGTGGCGGACAACGCAGGAGGGATCAGCGAGATGGCGGGCCTCGGGCCCGAGACGCGCAAGGTCACCGACTCGCTCGACGCGATCGGCAACACCACGGCCGCGATCGGCAAGGGCTTCGCCATCGGATCGGCCGCGCTGACCGCGCTGGCGCTGTTCTCCGCATACTCGACTTCCGTGCAGCTCCAGGCGATCAACCTCATCAATCCGCTGGTGGTGATCGGGCTCTTCATAGGAGGCATGCTTCCCTTCCTGGTCGCGGCCTTCACCATGACCGCGGTCGGTCGCGCCGCCGCCGGAATGGTCGAAGAGGTTCGCCGGCAGTTCCGCGAGATTCCGGGTCTGATGGCAGGCACCGCCAAACCGGATTCGGCGCGCTGCGTGGACATTTCCACCCGCGCTGCGCTGCGCGAGATGCTGCTGCCGGGAATCACCGCGGTCCTCGCTCCGGTCCTGGTCGGCAGATTCCTCGGCGTCGAGGCGCTGGGCGGGATGCTCGCCGGCGCCACCGTCACGGGCGTACTGATGGCGCTCTTCATGGCGAATGCCGGCGGCGCCTGGGACAACGCCAAGAAGTACATCGAGGGAGGCGCACACGGCGGCAAGGGTTCCGACCCCCACAAGGCCGCGGTCGTCGGCGACACGGTGGGCGACCCCTTCAAGGACACCTCGGGGCCGTCCCTGAACATCCTGATCAAGCTGATGAGCGTCGTGTCGCTGGTGCTCGCCTCCTGGTTCCTCAGCGCAGGCTGACCCGCAATGACCTCATCACGAAGAGCATCGTTCGACGCCGCCGTGGCGTTCGCGCAGGACCTCATCCGTATCCCCTCGATGCCGGGAGAGGAGGGTGAGCTCGCGCGCCGCGTCGTCGCCGAAATGGAGGAACTGGGCTACGACGAGGCCTGGACCGACGACCTCGGCAGCGTCGTGGGGATCGTGCGGGGAGGCACCGGGCCGACCGTCATGCTCAGCGCACACCTCGACATGGTTGCCGCCGGAGACCCGGAGGAGTGGGAGTACCCGCCCTTCGACGGCGTGATCGCGGACGGCTTCCTGCACGGACGCGGCGCCATGGACATCAAGGGCCCGCTCGCCATCCAGACCCACGTGGCCGCGGCGCTGAGAGACCGGGCACCCGGTGACATCATCGTCGCGCACCCCGTCTACGAGGAGCGTGGCGGCTGGGGCATGGACCACCTCACCCGTCCGGACGGCGGGCTGCGCCCCGACGCGGTGATCATCGGCGAGTCGACGCAGGGAGACGTCGCCATCGGGCACCGTGGACGCGCCGAGGTCGAGATCATCGCCCAGGGGCTGGCGGGCCACGCTTCGGCGCCCGAACGCGCACGCAACGCCTTCGATCTCGTGCCTCCCATCCTTGCCGGTGTGCGGGACCTCGCCGCCCGCCAGGACTCGGACGACGTCCTGGGAGCCTCATCGGTGGTGGCGACCGGTATCGACGCCGTCCCCACCAGCCTCAACGTCATCCCCGACCGGGTCACGGTCACGCTCGACTGGCGCATTCTCCCCGTCGACACGGAAGAGAGCCTGCTCGGCCGCCTTGCCGACGCGGTCCGTCCCCACCTGGACCGGTTCGATGCGCAAGAGGGGGGGCAGCGCGGAGCGGGCGTCGAGTTCCGCCTGGCCACGCAGATCCAGCGCGCGTGGACCGGGGTCGAAGAGGAACGCCGCATCCTCAGCCCGGGCTTCCTCATGGATCCTGGCCACCCCATCGTCACGGCGGCGGCCCGCGCGGTGGGCAGCCGGAACGGCAACGGCGAACCCGCCAGGGTCCGACCCTGGACCTTCGCCACGGACGGCGGCTGGACGTGCGGCGTGCGCGGCGTCCCCACCATCGGCTTCGCCCCGGGCGAGGAGCGGCACGCGCACACCAACACCGAACGGCTCGATCTGGCAGAAGCGCGCTGGGGCTACGGGAAGTACCTGGACCTGGTGCCGGCCGTGCAGACCGCCGCGCGCACAGGCCGCGGCTGAGCGGAAGTCTCGCCTCTCCGCGTGGCGGGGGGCGGGACGATCCGCGCGCTAGTTCATCGGCACCGTCTGCACGATCCGGGCACCCACCCGCTCGAAGATCTCGTCGAGGCTGGTCCCGGTGATCGTCAGGCCGTGGTTCTTCAGCCCCACCACGCACCGGCTGGGGTCGTCCGACTCCCGGACGATGTCCGCGACGGCCTGGCCCAGTTCGCGCGTGCCGCACGGGTAGTTGAACTCGGTCGACGGCACACCGTTGATCCAGCCGTGGACGTGCAGGATCGCCCCGACCTCCGGGTGCTCGCGATAGATCATCCAGTGCTCGATCGCATCGACCGAGACCCGGCGCGGCTCCACTCCGGGGGGGTGGCTCACCCGCATGCCGTTGCGCTCGGCGTCGTAGTCCTTGACCATGAGAATGTGTTGCCCGATATCCTTCAGGTTGGACTTGTCGACCCCGCTCGCACTCATCCAGAACCACTCGTCGTTGTAGCGCGCCGACAGGTTGCCGTAGCTGAGCCCCCCGATCCCGAAGAGCCGCTTCAGATGCCGCAGGTCCCTTTCGGCCAGGTAGTCATGGATCGGGAAGGGCGCCGGAAGAAGGTTGAGGCCCTCCAGGTGCTTCCCGGCCCGGTAGATCGACTCGGTGATGTCGTCGCCCTGCCAGAGCTCCTCCGGCAGATCCGGCTCGAAAATGTTGTCGATGACGAGAGTCGAGGCGGCCAGAGGCTCGATGCGCGTGTAGACCTCGCGGAAGAAGTTCTCCCGGTCCAGTCCGCCGGACACGACATAGTGGCCCTGTTCCGGGGTGACGAAATGGATGTCGGCACCTCCGCCGTCGGACGACGGGACGAACCCCGCCACGAGGTTGGCCAGCGAGCGCAGCAGGAAGGGATACCCCTGGGAGAGGTGCTCGGTGAAGGGCACCGGAAACTCGGTGACCGCACAGACGAACACGGCGTTGGCCTTCCGCCGCACCGGCCTCGGCCGAGTCGGCGGAAAGAAGTTGAGAACCAGCTTGGCGTCACCCGAGTCCTCCATATACCGGTGACCTTCCGATTCCATCACCTCCCGCAAGCCGCGGGCGAACCAGCCGAAGGTTTCGCTGCTCGTAGCACCTACGAACGCAAAGTCCATGTGCGAGGGGACCTCTCGGGTTCAGGGTAAGGCAGGTAGCGTACACAAGGTCGCCTTCCCGCGCCAGATGGCAAGGTGCTACATTTCGCTGACAACCATACCCGCTCCGCCCGGGAAGCGGAGCCCGTAGTTCACCGCGGTCCAAGGGAGTTCCCGCGAATGAGAGAATACGAAATCGTCTATATCCTCGACTCGGCTCTGAGTCGGGAAGCCGTGGACGCCAAACTCGATACCTTCCACGCCGCCCTGGGCGGGGAAGTCAACACCGTCGACCACTGGGGGGTGCGACCGCTCGCCTACCCGATCCGCAAGGTCGGCACCGGGTACTACGTCATCGTCCACGTAACCGCCGACCCGGTCGGCCTCCCGGAGTTCGAACGCCTCCTCAAGCTCGACGAGGAGATGATGCGCTACCTGATTGTGCTCAACGAGGGGCAGCCCAGCTCGGGTGCCTCGGTCCTCGCCGAACGGCCGCAGCAGCCGGCCGCGGAGGATGCCGACCCGGAGCCGCCCCCGCAGGAGGCCGAAGAAGAGACTGCTTCGGACGCGGACGGCGACGGCGGCAGCGGCGAAGAGACGGAGGCGGAATCACCGGAGGAGGAGCAGACTTCGGGCCCCCCGGTGTTCTCCGGTGCCCGCGGGCGTCGCCGGCGCCACGAGGGGCCGCCGATCGTTCTCCTCAACTACAAGGACGTCACGACCCTGTCCCGCTTCCTCACCGAGCAGGGCAAGATCCTGCCGAAGCGCACGACGAAGGTCACGGCCCGCTTCCAGAGGCAGCTTGGAGTCGCCGTGAAGCGCGCGCGGCACCTCGCGCTTCTCCCGTACATCAGGGATCACGAGGCCTGAGGTCCGTGCAGCATCCGAACCGGAGCAACCAATGAGACTGATTCTTCGTGAAAAAGTGGCCCATCTGGGACAGGCCGGTGACCTGGTCACGGTCAAGCCCGGGTACGCGCGCAATTTCCTGATCCCGAAGGGGCTGGCCTACAGGGCGACCGAGGCGAACGTCCGGCGAATCGAGGAGGAACGGCGCATCGGCGAGGAACGGGCCCGCAGAGCGTATCTGGAAGCCAACCGTCGCGCGTCGCGCCTGGAGGGTGTGACCCTGACCTTCAAGGCCCGTGCGAGCCCCGAAGGAACCCTCTTCGGTTCCGTGGGCATGAAGGACATCTTCGACCGGCTGCAGGAATCGGAAATCGGCTTCGAACTCGACAAGCGATCCGTCCTGCTCGACGAGCCGATCAAGTCGGTCGGCGAGCACATCGTCCCGTTGCGGCTGCACGCCGGGGTGGAGACGGAGGTGCAGGTCATCGTGGAGGCCGAAGAGGATTGACCGCGTCCTGAACGTGAACGGATCGGCCGACTTCGAGATGCCGTCGGAGGTGCGCAAGGCGGCCGACTATGCCCTCGACAGAAAGGCCGTCGATGTCACGGTGCTGGATCTGCGTGATCTGTCGAGCGCGACCGATTTCTTCGTGATCGCGACGGGGCGTTCCGACATTCACGTGCGCGCGATCGCCGAACACATCCTCGACTCGGCCAGGGGGGACGGGAATCGCCCGGAGCACATCGAGGGACTGGACGAGGGTCGCTGGGTTCTGCTCGACTACATCGACCATGTCGTCCACATCTTTCATCCGTCCGTCCGCGACTTCTACCGCCTGGAGGCGCTCTGGGGCGACGCGCGTTCGATGCCGATCCCCGATTCGTCGGTCCCATGAAGCTCAAGTCCCTCCGGCTCCACGGCTTCAAGTCCTTCGCGGATTCCACGCGGGTGGAATTCCACGAGGGCATCACCGCGATCGTCGGCCCCAACGGGTGTGGCAAATCCAACATCGGCGATGCCGTCCGCTGGGTCCTGGGAGAACAGCGGCCCACCGCGATCCGGGGAGCCAAGATGGAGGAGGTGATCTTCCAGGGCACGGCTTCGAGGCGTCCGGTGAACCGCGGCTCGGTCTCCATGGTCGTCAACAACGACGACGGAGCACTCGCCATCCCGTTCGAGGAGGTGGAGATCGCCAGGACGGTGTATCGGGACGGTGGCAGCGACTACCGGCTCAATCGCTCCGCGTGTCGCCTGCGGGATATCGTCGATCTGTGCCGCGACACCGGTCTGGGCGCCAACGCCTACTCGGTGATCGAGATCCGAATGATCGATGCGATCCTCTCGGAACGCACCGACGAACGCCGCTCCCTCTTCGAGGAAGCTGCCGGGATAGGGAAGTACAAGGAGCGGCGCCGCGCCGCCATTCGACGCCTTGAGACGGCGGAGGTCGATCTCCAGCGGGTCGAGGACGTCATCGCGGAGGTCCGGACCAAGGTCCGTTCGCTGGCGCGCCAGAAGGGAAAGGCGCAGCGCTATCGCGAGTTGCGGGAGCGGCGCCTGGCGGTCGAGGTCGCGGTCGCGAGGGTGGAACTCGACGAGCTCGATCTTCACCTGTCGCGATTAAGGGCCGACCTGCAGTCGGATCGCGAGGAGTCGGCGGGGATGGCGGCGGCCCTGGCCGCTGCGGAGACCGGGCTCGAACGGACCCGGCTGGAGCAGCTGGAAGCCGAGAAGACGAGGGTGGCCTGTGCCGAACGGCTGGACGCCGTCGGCTCCGAACTCTCCCGGATCGAGACGGAGGTAGCGGTCGCGGACGAGCGCCTGGCCAACGGCAGACGCCGCCTTGCGCAGATCGCCGAGGAACGGCAGTCGGTGACCGTGTTGCACGCCAGCGCGAAGGATGAGTTGGCTGTGTTGGAAGATCTAAGGTCAGAATGTAAACTGTCCTTTACATCTTTACAGGTAGACCTTACAGAACGAAAGCAGGCTGCCGACGAAGTCCGGACGAGGGTGGATGAAGCCAGGGCCGAGACACGCACGCTGGAGGAGGCGAGCAGGAGCGTTGCCGCACGCATGGCTCGCCTCGAGGGGGACCGCGACAGTGCACGGCTTCAGGCGGCCGAGCTGGCGCGCAGGCTGGACCGGCTGGCGCGAGATGCCCGTCAGGGAGCAGGGGCGCTCAGGGAGGTCGAGTCGCAGCGCGACCTGTTCGCGGACCGGCAGACCGCCGCGACAAGAGCAGCCGAGCAGGTGACTCGCGACTTCGAGGCCTCCCGTCGGCGTCTGGCCATGGTGCGGGGGCGTCTCGCGTCCGCGCGGGCCGGGGAAATGCGGGCCGAGACCCAACTGTCCGCTCTCGACGCGGAGCTTGCGGCACTGAAAGGGCTGGCCGGGTCGGACGAAGGGGCGGCGTCGATGGCGGCTGCCGCGCGCCAGGCGTTCCCGGAGGCGGTTCGAGGCGAGCTGTCGGATTTCGTACACGTCTCGGGGTCTGCTGCTCGCTCCGTGGACGCGCTGCTCGGACCTTACGGATCTGCGCTGGTGGTGCACGGACGGCGCGACGTGGAGCGCATCACGCGCTGGTATCACGGCAACGCAGAACGTCGCGCTGCCCTTCGGCTGTTGCCCCTCGACGCGGTGCCCGCGCCGCCGGGACCGCTTCCCGCCGGCGTGACTGCGGCCGGGGACGGGGCGCCGTGGGTGAGGGCGCTTCTCGGGGGGGCGGATGCCGGGGACGATGGCGGCTGGACGGATGTACGCGGCGTCTGCTACCTCCTTCCCGACATCGGTGCGGAGGGCGGTCTGGAACGAAGGGGACGGATCGAGGCCCTGTCCGCCGAGTGCGAGCTGGCGAGGGAGATGCTGGATGAGGCCAGAGAGGTTCGACTTGGCTGCGAGGAGGAACAAAGAGGTGCCGAAACCGAGGCGGATCGGGCCTCGGACCAGGTGCTGGCCGCTCGAGACGAAGCCAGAGCCGCCGAATCCGAAGCGACGACGCAGGGTGAGCGGCGGGAACGGCTGTCCCGTCACCAGGCGGAAACCCAGCACCGGCTTGTCGAGACTCGCGCGTCCCGGGACAGAGCGCTGGGAAGGGAGCGTCAGGCGGAGGACGAAAGGAGCCGGCTCCGGGACGAGGAGGTATCGGTCGCGGACCGTGTGCAGGAGTCTCGCGAGGTGCTCGCCGCGGTGGAGGCCGAGTGGGAACATGTGAGGGAATCCGCTTCAGAAGTGACGATCCGTTCCGCGCGGCTCGAGAGCCGGTTGGAGAGACTCGACGGGCAGTTGGGAGATGCTCGCACGACGCTGGAAAGCACGGTGGCGCGTCTTGACGACCTCGCGGGGGAGCAGGATGCGCTCACCAGCGAGTCCGTCCGGATTCGCGCCGCGCGGGACGAAGGAAGGGACGCGCTCGAGGGCCTGTTCTCGAAGCGTGACGAACTCAAGACGGTGCTGTCGGAACAGGACCGGGTTCTCGGCAACGCCTCGGCGGCGGTTGCCGAAGCGGAGCGTCGTCTGAGGGAGATGCGCGGCAGAGAGCGCGAGGCGGTCGGACGGAGACACCAGCTGGAGATGACGGAGCAGGACATTCGCAATCGGGCGGCCCGGATCGGAGAGCGCCTGGAGGCGGAGTGGGGCCGGCCCGTGGAAGCGCTGTTCGACGAGGCCCGCAGGGTCGAGGGCGAGACCGGGGCGCTCAGGGACGAACTTCAGGAGATCGTCCGGGCTCTGGAGCGAATCGGACCGGTGAACATGCTCGCGGTCGAGGAGCACGCGGAGGAGAGCGACCGCCTCGAATTCCTGGTCCGCCAGCGTGATGATCTGGCTACTGCGCGAGACGATCTCCGGTCCGCAATCCGTCGGATCAACGCAACCGCCACCACACTCTTCATGGACACGTTCGAGGCGATCACGGAGAACTTCCGGTCGACCTTTCAGCATCTGTTCAGCGGCGGTCGGGCGGATCTTCGTCTCTCCAACCCGGAGGAACCGCTCGAATCCCCGGTGGAGATCCACGCGGCGCCGAAGGGCAAGCGCACCCAGAGGATCGACCTGCTTTCGGGGGGTGAGCGGGCGCTTACGGCGCTTTCGCTGCTCTTCGGGATCTACCTCGTCAAACCGAGTCCGTTCTGTGTTCTCGACGAGGTGGACGCGCCGCTCGACGACTCCAACATCGGGCGCTTCATCCGGTTGCTTCAGGGGTTCAAGTCGCAGACCCAGTTCGTGGTGATCACCCACAATCCACGCACGATCGCGGCGGCCGACTGGATCTACGGGGTGACGATGGAGGAGCCCGGGGTTTCGTCGATCGTGGGCGTGCGCCTCGAGTCTCCGGCCGAGGCATCCGGAACAACCGCATGACCGCCCGGTTGACGGTCATTGGATCGGGGACGCTGGTTCCGTCGGCGGATCGCACCAGCCCCTGTCACCTGGTCGAGAGCGGTTCCGATATGCTTCTACTCGACCTGGGCCCCGGCGCGGTTCACGGACTGGCCCGTCTCGGCAAACCCTGGTGGAAGATTAGCCACGTCGTCCTGACGCACTATCACACCGACCACATGGGCGACCTTCCGCACCTGCTCTTCGCCTTGAAGTGGGCGGCTCCTTCGCCACGCAGCCGACCGCTGCACATTCTGGGTCCCCCCGGCCTGCGGCTCCGCACGGAGGCCTTGCGTGCCGCGCACGATGACTTCATCGTTGCCCCCGGCTTCACGGTCGTGTATGAGGAGATCGACACACAGGCGACCTGGACCGAAGCGGAGGCGTCCCTGCGGCTGCGCTTCCTTCCGACACCTCATGCGGAGGGCTCGGTGGCGGTGCGCGTGGACACCGAGGGCGGGTCGATCGGGTATACCGGCGATACGGGACCCGATCCGGCGCTTGGGGCGTTCTTCGCGGGCGTGGATATCCTCGTCAGCGAGTGCGCGTACGCCGACCCGCCTCCCGCGAACAACCACCTTTCGCCCGCTTCCGTGGCGGCCATGGCGCGCTGCGCACAGCCGGGTACGCTCGTGCTCACGCACCTCTATCCACCTCTTGAGGCCGACGCCGTCGCTGCACTGGTGCGCGACGCCGGCTATTCCGGGCGCGTGCTCTGTGCCCGTGACGGTCAGGGATTCTACATCGGAAAGGCGAAACCGTGCTCATCGTGATGGATCATCGGGCGACGCCCGAAGAGATACAGCGAGTCGTCGATACGATTTCGGACATGGGATACGGCGCGAAGCCGATGCCCGGGAGACAACGCACCGCGATCGGGCTGGTCGGCAACGACGGCAGGGTGGAGTCGGCCCGCCTGGCCGGACTCCCGGGCGTGCGGGAACTCATCAAGGTGAGCCAGCCCTACAAGCAGGTTTCCCGCGAGTGGCGGGACGAGGACACCCTGGTTGACATCGGCAACGGAGTCGTGATCGGGGGCCGGGAAGTGGTGGTGATCGCAGGCCCGTGCGCGGTCGAGGGACGGGAGCAGATCCTGGACATCGCGGCAAGGGTTCGCGACGCCGGCGCGAGCGCGCTGCGGGGTGGAGCGTTCAAGCCGCGCACCTCGCCCTATTCGTTTCAGGGTCTCGGCCCCAGGGGTCTGGAACTCCTAGCCGAGGCCCGCGACGAGACCGGCCTCGCAGTCGTGACCGAGGCTGTCGAACCGGAGGGCGTGGCTCTGGTGGCCGAGTACGCCGATGTGATCCAGATCGGTGCGCGCAACATGCAGAACTATCCGCTCCTGAAGCGGGCCGGCCGCTCCGGACGACCGGTTCTCCTGAAGCGGGGCATGTCGGCGACGATCACGGAGCTGCTCCTCGCGGCGGAATACCTGCTCAGCGAGGGGAACCCCCATGTCATCCTCTGCGAGCGCGGAGTGCGCAGCTTCGACACGCGGACGCGCAACCTGCTGGACCTGACAGCCATACCGCTCGTCAAGTCGCTGACCCACCTGCCGGTGATCGCCGATCCCAGTCACGGGACCGGCGTGCGCGACAAGGTCACACCCATGGCACGGGCCGCGGTGGCGGTTGGGGCGGACGGCCTGATCATCGAGGTGCACCCGAACCCGCCCGAGGCCCTTTCCGACGGTGCACAGAGCCTGTACCCCGAGCAGTTCGAACATCTGATCCGCCAGTGCGGCCCGATCGCCGAGGCGATCGATCGTTCCCTGGCGCGGCTGCCGGAGAGGGTGGGGTCCGCCGGATCCTTCTGACCCCCGCCGGAGTAGGGGCCGGGCCGTTTCGTGCGGTGGCCGGAGTCGTCGTGGTTGACTCCGTCCCGGTCGCACAAACACCTGTTTCCGACGCGTCTCATCCGGCCATTCCAACGCCCGCGGGACCTCGCCACCTTGTCGGCCATGAGACCGAGGACCGGAAGAAACGGGTGGGTGCACGGGCGCAGGGGGGAGGCGATCGCGGCAGCCCATCTGCGGTCGCGAGGCTGGACGGTGCTGGCACGTAACTACCGCGCCGGGTCGATGGAAATCGATCTGGTGGTTCGCAGGGGCCGGGTCGTCGCGTTCGTGGAGGTGAAAACGCGCACGACCTCTTCGGGGGGCACTCCGCTGGAACCCATCGGAAGATCCAAGCGGAGGACGGTCGTGTCGGCCGCAAGAAGGTGGATCCATGAGCACGGCAGGGCCGGCACGACCTATCGGTTCGATGCGGTCGGGGTGAGAATCATCGGAGAGGAGGTCGAAATACAGCACATACCGGATGCCTGGCGCCCCGGTTGACGCTGGTTCGCGAATCCGGGTAGCTTTGCTGCGTGCCCCAGGTCCGCGGGTCGGAAGCTCATGAACCCCGTCAGGACCCCGCAGGTAGCAGCGGTAAGTGTGGTGACCGTCGCCGTGGAGCGCCTGGGGCACTGCGGCGCCACCCCGAAGCCCCCACCGACGGCCTCTTGTCCTATCTTGCCCTAGCCCGGAAGTACCGTCCCCGCCATTTCGGTGAGGTGTCCACACAGGAGCACGTGTCCGAGACGCTAAAGCGGGCCGTGGCCGGTGACCGCGTGGGGCACGCCTACCTCTTCTGTGGGCCCCGCGGCGTGGGCAAGACGACCGTTGCGCGGATTCTCGCGATGTCGCTGAATTGCGCCGACCGGACGCCCGAGGGCGAGCCGTGTGGACGCTGCGACAACTGCGAACGCATATGGGGCGGCCACACTTCACTCGATGTGGTCGAGATCGACGCCGCCTCCAACAGGGGCGTCGAGGACGCCCGCGACCTGAGACAGCGCGCGATGTACGCTCCGTCGGACGAGGGCCGCTTCAAGGTCTACATCCTCGACGAAGCCCATATGCTCACGCGCGAGGCGTGGAACGCGCTGCTGAAGATCCTCGAGGAGCCGCCTCCGCGCGTGATCTTCTGTTTCGCCACCACGGAGCCTCGCCGGATCGAGCAGAGTGCCTCGCCGATCCTTTCGCGGTGCCAGCGGTTCGACTTCAGGCGGATCGGCGCCGACGACATTGTCGAGCGTTTGCAGCAGGTATTGGCGACCGAGGGAATCGCGTTCGACCGGGAGGCGCTTCGGGCGATCGCGCGAAAGGCGAACGGGGGGATGCGCGATGGGCTCTCGCTCCTGGACCAGGTGCTGGCGCTATCGGACGAAGAGGTGTCCGTCGAGTCGGTGGTCCAAGTGCTGGGTGTCGTCGCCGAGGAACGGTACCTGGAGGTCCTGGACATCATCATCGGGAAGCGGCACGGGGCTGTCTTCGACTTTGTCGAGACCCTGATCGACGAGGGGTACGACCTGGTCGAATTCTACCACGGCCTGACGGAGAAGCTCAGGCTCCTGTTGCGCATGGCGGTGGACCCGGAGGCCGCCCCCGGGGTGATGGGAGCCCAACTGCGGGATGCGTTTGCACAGCGCGCGGCCGCCTTCGCCCCGGGCGATCTCGTGCGCATGCTCGCCATGTGCTCCTCGCTGGAAGCGGACGGCAGCCTCCGGCGGACAGGCCGTCCGCGGGTGCTGGTCGAAGTGTTGCTTCTGCGCATGAGCTATCTCGACAGGACGGTCGAGCTCGAGGACGTTATTCGGGCTCTCGGGGGAGCACCAGAAAGGGTGCCGGCTCCGGCCGCCCCAACGGCGGCTCCGGTGTCCCGCGACCCGGTGCCCTCCTCCTCAGCCGAGGCTCCGAGAACGGCGCAGTCCGCTCCGCGCCGTCTGGCCGACGCCTGGAGGGAGCTGCTCAACGACGGACCGCGCCTGCCTCGCGGGCTTGCCAGCATTCTGCGTGGTGTGAAAGCCAGGGAAGACGGTGAAGCCCTGATACTGGAGGTTGGCAAGGACCTTGTGTCCGGGCGGCTCGGAGACAAGTCGATCCGCCGGAGGCTCGAAGAAGGACTGGCCCTTCATGCCAGGCGCGAATCTGCCAAGATTCTATTCGCGAGCGAACCGGCCGATGGTTCGCCGACAGCGGAGAGGGTTACGAGGGAAACGGTCCGCCGAGACCGTTTGCAGGACTTGATCGACCGCGCGCCCGTCATTGATCGGGCGGTCAGGGAACTGGACCTGGAGCTGGTTGACTGACGGAAGCCCGGGACCACAGCAACGAGAACGCACAATGACGAACATTCAGCAACTCATGAAGATGGGACAGCAGCTGCAGGCGAAGGTGAAGGAGCTGCAGGACAGTCTCGACAGCGAGCAGATCGAGGCCTCGGCGGGAGGGGGGATGGTCAGGGCGCGCGTGACGGGCAAGGGCGATCTGGTCGGCGTGTCGATCGAGCCCGAAGTGGTCGACCCGGAGGATGTGGAGATGCTCGAGGACCTTGTGGTCGCCGCAGTGGCCGAGGCGCAGCATCGTGCCCGCACCTTTTCGGAAGAACGCATGCGGAGCGCTGCGGGAGGGTTTCCGGTGCAGCTCCCGGGACTCTTCTGACACCCGCGACATTAACGGTGTCGGCGATCGGGAATCTCACGCGCGAACTCGGAAGGCTTCCGGGCGTGGGTACCAAGACGGCATTGCGCCTTGCGTACCATCTGGTAAAGGGGGCCAAGGGTGATACGCGGCGGCTGGCACGCGCGCTCGAGGACGTGGCCGACCGAGTGCATCCGTGTCCCAGATGCGGCAACTACTGTGAGGCGGAGCTGTGCCGGGTATGTCAGGACCCGTCGAGGGACCAGGAGGTCATCTGCGTCGTCGAGGAAGCCTATGAGGTCGGAGCGATCGAGCGCGCGGGCCGATACAAGGGGCTCTTTCATGTGCTGGGTGGCCGTCTTTCCCCGCTGGACGGGATCGGTCCCGAGAAACTCAACATCGCTGGCCTGATCGAGCGGCTGGAGGGTGCCGGGACGCCCGCGAGGGAGGTGATCCTCGCGACCAACGCGAGTGTGGAGGGTGAGGCCACGGCCGTGTATCTGGAACGCATCCTGCGGCCCCGGGAAGTGCGCATTACGCGGCTGGCCAGAGGCATTCCCGTGGGCAGCGATCTGGAATACGTTGACGGGACGACCATCGCCGAGGCCCTGGCGGGCCGAAGGGAGATGTAGCGAGCCGATGGACCGCCGCATGCGCAGGTTCGGACTGCTTCTGCTTGGTGCCGGCGCGGTCGCCGCCATTTCAGCGCTGATTCTGCGCGATCAGGTGTCTCGCCACCGCAGGAACCTCTTCAGCCCCAGCCCTTTTCGCCGGCTGGCGGCCCTGGGACATCTCGCCGGTGAACCGGCCAGCGTCGGTGCGGTCACGCTCCTGCGGGACTTCCGGGCGTGGGAGGCGCGGAGACTGCTTCGCGGCAGGGCCGCGGCGATTCTCGCCCGCATGGAGGATGAGCTTCGCGGAAGGGTCGCAGGCTCGTGAGCATTCCCAATGTCATCTCGGTTGCGCGGATCGCACTGTGTCCGGTCATCGCGTACCTGGCGCTGTCGCCGGACCGGCTTCATCGGTACGCGGCCTTCGCCGTGTTCGTGGTCGCCGCGCTATCCGATGTCTGGGACGGCCATCTGGCGCGGAAGCACGGATGGATCTCGGACGCGGGCAAACTCCTGGACCCGATAGCGGACAAGTTGCTGATGGCGAGTGCCTTCTTGCCGCTCTACTTCATCACCCGCAGGGACGACGGATTCCACGAATTGCCGTTCTGGGGCACTCTACCGGTCTGGGTCATCGCCGTGGTGTTCGGCAGGGAACTCTTCGTAACCGCTTTTCGCGGCTACGCGGCCCGCCGGGGGACGGTGATCGCGGCCGGAAAGTCGGGGAAGTACAAGTCCCTGGTGACCAATTTCTTCATCGGTTCGCTCCTGCTCTGGTATCCCCTGTTCCTCTCCGCGACAGAAGCAGGCTGGACGCATGGCTTTTGGGACGCGTGGCAGATCCTCCACACCGGCTTCGTCGCTGTCACCCTGGCCGTCGCGGTGTTCCTGACGCTCTTCTCGCTCGCCGACTATGTCTGGCGCTACAGGTCCGTGGTCGCGCAGTCCAGATGACGTCGACCGCGGGGAATGGCGAATTCTCCTCCGTTGCGGACGGGGTACGGCGTCTGGCCGGCAGGGCGATGGCCCGCGGTCTCAGGCTTGCAACCGCCGAGAGTTGCACGGGCGGGCTGCTGTCGAAGGTGATCACCGATCTTCCCGGTGCATCGGGCTGCTACAGCGGCGGCCTGATCGCCTACTCCAACGACATCAAGGTGCGGCACCTGGGAGTCGACCCAATGGCACTGGAACGTCACGGCGCGGTCTCGCGAATCGTCGCGCTGCAGATGGCCTTCGGCGCCTGCCGTTCCTTTTCAGCGGACCTGGCGATGTCCGTGACCGGAATCGCGGGCCCCGGCGGCGGGACGAAGGACAAGCCCGTGGGCACCGTGTGGCTGGCGGTTGCCATGTCCACGGGCACCGGAATCGCCCGTCAGGAGCTGTTCGATGGCGACAGGACCACCGTTCGCGAGAGCAGCGTCGTGGCCGTCCTGCACATGGCGCTGCAGGCCATCGCACGACTGTAGAAGCGCCTACGGAGCCCGATGGCGGGAGCCCGGAGCCCCCGATGTATGGACCACGCCAACCGAATACACGACTTTGGAATGCACCCGTTGACGGGCCGTCCACCGGGCTTGTGGCACGAAGGATCCACGGTGGCACCAGATAGATTGCGAGCGAGGAAATGAACTCTCAAGACGAACACCACGGTGAAGAGGTGGGCCGCGAAGCAGACGCGGGCGAAGTCGACGGCCATGAGAAGACGCCCCAGGGCGAAGACGGCCCCGGCACCGGGGAGGAGCAGGGCGCCGAGCAACTCGACGGCGACGAGGGCGTACCCGCCGACGGTGGGGCCGGCGCCGAAAAGATCGGGCAGGACCCTCTCGTGGAACTCGCGGCCGAGAGGGATCGTCTGAAGGATCAGCATCTTCGGCTTGCTGCCGATTTCGACAACTACCGGAAGAGGACGGAGGACAGATTGCGGCAAGGCTGGGACCGGGCGCAGGCCGACCTCGTCTCCCGTCTTCTGGATCCCCTGGATGATCTGCTCCGGGTTACCGCCCTGGAGCCGGAAAACAAATCCTCCGTGGATTCGATCGTGGAAGGGGTGGACCTCGTCGAGCGCAAGTTTTTCCGCGTACTGGGGGACGCCGGGGTCGAAGTCGTGGACCCCGCAGGCGAGGCTTTCGATCCCAACACGATGGAGGCGATGATGCGGGTTCCGACCGAGGCGGAGGAGGACGACGACACCGTCGCAATGGTGTTCCAGAGAGGGTATACCCTGAGGGGGGTTCTCATCCGTCCGGCACGGGTGAGCGTCTTCAAGTCCGACTAGCGGTTCAGAGGCGATGACGACGACCGACAAGGACTACTACGCCATCCTCGGTGTCGATCCGAAGGCGGATGCGGAGACGATCAAGAAGGCCTATCGCAAGCTGGCGAAGCAGTACCATCCCGATGCCAACCCCAACAACCCGAAAGCGTCCGAACGTTTCAAGGACGTCGGGGAGGCGAACGCCGTTTTGTCCGATCCGAAGAAGCGTGCCAGGTACGATCAGGTGCGCAAGCTCGGCGCATTCGGGTTTGGTGGCGCGCGTCCCGGCGGAACACGTCCGGGAACACAGCAGTCCACGAGCTTTTCCTTCGAGGACCTCGGGGGCCTGGGCGGGTTTTCGGACATCTTCACGTCCATTTTCGATCGGGGAAAGAAGGAAGAGGCGCGCAAGCCTTCCGGGCCGGCCAGGGGCGAGAACGTAGAGTACACGGTCGAGGTGCCCTTCATGGTCGCGGCGACCGGCGGCAAGGTGCCGGTTTCGATTCCGATCAACGAGGAGTGCGCAACGTGCGGGGGTACGGGTGGCGCGCCGGGCACGACGTGGAAGCAGTGTGAAGAGTGCAGGGGATCCGGTACCGTCTCCTTCGGTCAGGGCGGGTTCGCGGTGAGCCGTCCCTGTCCGGCATGCGTCGGACGTGGCCGGAGAGCCGAAAAGGTCTGCGGTGCCTGTGGCGGGGACGGCAAGATCCACCAGAACCGCAAGCTGGAGGTGACGGTGCCGGCTGGCGTGGACACCGGCTCCAGGGTTCGCCTGACGGGTCGGGGCGAGCGCGGCACGAAGGGTGGGGCGCCCGGCGACCTCATCATCACCTTCAAGGTCGTGCCGCACCGGTTCTTTCGCCGTGAGGGCAACGATATTCACGTCACGGTGCCGGTGAACCTGGTGCAGGCGATGCTCGGCTCCAGGATCCGGGTGAGCACGATCTCGGGGAGGAAGGTCGTGCTGCGCGTGCCCCCGGGTACCCAGCCCGGCACCCGCTTCCGGATCCGGGGCCAGGGGATCAGCCGCGAGGGACGGCGGGGCGACCAGTTCGTCGAGGTGAAGGTGGAGGTCCCCGAAACTCTTACCGAGGAGCAGCAGGAGCAGATGCGGGAATTCGCCGAGTCGTCCGGGATGAAGTGGTGACCCGCCGGATCCTGCCGCCCCCGACCACGCGGTCGCCGTAGAAGAGCACGGCTGACTGGCCGGGAGTCACCGCGCTCGCCGGTCGGTCGAAGGAAAGCCGCAGGGTATCGTCCCCGCAGGAATCGATCCGGCAGGCCAGGAGCGGCGACCGGTATCGGATCTGCACATGGAGAGGCGTTCCAGGCAGCGGGGTGGCGGTGAGCCAGTTCAGATCTCCGACCACGGCGCCGCCGACTTCGAGCAGGTGCCTGGGACCCACCACCACCTCGCGCGACTCCGGTCTGACTTCGAGCACGTAACAGGGCTCCGGCAGACCTCCGCCGATCCCCTTTCGCTGGCCCACGGTGAAACCGGAATAGCCATCGTGGCGGCCGAGCACGCGGCCCCGGTGGTCGACGATCGCCCCCGGCAGCAGCGCCGGATGGACGGGGAGCAGCTTCCTGGCCAGGAAGTCCCGGTAGTCGCCGGTCGGCACGAAGCAGATCTCCTGTGACTCGGGCTTGTCTGCTGTCACCAGTCCCATCTCGCGTGCCCTTGCCCGCACCTCGGCCTTGGTGAGTGCCCCGAGCGGAAAGTGAAGCCGGTCGAGGAGCCCGGAAGGCAGTCCCCAGAGGAAGTAGGACTGGTCCTTTGCGGAGTCGAGCCCGCGGAGCAAGCGGGTCTCGCCGGCGTCCCGGTCGATCCTGACGTAGTGCCCCGACGCCACGCCGTCGCACCCCAGCACGCGCCCCCTCCGGAAGAGATCCCGGAACTTGGTGTTCGAATTGCAGCGCACGCACGGGTTCGGCGTGCGGCCGCGGCTGTATTCGCTCACGAAGTCGTCGATCACGTCGCGGGTGAACTCGCGCTCGACGTCGAAGACGTAGTGCGGAATCCCCAACCGGTCCGCGACCGCCTTCGCGTCCTGGATGCCGTCCAGTCCGCAGCACGTGCGGGTGCCGGCAGCGACCTCTTCGTCGTCGTAGCAGAAGGTCTTCATGGTGGCGCCGATCACCTCGTGCCCGGCCTCGACGAGCATCGCGGCCGCGACCGAGGAGTCCACGCCCCCCGACATCGCGACCAGGATGCGCTGCCGCGCGCTTCCGCCGTTCATCGGACGACCAGCGCGCGCGTCCGCTCGACGGCGCCCGCCACGGCTGCCACGATCCGTTCCACCTGATCACTCGAATTGAGCCGGCCGAAGCTCAGGCGCAGGGCGGCGCTCGCGGCATCGAACCGGAGCACCGCCAGCGACGGGCTCGTCGCGCTCGATCCGCTGGCGCACGCCGACCCGCCCGAAGCCGCAATGCCGCAAGTGTCCAGAGCGGCCAACAGGGTGTCCGAATCCGCATCGGGGATCGACAGGGAGAGGATATGAGGCGCCCGGGGCAGGCCGCGTCCGTTTACGCGCAGGCCCGGAACCGAATCCACCAGCCCCGCCTCGACCTCTTCCCGCAGCGCGGTCAGGCGGACCGATTCGGTCGAAGCTTCCGCGACCGCGAGCTCGAGTGCGACGGCGAGCCCGACGGCGCCCGCCACATCCTCGGTACCTGGCCTCAGTCCCCGCTCCTGGCCCCCACCGAAGTGCAGTGGACAGAGGTTGTGCCGGTTTTGGACGATGAGAGCCCCGGTACCCTTGGGGCCGTAGATCTTGTGGCCGGTGACGGTGAGCAGGTCCGCCGGAATGCCCGCCGTGAGCAGCGGCATCTTCCCTGCCGCCTGCACGGCGTCGCTGTGGAGCGCAACGCCCCAGGCACGGCACTCGGCCGCGATCTCGCGAATCGGAAGCACCATGCCGGTCTCGTTGTTGACCCACATGCACGACGCCACCGCCGGTCTCTCGCGGAGCACCCGGCGCAGCGCGTCCATATCGAATGCTCCCTCGTCGAAGCCGACGATCGTATGTGTCCCGCCCTCCCTGACCGCCTGGTGCGCGGCCTCGAGCACCGCCGGGTGCTCGATCGACGAAGTGACGACGTGCGCGCTGCCGGTCGCTGCCGCAACGCTTCGCGCCCTCCCCAGAACGGCCAGGTTGTCGGACTCCGTGCCTCCTCGTGTGAAGTACACCGTGGCCGCGGACACGCGCAGGGAGGCCGCGACTCTCGAGCGAGCCTCATCCAGTCGGCTTCTCGCACTCCGCCCCCATGTGTGCCGGCTCGACGGGTTGCCGAAGTCCTCGACCACGCAGGTTGCCATCGCCGCCGCGACCTCCGGACGAACCGGTGTCGTGGCGGCGTGGTCCAGGTAGATCGCCTGGGAGTCCTGGTGCATCGAGGTGTTCGGAAGCATGGTCCTTCAGCGGCGGGGGGCTCTGTAATATGATATCAAGGCCGTCTCTCCAAAGTGCCCGGTCGGGTTGCGCGACGGCCCGCGATGGTTGTCCCGTGCCCGCTTCCCTGTAACTTCATGGCTCCATGAACCTTCACGAATACCAGGCCAAGGAACTCTTCCGCGCCGCCGGCATGGCGGTGAACCCCGGTGAGGTCGCCGACAATGCGGAGGCCGTCCGCGAGATCGCGGAGCGATACGGGGGTGGGGTCGTCGTAAAGGCCCAGGTCCATTCCGGCGGCCGGGGCAAGGCTGGTGGCGTGAAGCTGGCGTCGGGTCCGGACGAAGCGGCTGCCCACGCCGAGGCCATTCTGGGAATGGAGATCAGCGGACTCACGGTCGAGAAGGTGCTGGTCTGTCCCACCGAGGAGATCGCTACCGAGGCCTATGTGGGCGTTCTCGTCGACCGCGAGGGGCAGTGTCCGGTTTTCATGGTGTCGGCCGAGGGGGGCATCGACATCGAGGAAGTCGCGGCCACGAATCCGGACGCCATTCACAAGCTCCGTGTCGATCCACGCTATGGTCTGATGCCGCACCAGGCCTATCGTCTGGCCACCCGCCTGTATGCCGATCCTGCCCTTGCCAGACAGGGTGCGAAGATCATCTCGCAGCTCTACGACGCCTTCGTCGGCAACGGAGCCTCCATGGCCGAGATCAATCCCCTGATCTCGACGACCGGGGGCGAGGTCAAGGCGATCGACGCCAAGGTCAGCATCGACGACAACGAACTCTTCCGCCGTCCTTCGATTGGCGCCCTGAGAGATTCCGGCTCGGAGGACGGGGCCGACGCGCAGGCACGTGAAGCCGGCCTCAGCTTCGTCAAGCTCGACGGAAACGTCGGTTGCTGCGTGAACGGCGCGGGACTGGCGATGGCGACGATGGACCTCGTCAAGTACTACGGCGGGGATCCCGCGAACTTCCTGGACATCGGCGGCTCCTCCAACCCGGACAAGGTGGTGGCCGCGCTCGAGATCATCACCTCCGATCCGGCGGTTGAGGTGATCCTCTTCAACATCTTCGGCGGGATCACCCGATGCGACGATGTGGCGCGAGGGATCGTGGAAGCGACCGAGCGGATCGATATCGAGGTTCCCATCGTGATCCGGCTTACGGGAACGAACGAGAACCTCGCTCGGCAGATCCTGGCGGACGCCGGATTCACCGCGGGCACCTCGATGGACGAGGTGGTCCAGGAAGCGGTGCGGCTGGCCGGCTGACCTGGCGGATGACTCCCAGACCGACAAAGGACACCGAGAGACAGCATGTCGATCTTCGTTGACGAGAATACCCGCGTCGTCGTTCAGGGGATTACCGGACGGGACGGCTCGTTTCATACCCGCCAGATGATGGCGTACGGCACGCGCGTAGTGGCCGGCGTGACGCCGGGGAAGGGCGGCCGCGGCTTCGAAGGGCCCGAAGGACGCGTTGTGCCCGTGTTCGACACGGTCGCCGACGCCGTGGCGGAGACCGGGGCAGACGCATCGGTGGTCTACGTTCCGCCTGCGTTCGCGGCGAGCGCCATCATGGAAGCGGCCGACGCAGGCGTTTCCTTCATCGTCTGCGTGACCGAGGGAATCCCGGTCCTGGACATGACGCGCACCCACGCGCTGGCACGGGATCGTGGCAGCCGGGTGCTCGGCCCCAACTGCCCCGGGATCATCTGTCCTGGCAAGACCACGCTGGGCATCATTCCCGGGCGAATGGTGACGCCCGGCCCCGTCGGACTGATATCGAGATCCGGGACGCTCACCTACGAGGCGGTGCACCACCTGACCCGGGATGGTCTGGGTCAGACGACCTGCGTTGGGATCGGCGGCGATCCGCTGATCGGAACCAGCTTCGTGAACTGCCTCTCGGCGTTCGCCGACGACCCCGAAACCGAGGCCGTGGTCATGATCGGAGAAATCGGCGGAACCGCCGAGCAGGAGGCAGCCGAGTGGGTCAGCGCCAATCTGAGCATCCCCGTGGTCGGCTTCATTGCGGGGCGAACGGCTCCACCGGGCAAGCGGATGGGCCACGCCGGAGCGATCATAAGCGGATCGGCTGGAACCGCGGCCGAAAAGACCAGGGCCTTCGAGGACAATGGAATCAGGGTCGCCAGGCGTCCAGCGGAGATATCCGTGCTCGTGGCCGAGGCGCTGGGCCGGTAGCACCCGTTTGGGCTCCTTCGTGTCATGGATGGCGTAACGCTTGGGCGACTGCTGATCGCACCGGGTATCGTCGCGACACCCGGAGACGATCCGCTGTCGTGTCTCGAACCGGGAGGGACGGAACTGCCGGGCGACCATCCACTCCTCGCGGCGGCCGGCACGGCCGCCCTGTCGGGCGTACCCCCATGGCGGATACCCCTCACCGGCCACGTGGACTTCGTCAATCTCGGCCGGGATCATCCGAAGCCGGGGCTGGTCGTCTGCCTCGCGTCGGGGCAGGACCGGGCGGGTGCGAAGCGTAGCGCGGCCTGGGTGGCATGGGGACTGCCCAGACCGTCGGTCAACCTCTTTCTGGCGCCGGCACTGGTCCGGTATTCGCGCGGAATGGGTGACCGCCCCACACATGAGAACATACTCGAACTAACGAACTCCAAAGCGTTTCTGGAAAATCACATAGACGTGGACGTCCGAGTCGAGCAGGTTATGGAGCCGCTCACATACCGGATCTATCCCGATACACCGGTCGGGGAAGTTCAGCACCTGATGCTGAGGCGCGGGCTTGGAGTCCTTCCGGTGGTCGGGAAGGATCACGAGCTGCTGGGCGTGATCACCGCCGAGGACATCCTGTGCCACATTCTGCCGCGACGGGAAGGCGGACCACCGTCCGGGCGTCGGAACCTGCACGCGAGCGACCTCATGACGCGATCGGTGCTCTGCGTGTCCGAAAGCGAAACACTGGCGGCCGCGAGCCGTTCGCTGATCTCGCGAGGGGTCTCCCGGCTTCCGGTGGTTACTGATGGCCGGCTCGTCGGGTTCCTGTCCGGTGACACCGTAATGCAGGCTTTTGCGGAGGCCTTCGTGACCTCGCGGTCCCCCAGGCGGGTTGACTCCGCGCCCGAGCCTTGATTCCGTTACCGCGCCACTCCTTGCACCCACGCCGGAAGAACCGATGACCCAGACGCTTGCCATCATCAAGCCGGATGCGACCGGTAGCGGGAAAGCGGGGCAGATTCTCGCCCACGTCGAAGCCGCCGGATTCACGCTCAAGGCCGCCCGGATGATCAGGATGACCCGTGCCCACGCCCGATCCTTCTACGCCGTCCACAGCGAACGCCCGTTCTACGATTCCCTGGTCGACTTCATGACTTCCGGCCCTTGCATCCCAATGGTCCTCGAGGCCCCTGACGCGGTAGCGCGACTCCGCGAAGTGATCGGCGCCACCGATCCGGCCGACGCGGCCGAGGGCACCGTACGGCGGCTGCACGCCGAGTCGAAGGAGCGGAACGCCATCCACGCATCCGATTCGAATGAGAACGCCCGCCGGGAGATCGCCTTCTTCTTCCCGGAAACTGACCGCATCGGGTAAGGGGATTCCGGACGCCCTGTGGGAAGTGGAAAGCGATTGACGCATACTCCGAAAATGCGCTAGCTTTTTGATCTATGTTGCAAATAGATTTGCCGCGGTTGCGGCGAGACCGAAGGTTGGCACTGAACGGGGCTGTCACTTCTGAATCCGAAATCTGGACCGATTCGGAACTTGAATTTTCGGGCGCGGTAGAGGTCACCGCTTCGGCCAGCCTGACGGCCGAGGGCGGGGTCGTCGTGCGGGGCTCCTGGCGGGCTCCGGTCCGCTACGAATGCGGCCGGTGCCTGAAACCACTGGATATCGCGGTCGAAAGACCGCTTGTGCTGCTCTACGTGGCGAGCGAGGAGTGGGAAGGGACGGATCCCGACGTGCGAACCATGGGATACCAGGAAAGAACGCTGGACCTGGAAGATGCCATTCGGGAAGAGGTACTGCTGGAGGTGCCGCGGTACCACTTGCCGGCGGACGAGGATGGACGCTGCACCGCGTGCGGCGATTCCGTCGAGCGATACAGATACGTGGCCGAGGAACCCCGGGAGGGGACCGACCCGAGGTGGTCGGCACTGAAGGCCCTGAAAACGGACTAGGAAGGACTCAGATGGCCGTTCCCAAGAAGCGGGTGTCGAAACAACGGAAGCGGAAGCGCCGGACACACTACAAGGCGTCGGAAGCGACGCTGGCAACGTGCTCCCGAACCGGTGCGCCCACGCTCCGCCATCGCGTGTGCCCGACATCGGGACGGTACCGCGGCAAGCTCATCTACGAGGTCGACGAAGAATAGCCTGCCCCTGAGCGGGCCACCCCGGTTCCGAAATGCGGATCGCCCTCGATGCAATGGGCACGGACCACGCCCCCTCCAGTGAAGTCGGTGGTGCCGTAGCCGCAGTCGAGCGGGATCCCGGGCTCGAAGTGCTCCTGATCGGCGACGAAACTGCCATAGAGCGCGACCTGCGCGCCCGAGGCAGTCACGACAGGATTACCGTCCTGCACACGCGTCAGAGCATCGGGCCCGGAGACTCGCCGGTCTCGGCGCTACGTCGCAATCCGCGCTCCTCCATCAGGCTGGGAGTCGAATTGCAACGGAACGGCGAGGTGGACGCTTTCGTGTCCGCCGGTTCGACCGGGGCCGTAATGGCAGCCTCGCTGATGGCGCTCAGGTTGCTCCCCGGGGTGGACCGGCCCGCACTCGCCGCTCCGTTTCCCACTACCGAAGGGAAGACCCTCGTCGTGGATGTCGGCGCGAATCTTCAGTGCAAGCCGCAACACCTCGTCCAGTTCGCCCGGCTGGCTTCCATCTACATGCAGGACGTGGAGAGAATCGAGCGCCCCCGGGTGGGGCTCCTCAACGTCGGCGCGGAGGAGGTCAAGGGACCTGGCGTGCTGAAGGTCACCCACCGCCTGCTCGCTCGCAGCGATTTGAACTTCGTCGGCAACATCGAGGGCCGCGACATCATCCACGGCGCTTGCGATGTCCTCGTCTGCGACGGCCTGAGCGGCAACGTCCTGCTCAAGTTCTACGAGTCGCTCGCGCACTTTTTCTTCGAGAGTTTCCGTTCACGCCTGGAATCGGATTTGCTTCACGCAAGACTTGAAGACCATTTTCGTGAATTCGACTACGCCGAATACGGGGGCGTTCCCCTGCTCGGGGTAAACGGTGTCTGCATCGTCTGCCACGGAGCATCGTCGGACAAGGCCATCGGGAAGGCCGTGGGCGTGGCGACACAGGTGGTGCGTACCGGAATGGTCGCCCACGCGGAGCGAGACCTCGCAGCGCATAGGAGTGCCTGATGAGCACAACAACTCCCGTCGCACGGATTGCGGCCACGTCCCGCTACCTGCCGGAAAGGGTGCTCACCAACGCCGACCTCGAGGACATGGTCGACACCAGCGACGCCTGGATCCGCGAACGGACCGGCATCAGGGAGCGGCGCATCGCCGACGAAGACACCGGTGCGGCGGCAATGGGCGCCCAGGCGGCGTGCGGCGCGCTGCAAAAGGCCGGATTGTCCGCACGGGACGTGGACCTGCTCATCGTCTCCACGGCGACTCCCGACAGGCTGCTCCCAACCACCTCCTGCGCAATCCAGGCCATGATCGGCGCCTCCCGGTGCTTCGCCTACGATCTGCAGGCGGCCTGCACGGGCTTCCTTTACGCGCTGACCATGGCCGAGGGCCAGATCGCCTCGGGCCGCGCCGAAAACGTGCTGATCGTCTCCACCGAGAAGATGTCGACGATCGTCGACTGGGACGACCGGGCCACCTGCATTCTGTTCGGCGACGGCGCCGGCGCCGCGGTGGTGCAGCCTTCCACGAACGGCGAGGGCATCCTGTCGAGCTACCACAGTTCCGATGGCAGCCTCGCGGAGCTGATTACCCGCCCGGCCGGCGGCGCCGCCCTGGCGCTTACCCCGGAACGGCTCCGCAGAAGGGAGCACATGCTGCAGATGTCGGGGCCGGCGGTCTTCAAGGCCGCCGTCAAGGCGATGGCCGGAGCGAGCGCGAAGGCCATGCAAGCCGCCGGACTCGAGGCCGATGACATCGACCTCCTGGTCCCGCATCAGGCGAACGCCAGGATCATCGAGGCGACGGCCAGGTATGCCCGGGTGCCCATGGATCGAGTGTTCGTGAACCTCCACCGCTACGGCAACATCTCGTCCGCCACGATCCCCGTCGGCCTGGATGAAGCGGTCGAGCAGGGAAGGATCGGGCCGGGGTCGCACATCCTGATGGCGGCTTTCGGGGCCGGGCTCACCTGGGGCGCCATGGCGATGCGCTGGTAGCCGCAACCGGTTCGGGAGCACAGTGCGGATGGAGATGAGTCCTTGAGGGTCGGGTTGCTGTTCCCGGGCCAGGGATCGCAGCATGTCGGGATGGGCCGGGCGCTTGCAGAGCACTTTCCCGAGGCCCGGGAGGCGTTCGAGGAAGCGGACGATACCCTCGGATTCGGTCTTTCGCGCATTGCCTGGGAAGGCCCGAAAGAGGTGCTGACCGCGACGGAAAACGCCCAGCCCGCGCTGTACGTACATTCTCTCGCCATGCACCGCGTGCTGTCCCGCCGCCTCGGGCCGGTATGCGCCGCTGCCGGACATTCGCTGGGCGAGCTGTCGGCGCACGGTGCAGCCGGCACGTACAGCTTTCGGGACGGGCTGCTCGCCGTCCGGCGCCGGGGTGAACTGATGGCGCATGCGGGAGACCGGGCTCCGGGGTCGATGGCCGCGCTCCTGGGTCTGGGAGACACCGCAGTGGAGGAACTGTGCCGCGAAGCCGAAGAGGCCGGCATGGTTCTGGTGCCCGCCAACCTCAACACCAGGGGCCAGGTGGTCGTGAGCGGCGAACGCGCCGCGATCGACTGGATTGCCGCAGCCGCGCGGAGGAAGGGCGCGAAACGGGTGGTGGAGCTGGTTGTGTCGGCGGCCTTCCATTCGCCCCTCATGGGACCGGCGGCCGAGGAGTTCCGGCAGCACCTGCAGGGCTTGCCGTTCCGCCGCCCGGCCTTCCCCGTTGTGTCCAACGTGACCGCCGAAGCGGCCGACAACCCCGTTGCCATCAAGGACCTGCTTGTCCTGCAGCTTACCTCGCCGGTCCGGTGGATCGATTGCATAGCGCGCATGAGAGTGCTCGGAGCCGAGCAGTTTGCCGAACTGGGGCCGGGCAGGGTATTGACGGGCTTGAACCGACGGAACGCCAGAGGGGTTCCGACACGTGCCTACGGGACACCGGAGAGTGTGGAATCCATGGAGAATGAACGATGACGGAAACGCGCGAGCTTGAGGGTGGAGTTGCGATCGTAACCGGCGGATCGAGGGGGATCGGCCTGGCCGTCTCGGCGGCGCTGGCGCAGGCGGGTGCCGCTGTTGCGATTGTCGCACGGGATGCAGAGAGGGCTGCGGGTGCCGTGACCGGCCTCCCGGGCGATGGCCACGCGGCCTACTCCTGCGACGTCGCCGATCCCGTCGCCTGCAAGAAGACGGTGGCGGCCGTCGAGTCCGCCCAGGGCGCGGTTTCGATTCTGGTCAACAACGCCGGCATCACCCGCGACAATATCCTCCTGCGTCTGCGCGACGACGACTGGGCCGATGTCATCGGGACGAACCTGGGCGGCGCATTCAACATGATCCGGGTGGTCGCGCGCCGCATGATGAAGCGCAGGGCGGGGTCCATCGTGAACATCACCTCCGTCGTCGGCCTGATGGGGAACGCCGGTCAGGCCAACTACGCAGCCTCCAAGGCCGGACTGCACGGACTCACCAAATCGGTCGCCAAGGAACTGGCCTCGCGCAACATCCGATGCAACGCGGTGGCACCGGGGTTCATCACGACCGACATGACCGCGGGGCTGGCGGACTCCGTTGTCGAGGATCTGCGAGAGAGGATCCCCCTGGCACGCTTCGGGGAGCCCGAGGATGTCGCCGGCGTCGTTCGGTTCCTCGCGGGACCGGAGGCGCGTTACATTACAGGCCAGATTCTCACGGTTGACGGCGGCATGGCAATGTAGCACCCTCTTTCCTTCCCTGAGGCGACGGTTCGGACCTCCGTCACGCGACAGGCGGATTGCCGGGCCATTCAGGAACCTCAGCACCAAGAAAACCACCCACGGAGAACTTGAGCATGTCCGACACTGTGGCAGACAGGGTCATGGAGATCATCATCGACGAACTCGGCGTCGAAGCTGACAAGGTCACCGCCGACGCCTCGTTCGTAGACGACCTCGGCGCGGATTCCCTCGACACCGTCGAGTTGATCATGTCATTCGAGGAGGAATTCGAAATTGACATCCCCGACGAGGACGCCGAACAGATGCGCACCGTGGGTGACGCCATCGACTACATCAAGCAGAATGCGGACTGATACGCGATAGCGCGGGCAGGCGGGTGCACCGGGTCACCCGGCCGGGATGATGAGCAGCACGAGAGAGGGGTGCCGCAGGGTCGCCATCACCGGAATGGGGATGGTCACTCCAGTCGGCCTGGATCTTGCTTCAAGTTGGGACGCGCTGCTTGCGGGCACCTCGGGCGGCGGTCCCATCACGCGCTTCGACACGGAAGGCTTTGCCACGCGCATAGCCTGCGAGGTGAAGGGATTCGACCCGGGACGGTACGTGACCCGGAAGGAAGTCCGCCGGTACGACACGTACCTGCACTTCGCGATCGCGGCGGCCGAGGAGGCCATGGATTCCGCCGGACTCTCAGGCCCTCCGCCGGGAAGCGACCCCGGCGCCTTCGGTGTGATCATCGGCAGCGGCGTAGGGGGAATCGCAACCCTCGAAGCGAACTGCCTGACCCTGTTCCAGAGGGGTCCCGGGCGGGTGAGTCCCTTCTTCGTGCCCATGTTCATTCCGGACATGGCCTCGGGTCTCGTCTCGATCCGGTACGGCCTGCAGGGGCCCAACTACGCAACGGTCTCCGCCTGCGCGTCGAGCGCACATGCGATCGGCGATGCCGCGAGGCACATCCAGCGGGGAGACGCCGACCTCATGCTGGCCGGGGGCACCGAGGCGGCGGTGACGCCGATCACGATCGCGGGTTTCGCGGCGATGAAGGCGATGTCGAGGCGCAACGACGACCCCGCGGGAGCGAGCCGGCCCTTCGACGCCACCAGGGACGGATTCGTCATCGGCGAAGGGGCGGGCTGCTTTGTGCTGGAGGACATGGAGCACGCCCGCGCCCGCGGGGTCGAGATTCTTGGCGAGGTCGCCGGGTACGGCGCTTCGGGCGACGCATACCACATCACGGCTCCTCCGCCGGAAGCGGAGGGCGCCAGGTCCGCGATGCGCACGGCCATCGAGGACGCGCAGCTGACTCCGCGCGACGTCGGCTACGTCAACGCCCACGGGACATCGACGCCGCTCAACGACAAGTCGGAGACGCTGGCGATCAAGGAGGTCTTCGGTGCCGGGGCGTACGACATCGTCGTCGGATCGACCAAGTCCATGACGGGCCACCTTCTCGGTGCCGCGGGCGCCGTGGAGGCGGTGATCTGCGCGATGGTCTGCCGTACGGGCAGGATCCCGCCCACGATCAACTTCTCCACGAAGGACGACGACTGCGACCTCGAGTATGCCCACGGCGGAATGATCGAGCGTCCGGTTTCGGCCGCGCTCAGCAACTCGTTCGGTTTCGGCGGGCACAACGCCTGCCTGGTCATACGGAAATTCGAGGAGTAGATGGGCGGTTCGCCCGGCGCTCGGAGGGCAGGGGAGCACCCTTCCCCCGTGGTGCGGGTCGGGACCGGCTACGATTCCCACCGCTTCGATCCACGCAGGCCGCTGAAGCTGGGCGGCGTACACTTCCCCGGCAGCCCGGGGCTCAGCGGCTTCTCGGATGGGGACGCCGTGGGCCACGCGGTGATCGACGCGCTCCTGGGGGCCGCGTGTCTGGGTGACATCGGCACCCACTTTCCGCCGGGCGAGCAGGAGTGGCGCGACGCGGACTCGATGGAACTGCTTTCAGCATCGGTGGCGATGTTGCGCGACGAGGGTTGGGTGGTGGGGAATGTGGATGTGACGGTGATCTGCGAGCGGCCCCGCATCGGTCCCCGCGCGGCGGAGATGCGGGCGCGCCTGGCGGAGCGGATGGGTGTCGGGGCCGGGGCCGTGTCGGTGAAGGGCAAGAGCAACGAGGCAATGGGGTGGATCGGGCGGGGTGAGGGAATTGCGGTGCACGCCGTCGCGACGGTGGTTCGAGCCTCCAACGGCTAGCGCGGACAAGGTCGGCGACACAGTGGACGGAGCGGTCGACCTGCTGACCGGGTTGCCACCCTCGCTGGTCTATCCGGTACTGGCCGCCGGCGCGGTCGTCGAGAACATCCTGCCGGTCGTCCCGGCCGACACGTTCATCGTCGTGGGAGGCTTCATCGCGGGACTCGGAAGAGTCGGCATCGTACCCGTGTTCCTCACCGTGTGGCTCTTCAATGTGGCCGGGGCGGTGGCGGTCTATCTGCTCGGCCTGCGCTACGGACGAGCCTTCTTCCACACCGGAGCCGGCCAGCGCCTTGTCCCGAGGGGAGGAATGCGGCGCATGGAGTCCTTCTATCGGCGCTGGGGCGTCGCGGCCATCTTCGTGGCCCGCTTCCTGCCCGGGTTTCGCGCCCTGGTCCCGGTCTTCGCCGGTGTGGCCGGCGTGGGAGCGCTCCGGGTGGTCCCTCCGCTGCTCGCCGCGTCGGCGGTCTGGTACGGTGCGCTGGTGCGTGTCGGTTACCTGGCGGGTGACAACCTGGAGGCGGTGATGAACGCGCTGGCCCGCACGAACCGGGGGCTGCTCGTCGCGTCGGCGGTGCTTGCGATCGTGCTGCTCATCGGCTGGTGGCGGTACAGACGGCGGGCGGGGGTCGCTGCGCAGGTCCAGGGAGGGG
>VXMI01000123.1 GCA_009841165.1 Gemmatimonadota bacterium | reverse complement strand
CAGCTGTTTATCCGCGCCCGGGGGGGGCCGCCGCCGCGGGCCGCGCGGTCGAGCGCGTCCTCGCCGAATTGGGCGGGGGCTGTCATTTCGTGCGCGCCGAGAGCCGCGAGACGACCGTCAAGACGAGGGTCCTCGCGCGTGGCCAGCAGGTCGTGCGGGTCGACCGGGAGCACACCGCGCCCATCTCGTCCGCCGCGCAGACCGAACTGGCGACCCGGCTGCACGCCCGGCTCCCTGGTGCGCACGCCCTGGTGCTTGCCGACTACGACAAGGGCGTGCTGTCGCCCCCCCTGATCCGGCACGCAATCGATGCGGCCCTCGGCCTCGGCGTCCCCGTCGTCGCCGACCCCAGGCGGCGCAACTTCTTCTCCTACTCCGGCGCGACCGTCTTCAAGCCGAATCGCGGTGAGCTGGAGGCAGCCCTGGACGCAGAGGCCCGCGCCGGCGACACGGCCTGGATGGAGGCCGCCCGGGTGCGTGCCGGGGCCCGACACCTGCTCCTCACGCTGGGTGCGGAAGGCATGTCGCTGGCGTCACCCCGGCGAGCGCTGACGCGGATCCGGGCCCGGCCCCACGCCGTCTACGACGTCTCCGGCGCGGGAGACACCGTTGCCGCCGCAGTTGCGGTGTCGCTCGCGGCGGATGCGACGCCTCGCGAAGCCGTGGAACTGGCCGCTGCCGCGGCCGCCGCCGGTGTTGCGAAGGTCGGCGTCGCGACGGTGACCCGGGAGGAAACCGCAGCCCTGCTGTCCTCCCTGACGAGCACGGCATGAGTATGATTTGAGTACGACATGAGTATTGCGGTGGAGTGGACCGCCCCGCCACCGCTATTGTTGGCAGGACGAACTCACTTCGCGCACCCCTGACACGGAGACAACATGCCCCGACTCACCACCATTCACACTGACAACGCACCGGGCGCGCTGGGCCCCTACTCGCAGGCCATCGTGACCGACGGGTGGATCTTCGCGTCGGGGCAGATCGCCATTGACCCCGCCACCGGAGACCTGGTGGACGGCGGGGTGGCGGAGCAGGCCGACCAGGTCCTGAAGAATCTGGCGGCGGTACTGGCGGCGGCGGGAGGGAGCCTGCAGACGGTCGTGAAGACCACCGTCTTCCTCTCGGACATGGCGCTGTTCGCCGAAATGAACGAGGTGTACGCCCGGCACTTCGGCGATCACAGGCCGGCACGCGCGACGGTGGCGGCCGGGGGACTTCCGAAGGGGGTCGACGTCGAGATCGAGGTGGTGGCCAGGGCCGGATAGCCGCAACGGCACCCCGGGTTCGCTTGACAGTGGCCGGGGGAGTCGCAAGTATACCCGCTGGCTCCTTGCGCACCTGCAAGGCCGGGACTCGTGTGTGCCCGGCTGGCTGGGCCGTGGGGAGCTGGAGAGTGCGGTGGGGTGGACAGTCGGTCAGTAGGCCCTTGCCGGGAAGTACCCGGTAGATATAGCAGGGTGTGTCAACAGGTCCGGTAACTCGAAAAGGAGAGGACAATCATGACACGTAACTGGTTAGCAGGAAGCCTCAGGAACGGGGCAGGAGGGCTTAGTCTGGCCTTTGTGGCCAGCCTCGCCTTCGCGCCCGCGGTGGCGGCCCAGACCGGCACGATCACGGGACAGGTCACCGACGCCGCGTCGGGCCGGCCCCTCGAGTCGGCCCAGGTCTACATCGAGGGCACGTCGTTCGGCACGCTCACCAACAGCAGCGGCAACTACCTCTTCGTGAACGCGCCCGTGGGCGAGCACACGGTCATCGCCGAGCTGGTCGGCTTCCGGGCCGGCTCGCAGACGGTCACCGTCGCCGCGGGAGCGACCGCGAGGGCGGACTTCGGCCTTACGGTCACCGCGATCGAGCTGGACCAGATCGTCGTGACGGGGACCGGGGTCGCCACCGAGAAGAGGAAGCTCGGCAACTCGATCGCGACGGTCGACGTATCCCGACTCGAAGACAAGCCGATCACGAGCTTCAGCGACATCCTCCAGGGCCGTGAGCCCGGCGTAGTCGGCCTGCCCGGTGCCGGAGACACCGGCTCCAGCGGCCGGATCCGGATTCGCGGTTCGGCGTCGCTCTCCCAGACGAACGAGCCGGTCATCTACCTGGACGGCGTTCGCATCGACCGCGGAGGCGGCGGTGGCTGGGGTGCGGCCCAGGCAGCTACGCGTCGTTTCGACGACATCGACCCGAACTCCATCGAGCGGATCGAGATCCTCAAGGGTGCGGCCGCGGCGACGCTGTACGGGACCGAAGCGTCCAACGGGGTGATCCAGATCTTCACGAAGCGGGGCCAGCAGGGCGCGCCGCGGTGGACGTTCCAGACGGATCAGACGGCCATCACCTCGCCCAACGACCGCTTCATCCCGCACGCCGACTTCCCCCGCACTGCGGAAGAAGTGGCCAGGATGCAGCACCGCTGGGGTGTCTCGCTGCAGCCTTACGAGGTGTACGAGGTCGACTACATGAGCGAGCTCTACAACACGGGCTTCGCGTCGACGTATTCGGGCTCGGTATCCGGTGGCGGCGACCTGATTACCTACTTCGCCTCAGGCCGCTATCACACCGAAAACGGCCCGTTCAGCAAGCTCGAAGGGGTGTTTGCCGACGGTGGGAGCCTCGGGAACGAGGACACGATCCGGCGTCGGCAGGCGACGATAAACCTGAATGTCTTCCCGTTCGACAACCTCCGCCTTCGCTTGACCGGTCTGTACTCGGAAATGAACCAGAGCCGTCTCCGGGGCGGGAACAACATCTACGGGGTCTTCTCCCTCGGACTGATGGGACAGCTTCGCCTGGCGGACGACAACAACCGCTACGGAAGCCTTGCGTTCGCCACCTTGCGTGAGACGGGTGAAGCCCAGGTGAGAGAGGACGTCGAGCACTTCGCGGGCAGCCTGAACGCCAACTGGACCATCACGGACGAGATCGTCTTCGACGGCACCTTCGGGGTCGACGTCAACAACGGCACCAACGTCTCGTTCTATCCCTTCGGGTGGAATGTGGACGACTTCTCGGTCTACAACTCGACGGGTGTGCGCTGGTTCGGCGACCGCAACAATCGGGAGGTAACCGGCGACTTCAAGCTTTCCTACGACACCGATTTCGGGGACAACATCAGCAGTCAGCTCCTCGCCGGCGGACAGGGATTCCTGAGCCAGAACGTCTACCATGGCGGCTACGGACAGAGCTTCCCGGGCCCCGGACTTGAAGTAGCGAGTGCAGGGGCCAACCAGTCGACTTCGGAGAGCTGGGCCCGGGTGGTCAACGCCGGGGTGTACTTCCAGGAGCAGGTCGGCTGGCAGGATTGGGCGTTCCTGACCGTGGGCGCGCGTTTCGACGCGAACAGCGCCTTCGGCTCCGACTTCGAGACCGCCACCTATCCCAAAGCGGCGATCTCGGTGATTCCAACCGACCTCTTCGATTGGAGCAACGAGACGCTGTCCACCTTCCGCGTGCGGGCGGCCTGGGGACAGTCCGGTCTTCAGCCCGGCGCCTTCGACAAGTTCACGACATTCTCTCCGCGGCCTGCCGAGGTGGGCCCCGGTCTCTCGCCGGCGAACCTCGGCAACCAGGGATTGCGGCCCGAGATCTCCAACGAGATCGAGTTCGGCGCCGAGTTCGGCCTGTTCAACGACCGAATCGCCGTTGATCTCACCTACTGGGACCGGTCAACCACCGACGCCCTGGTTGCGCGTCAGTTCCCGGTCACGGGAGGCTTTACCTCCACACAGCTGGACAACATCGGCCAGATCGACGCCACGGGCCTCGAGGTGGCGGTCAACGGCTCGGTGTACAACAGCGAAAACCTGCAGATCAACGTATTCGCGAACACGGCCTACATCGACGAGATCGTGACCGATCTGGGCGGCGCCCCGCCACTCAAGACCGGCGGCTCGTATCCGCGTTATCGCAACTTCCTGAAGGAAGGGTATGCCCCGGGTGCCTTCTTCGGGGCGATCCTCGACCCGAACATGGCCATCCCGCTGGACCTGAACCGGAACTGCGCGGAACCAACCAGGGCCGAGGCGCTCGAGTACTTCAGCGTGCCTCGCAACCCGTCCGCGTTCGAAGTGATCCCGGTCGGCTGCGCAGGCGGGTCTGCGGAGTACCTGGACTCCTACATCGGGAAGCCGACGCCTGACTGGGCCGGATCGTACGGATTCGATATCAGCTTCCTGGGCAACTTCGAACTCTCGTCGAACTTCGAGTACCGGGCGGGCAACTATCACACGCAGGATCTGACCGGCGCCTTCCGGCAGGCCAACGCGGTGATCGGACGCAATGTGCCGGGGACGGCACGGGTCGCGTCCATCCTGCAGAACCCGGCCTCCACGGCCGAACAAAGGCTTGAGGCCGCGCTCGAATGGGCACGGGAGTACCGGGCACTGGCACCGATGTCAGGCATGAACCAGATCTGGACATCGGACTTCATCCGACTGCGCGAGCTCTCCCTGTCGTACCGGGTGCCCGCGTCCATGATCGAAGGTATGGGGCTCGACAACGCCACGGTTACATTCGGCGGCCGCAACGTCAGACTTTGGATGCTTGGCGACTACCGGGGTATCGATCCCGAGATCAACCCGGCTGCCAACTGCACGGGCGGCGGTGTAAGCTGCAACTTCCTTACCGGAACCGAAGCGTTCGGCGTGCCGATCCCACGGCGTTTCGCACTGTCCCTGCGCGTCGGGTTCTAGAGAAAGGAGACCATGAAAATGACGATCAAGACTTCAAGGTCTATCCTGACCGTGTTCGGGACGGCCATGCTCTTCGGGGCTTGTGACCTCCTGGAGGTCGACAACCCGAACGCGCTGGTGCAGGAAGACATCGAGAAGGTGGAAGCAGCATCCGCGGCCGTGAACGGTGCCCAGGCGCTGACCGCCAGTGGCATCGGGGGCATTTATGCTCCGTTCTCCACGGTTGGTGACGAGATCACCTGGATCGGGTCGCGGGACGCCTGGAACGAACTGGACCAGGGCACGCCTGACAATCCGGGCAACGAGTTCGCCGACGGAGCCTTTCCCGGCATCGCACAAGCACGGTGGATGACCCAGTTCGCCGTGCAGCTGCTGGAGGGCCACGTGGCCGAGAACGCCGGCAATTCGGCATTGCAAAGCGACCTGGCTCGTGCAAATCTGTACGCTGGCGTCGCATACGCGGCCATTGCACAGATGTTCGACGATTTCGCCTTCAGTGACCGAACCGAGCCGGGTCCCCTTATCGGCCCCGACAACATGGCTACGGTCTTCGACCAGGCGATCGCCTTCTTCAGCACCGCGATGGCAGGCGGTGGAGAAACGGCGATGAGGGCGCAGGCTGCACGTGCCCAGGCCTACCACCAGCGGGCCATATGGGGACTCCTGAACCCACCGGGCTCGACACCCGGCAACCCGCTGATCAACGACGCCAACGCCAACAGCGACGCGGCAGCGGTGCTCGGTTCGGTTGCAGGCACAGATTGGGCCTACCGGTTCGGCTACAGCGGCGCAACGGTGAGCAACAATCTGTCCTGGCAGGTCAACCAGCGCGGTGAACTGCAGATCGGTCCGGAATACGCGACGCAGAGCGAATCGGACCCGACCGACATTACGGGCCACAACCTGATGGACCCCATCGAAGGGGCTCTGGACACACGCTACATGGCGAGGGTGAGCGAGTTTCTCGGTGGTGAGGGCTATTCGCCCCTCACGGTTGTTAGCGAACGCGGCCTGCGGCTCATGCTGGCCGAGTCCGCCCTGGCTGGCGGCGACATGGGCGCGTTCACCGATCACATCAACATGATCCGTGAAGGGCTCGACGGGCTGACCGCATACTCGGGTCAGATCCCCGGAATCGACATGCTCCAGCACGAACGGCGTGTGAACCTGTTCCTGCAGTACAAGCGGCTCCAGGACCACTATCGGTTTGGGTCGACGAGCATGAACTGGCTCGCGGGCTCTCCGGCGGCAAGCAGGCCGGGAACGATGTTGCCGATCACCAGGATCGAGATCCTGGCGAACTGCCATCACCCGGACAACGCGTTGCACCCCTGCTCGAACTAGAGGGGTTTGACGAGGCAGGGCAGCCAGCTGTCTGAGGGCTGTTTGGACGGGGTCCAGGGGCTTAGGCTCCTGGACCCCGTCGGTTCACACATCAACGGCGTGGAGTTTCCTGGGACATGAAAAGACAGTGGCTTGCCGGTGGGGTCTTCCTGCTGCTCGTGTTGGCCACGGGGGCCTGTGACTGGCTGGACGACCCCAGTCCCGAATTCGTACGTGTCATGATCGAAAGCGACGATGACGCGCTGATGCTCATCACCTCCACCCAGTTCGTTCAGACGACCAACGAGTTCGGTGAAACGGGCGTGCAAGTCTTCGATTCGGATACCACGATCGCGTCGTTTCCGTTCGATCAGAGCTGGAACATCAAGGACGAGCAACGGTTTCTCCTGATGGGATTCGCCCCCGACTCGAGCGCCGTCATGGTGCGCATGAGGATCCTGCTCGACGGCGACCTGGACTACGACAAGACCGTGATCGTCCTGATCGACGACCCCGTTCGCTACATTTATCTCTTCAACCAGCAAATCCTCCAGGACTTCGAACTGCTCTGAGCCCATGCAACGGATGATTAGACGGTTTGGCTCCGCATCGCTCGCGATGGCAGCACTCTACATTGCGAGCGGTTGCTACACCTTCGCACCCGTACAGGGGACGCCAGCGGTCGGCACCGACGTTCGCGCCACGGTGACCGACGAAGAGGCGTTGCGACTGGGCCGTCAGACCGGGGAGCTGGCTCGATCCGTCGAGGGGCGGCTGGTGGGCGTCACGGACGACTCGGTCGTCGTCTCGGTAGTGACCTTCAGGGCGCAATCGGCCGTGTCCGGATCTCGGCAACTCAGGCAGTCACTGGTCATACCAAGGAATGGGCTTGAGGAGTTGGCGATCCGTGAACTCTCCGCATGGCGCAGCGGTGTCCTGGGTGTGTTGGCGGCGTCCGGAGTCGCGATGGTGATCAACCAGGTCGTTACGGGTGGCTCGAACGAAGAAAACCCCGACAACGGCCTGCCCACCGGGGCACTGATTCCCATTTTCCGCGTGCCGATCGGCAGGTAGCGGGAAGCGGGCGTGTCTGCGTCCGGGGCGACCCGAATGCAGGGATCCTCCGGGCCCGACAGGGTGACCGCTCTACGACCCGCGCAGGTCCTTCTTCTATCCCGCTCCGCGTTCGTACTGGCGTTACTTCTGGCCACCGCAGCGGCCCCCGACGCCGGCGTCCTCCTTGCCGATTCGTTCCTCGACACGCTGCGAACGAGGACAGAGGCGAGGACCAGTTCCTCGGGGTTCTACCGGGTGTGCTGGTTGCCCGTTGACCTTCAGCTGCAGATGCTGGTGTTCGGGGAAGAAGAAGCGGTCGATCGTGACGCGATTCAAAACGCGCTCAGCTTCACGGACCTGCACCCCGACCGGGTCATCGTATTCACAATCGACCCGGAATCGCCCTTCCGTACGCTGGACCTGGTTACCGGATCACGCTGACCGAAACGCCGGCCTTGCTGATTGCGCTTTGGAGGGCGATGAAGGCCGAGATGAGGGATCTGCGCCAGGAGTTCAAGACCCGTCGCGAGAACGACCTGAAGCATGTGGACACGAGTATTGCGGCGCTGGGTACCCAGATTGCGGGGCTGGGCGGCCGGATGGGGGACCTGAATACGGACATGGACACCCGATTTGACCAGGGTGCACGCGCGCATCGATCGCGTGGATGCCCGGCGTGCGAAGGCGGAAGAGCGCCTGGGGGCGCGAATCGAGTCCGTGAGGGTCGATATGCGCGACAACCATCGCCAGGTTTTGCAGGCCATTGGGGAGTTGAAGCGCGCGGGCTGACCCGCCGGTAAGGGAAGTGACTCGGGTCAGTTCTTGATCCACCCGTTTCTCGGGTCTATGGTTCACGGATCGAAGTCCCGGTTCAATTCCACCACTCGGGACCCGTTGCCCACACCCATTCCATGCACAGGAGAAGTCGCCACATGCGGCATCCGTTCCGCTTCGTACCCGTGTTCACCCTGGCAGCATCGCTTCTCGCGGCCACCGCCCACTCTCCGGTCCCCACCCACGCCCAGCAGGCCTACGACGAAGCCCTCTGGGGCTCGCTCGAATGGCGCAACGTCGGCCCGCCCCGCGGTGGCCGCTCCATCGCGGCTGCGGGATCGGACGCCCGGCCCTTCGAGTACTTCATGGGCACGACCGGCGGCGGGCTCTGGAAGACCACCGACGGCGGGCTCAACTGGGACCCGGTCACCGACGGGCAGATGAACAGCGCGTCGATCGGCGCGGTGCAGGTCTGCGAGAGCAACCCCGACATCGTCTACATGGGGACTGGCGAGACGCAGATCCGCGGCAATATCCAGCAGGGTGACGGGGCCTACAAGTCGACCGACGCGGGCGAGACCTGGGAGCACATCGGGCTGACCGAAACCCAGAACATCGCGCGCATCCGCATCCACCCCGAAAACTGCGACATCGCGTGGGTGGCTGCCTTCGGGAAGCACTCCGCCGACAATCCCGAACGAGGCATCTTCAAGACCACCGACGGCGGCGCGACCTGGCGGAACGTGCTCTACAAGAGCGACGGGGCGGGGGGCGTGGACATCAGCGTGGACGTCACGAACCCCGACGTCATCTACGCCGCGATCTGGGAGGCGTGGCGCCGTTCCTGGGGCATGTCTTCCGGGGGCGAGGACAGCGGCCTCTACAAGTCCACCGACGGCGGGGAGAGCTGGACCGAGATCACCGCCAATATCGGCCTCTCGGATGGACCGGTGGGGAAGATCGGGGTGGCCGTGTCGCCGGCGAACCCGAACCGCGTGTGGGTGCTGGTGGAGCACGAGCCGGACGGCGGCGTGTGGCGCTCCGACGACGCGGGTGCGAGCTGGGAGCGGGTAAACGAGGAGCGCAAGCTGCGGCAGCGCGCCTTCTATTACACGCGCATCTACGCCGATCCGAACGACGAGGACGTGATGTACGCCCTCAACACCGGTCTCTACCGGTCGCGTGATGGCGGCGAGACCTTTCCGCGTGGCATTCCCGTGCCCCACGGGGACAACCACGACCTGTGGATCGCGCCCGGGGACTCGGACCGGATGATCAACGCCAACGACGGCGGCGCCAACGTCACCATGAACGGCGGCGAGTCGTGGACCGACCAGGACTACTCCACCGCCCAGTTCTACCGGGTGATCACCACCGAGCACACGCCCTACCATATCTGCGGCGGGCAGCAGGACAACTCGACCGCGTGCATTCCGGTGCGCGGGTGGAACCAGATGTCGGCCCGCGGCCCCGGAAACCGTGCCTGGTACTACGCCGTCGGCGGCTGCGAGAGCGGCTACGTGGCCCCCAACCCGATCGACCTCGACGTCTTCTACGCGGGCTGCTACGGCGGCGCGCTCTCACGCTTCGACATGAACACGGGTGCGACCCGTGCGATCAACGTCTGGCCCGAGAACCCCATGGGGCAGTCGTCGGAGGACCTGATCGAGCGGGTGCAATGGACCTTCCCGATCGTCTTCTCCCACCACGACCCCGATGTGCTGTACACCGGCACGCAAAAGGTGTGGAAGACCACGAACGAGGGACAGAGCTGGGAGCAGCTCAGCCCGGACCTGACCCGCGCCGACCCGATGACGATGGGACCCTCGGGCGGCCCGATCACCAGAGACCAGACGGGCGTGGAGACGTTCGCCACGGTCTTCGCGATCGCCCCCTCCTACCATGACGCGGAAGTGATCTGGGCGGGCTCGGATGACGGCCTCGTGCACGTCACGCGTGACGGCGGCCTCAACTGGACGGACGTGACACCGCCCGACGCCCCCGACTTCGTGCGCATCAACACCATCGATGCGTCCCCGACGACGCGTGGCAAGGCCTATGTCTCGGGCATCCGCTACCTCGTGGACGACGACCGCGCCCCCTACATCTGGAAGACCGACGACTACGGGCAGTCCTGGACGAAGATCGTCGGAGGTATCCCCGGGGACGACTTCATCCGCGCCACCCGCGAGGATCCGGCGCGCCCGGGGCTCCTCTACGCCGCCTCGGAGCGCACCGTCTACGTCTCGTTCAACGACGGCGCACAGTGGCAGCCGCTCTCACTCAACCTGCCCGTGTTGCAGGTCTCCGACCTGGTGGTCGAGGAGAACGACGTGGTCATCGCGACGCACGGCCGCTCCTTCTGGGTGCTCGAGAACATCGGCCCGCTGCGCCAGATGACCGACGAGGTCGCCGCCGCCGGAGCGTGGCTCTTCGAGCCCATCGACCCGGTCCGGGGTGTCGACCCGGGCGCGCAGTTCCAGTACTACCTGGCCGAGGACGCCGAGAGCGTGACCTTCGAGGTCATGGATGCAGCCGGCGACGTGATCCGCACGTGGGAGGCCGTCGCGGGCGACGAGGAGGAAGAAGAGGAGGAGAATCCCTTCGCGGCGTTCTTCGGGGGTGGGGGAGGAG
>VXMI01000231.1 GCA_009841165.1 Gemmatimonadota bacterium | reverse complement strand
AAAGCGGACACATTGCGTGCTCCGAAAAGCGGACATATCATTTGCTCTCGACATTCCTCGCGGACAGGCTTGCCGGTCGACTCCTGACTGTAATACAATCACTGGTTGTGATTGTGCTCTTTACTTTGGCCCGTCAGCCGGTTTCAATGCACCACTCGTTGACATGATCGCGCTCTATTGCGACACCCACGATATTCGCGACCGGATCGAAGGTTCTCTTTCGGCTTCCAGGCTGCATCCCGCGGACTCCCGAGACGGGTTCGAGCGGCTTCTCGGCAGTGCGAGCGTCGGTATCGCAGGGTTGCTGCAGTGCTCCGACGCGGATGTCGCCTGGCTCCGAAAGACGGTCTCGCACGGTCTTGTGGGGCCCTCGTGTGTCGTGGTGACGCCCTTGTCGCTGAAGCGCCTGCAACGGCTCCGGCGAATCGAATCGACCCGCTTCCATGTCGTGTGGGCCGAAGAAGCTGGAGACCGGCTGGGAAGGGTGCTCGCGCAGATCAACCCCTGGCACCACGATCCACTGCTCCTTCTGGGTCGGAGGCTGGTCCGGGATCATCCGCTGCACCCGTGCCTTGTCAGCGCCATCGAGCACATCTGCAGGCTCTCGAAGGACGAAGATCCCGGCCCACCCGCCGCCTCGGTCGACGTTCTCGCTCGACAGCACGCGACCGTGCCTCCGGACACTTTCCGGCGCTATTGGCGGGAGCAGATGCCGCTACGCTGCCCTCCCAAGAGGCTGTTGTCCTGGGCGTTGCTGCTCTGGGCGGTGCGCCAGCGGCCCCGGGCGAAATGGGCCGCAATCGCGGATGAGGCGGGCGTGCGGCGCCGCACGCTCGAACGCCATGCTTCGAATCTCGCCGGGTGCACCCTCTCCGCCGCGAGCCGCGGACCGGCGATGATACAGGGCCGGTTCCAGGATTGGGTCGCGGAGGTGTCGGTTGCGGATCAGGATTCGACCACCGTGATGGTGGCAACGCCGATGTAGTTCGCTCCGGCCCGCGTCGCCTTGACGCGGATCTCGCCCGTGCCGGGTCCCCTGGCCGTGACCAGTCCGCTGTCGTCTACGGTCACCACCGAGGGGTGGGGCGCGGACCAGATGTAGTCGGTGTCCTCCACCTCGTTTCCGTTCCTGTCCAGTGCCACCGCGCTCAGGCGAACGGTGTCGCCGACCGCACCGAGCGTGTCGACGGCCGGAGTCACCCGCACCTCTGACGCGAGCTGAGTGACCGACACTCCGGCGGAATCACGCAGTTCTCCAACGGTTGCGAATACGTCCGTGCTGCCGGTGCGCACCGCCGTGACCAGCCCGGTCGTATCGACGGCCGCGACGGCGTCGTTTTCGGACATCCACGTGACCCTGAGGGCCGAGCCGGAGTGGCCGTTGGCGTCGACACCCGCTGCGAGCAGCCGGACGGTGTCGCCGAGCGAGAACAGTGTGGTCGCGGCCGGCAGCACGTCCATCGCGACGATCACCTGGGAGACGGTTACCGCGGCGGCTCCGGTGGCGCCGCCCGCCGACGCGGTGATGTTCGCGGTGCCATTCCCGGCCGCGGTCACCAGCCCGTTGGCATCGACGGTGGCGACCCCATCGTCCGCCGACGACCACCCGATGGTCACGCCCGGCACGTCGTTGCCGTTGGCGTCCAACGGCTGCGCGGCCAGGCGCACGGTGTCGCCGATGGCCACCAGGGTGTCCGCGGACGGGGATACCTCGATCCGTGCGGGCCGTTGGGCGACGGTCACGGCTACGGTCCCCGATGCCCCGCCGGCGGTGGCGGTCACGGTGGCGCTCCCGTTCTGGACGGCGGTTACCAGCCCCCCTGTGCTCACGGTCGCGACGGAATTGTCGTCGATGGTCCAGTTGACGGAGGCGCCCGCGATCGGCTGGCCGTTCTGGTCAAGGACGGTGGCGGTCAACTGAGCCGTCTCACCGAACGATGACATGTCCAGGGAGGCCGGCGAGATGCTGACGGTCGTAGCGACGGGAGGCTCCGTCGGCTCGTCGCCCCCGCAGGCGGCGGTGAGCGCCGGCAGCGTGAGGGCCAGGGCGATCAGGGCCAGCGCGGCGAAGGCGAGTCGATCCCGCGACGGCTCGGGTCCAGGCATTGCATCCCCCTTGGTGCCGAGAGGTTCCACGGGAGTCGCCCCGGGGGCGGCCCCCAGGGGCTGGTCGGGCCCTTATAAACAGTAACCCCGGAAGCGTAGGGGCGTACCCGCGCCGCTCGCGATCCCTCACTCCCACGCGTGACCCTTCCCGGGGGACGAGAAGATCCGCTCGTACGGCAGCGCATCCAGATCCACGATCTTCCCGTCGCGGATAACCACGCCGAGCGCCCGGATGTTGCCGATGTCCGCCAGCGGATCGGCGTCGAGCACGAGCACGTCGGCGTACTTGCCGGCTTCGAGCGTGCCGAGTTCGTCGAGCATCCCGCTCGCGATCGCGCCGTTGCGCGTGACCGAGGTGATCGCCTCCATCGGGGTCATCCCGAGTTCGACGAGCCCCTCGGTGGCGATCACGCTGCCGATGCCGAACGACTGGTTCTCGGCCTTCTTCTCGCGCCTGAATTCGGGGGCCGCGCCGAGGTAGTTGTCCGTCCCGATCGTGGACACGCAGCCAGCGGCGATCAGCTTCTCCGCGTTGCGGCGCCGGATCTCCATGGATTCGCCCGCCGCGCGGCGCTCGGCCCGCAGTTCGACCGATGTCTTGGCCAGGCCTTCACGGCGGTTCTCATCCTCCCCCCCATCCCCCGCAAGCGCCTTCTCCCGCGCTTCCACGTGCTCCTGCCACACCTTGCCGGTTATCGTGTTGGTCAGCATGGAGCAGACGATTCCGCGGTCGGCGATCTCCTTGACCAGCGCGTCGGACATTTCGGCGGTGAGCACCTCGGGGTGCTGGATCAGGTCGAGGCCCGCTTCCACCGACATCCGCAAGCCTTCGGGCGAAGTGGAATGCGTCTCGGCGATCAGCCCGCGCTTCCGTGTCTCCTCGACCAGCACCCGCTGGGCCGCCGGCGAGAACCCGATCATGACCGGATTGGAGAAGTGGCCTGTGCCGCCGTACTTGAGGAAGTCGGGTCCCAGGTCGAGGTACCGATTGACCGCGACGCGCAGGTCCTCGGGCTCCATCTCCATCCATTCCTCGCCCGACCCCTGCGTGATGAAGTCGTTGAACTGCTCCTGGAAGAGCGTCAGTCCCTGCGGCCGGATGAGCGAGAACGAGACCGTGTACGGACCGCCCCAGCCCACGATGTTGCCGGCCACCAGCATGCGCGGGCCGATGGTGTCGCCGCGCGCGATGGCGTCGCGGATCTCCATGAGCGGGAGCAGCGATCCGTAGCTGTCGCGCACCGTCGTGAACCCGTGCTTGAGCTGCATCTGGGCCGCCTCGAGAGTCAGCGCGGCGTTCCGGTCCTCATATCGGACGAGCGTTTCGTGACCGGAGTACAGAGACAGGTGCACGTTGGTGTCGATGAATCCGGGGGTCACGTACCTGCCGGCGCCGTCGATGACGGTGGCGCCCTCGGGGACTTGGACCGACGCGCGCGGGCCGACGGCGGCGATGCGGTCGCCCCCGGTGACGAGTGTGCCGTCGGTGAGGGGCGGGCCGCCGTTTCCGTCGATGATGGTCGCCCCCACGATGGCAATGGCGGGTTGGGACTGGGTAGCGGCCGGCTGTGGGGGCACGGCAGCGAGTGCGGCGGTAGCCACGAGAGCGGCGGTAAACGGGAAGTGGCGCATCGCGATCCTCCTGCAAACGGGGTGGTAGCTCGGGACAGCATAGCCGGCGGCCCCGCGGTGAGCCACATTCAGGCGGACTCACGCAATCCGTGGCGCCCGGAGCGCCCAACCGTGCTAGGAGATGAGGTGATGAGAAGGACGACCGGAGCTGCGCTGCTGATCTTCCCGCTCGCGGTGTGGACGCTTCCGCTCGGCGCCCAGGAGAGCGCCGCGACCCCACTCGACACCGATGAGGAGATCGTGGCCACCTTCTCGATCGTGGCGCGCGATCCCGCGACCGGCGAACTGGGGGTGGCCGTGCAGTCGCGCGCCTTCCGCGCGGGAGCGATCGTCAGCTACGCGAAGGCGGGAGTGGGCGCGATCGCCACCCAGGCGGCGGCGAACCAGACGTACGGCCCGCGCGGCCTCGAACTGCTCGAACTCGGGCTGTCGCCGGACGAGGTGGTGGAGCATCTCACGGGGTCGGATCCGGGCCGGGATCGGCGCCAGCTCGCCGTGATCGACGCACGGGGCCAAGTGCGCGCCTACACGGGTTCGGGCACCAGCGCCTGGGCGGGCCATATCGAGGGCGAGAATTACTCCGTGCAGGGCAACATCCTCGCCGGCGAGGCCGTGGTGCAGGCGATGGCGTCCGCGTTCGAATCGTCCCGCGGAGCGCTCGCGCTCCGTCTCATGGACGCTCTCGACGCCGGCGAGGCGGCGGGCGGAGACGCGCGCGGTAAGCAGGCCGGAGGCGTCCTGGTGGTCAGGCCGATCGGAGACTCGGGCCGCACCACCGACCGCTGGGTCGACGTGCGCGTGGACGATCACACCGAGCCCTTCAGGGAGCTTCGCCGCCTGGTCAACATGTCCGTGTCGCGCATTCACGCCAGCGAGGCGCGGTCGCTGGCCGCGGAGGGGCGTTTCAGCGAGGCGATCGAGAAACAGCGGGAAGCCATCGCGATCGTCCCCGACGAAGACCAGATGATCTACGGGCTGGCGCGGCTGCACGCACGCGCGGGCGACGTCGCGAACGCCGTCGCGGCGCTGCGGGACGCCATCGAGCGAAACGCGCGCTGGCGGGAACTGGCCGCGACCCAGGCCGACTTCGACGGAATCCGCGACGATCCGGAATTCCAGAGGCTGATCGGAGGGTAGCGTAAGGCTCCTACCAACTCCACTCCGGATCCACCGCCTTCACGACCATCCCCAGCGCCTCGTACTCCCGGCCCGTGCGGTCGGGCGCGTGGGCAGCCGGCGACCGGTGGCTCTGCACCACCATCACCAGATCCCGCGACGGGATGATGTAGGTCCGTTGCTCCCCCGCCCCCGCCGCGTTGTAGGCGTCGGTCGGAAGCGTCGGAATGCGAATCCCGACGCCATCCTCGCCGGCCGGATTCACCCAGAACTGGCCACCGTAGACCGGCGGATCCCACGCGGGCGCCGGTGAACTGACGAAATCCACGAACTCCTCCGGCAGCAGCCGCTCGCCCTTCCACATCCCGCGTTGCAGGTACAGCATCCCGATCCGCGCCCAGTTGCGGGGCGTGCCGTAGTTGTACCCGGTCAGGATGAAGTTGCCGTGCGTGTCGGTCTCCATGATGAAGCGGCGGATCCCCACCTTGTCGAACAGCGCCCGTTGGGGCCACGACAGGTACTCCTCGCCAAGCTCGTTCTCGACCACCCGCCGCACGATGTACCCCAGCGTCCACGGGTCCGAGTTCCGGTAGCGACCGACGGTGTTGGGCGGGAACTCGATCTCCCGCGTAGTCGAGAACCTGAACACGTCGATCGGTGCCCCGTACCCCAGCCAGTGGTCCCACTGCCCCGGAATGAACGCGTGCGCCATCTGTTCCGAGGTGGCTCCCGAGTTGGTGAAGCGGAGGCCGGAGGACATGCGAAGCAGGTCGGCGATCCGGATCGCGGCGCGCGGATCGCCAGCGGAGTTCTGCCATTCGGGCACCGGCGCCGCCTGCCAGAGGTCGAGGTGCCCCATCTGGATGAGTCGGCCGATGAGCGTGGCCGTCATGCTCTTCCCCATCGACCAGCTTTCGAGCTGCGTGTCCTTGTGCACGCCGGGACCGTACTCCTCGGCGATGATTCGCCCGCGGTGCACCGCCACGAAGGCGGCGCGGTTGTCACCGGGCGTGAACATGAGCTGCACGGCTTCCGTGACGAGTTCGGCGTCCACGTCGTCGGGCAGCGGCTCGTCCGGGATCAGATCGCCCATGGGCCACGGCGTGGTCGCCGCGTCGGGCAGCGCGCTCTCCACCCGGCGCGGCGTAAAGAACACCTTGTCGGTGTGGGGCGGCAGAATCACGCACCCCTGGTCGCCGATGTGCCGAGCGCGGCCCGTCGCGCCGTCGTGCGACGCGGTGACGACACGGCGCTCCTCGTCGACATCGAAGGTGAGTCGGCCGTCCTCGTAGTCGCGCACCTCGTCCCCGGTGAGGAGGATACTCTGGTACAGCGCGTCGCGGCGCTCCCGCTCCGAGACCCAGATCGCCGAGCAGAAGCGCTTGGCCGAGCCGTTCAGGGCGATCTCGGGCGGCGGGACGACGGCGGGCTCGGCGGACGAACCCTCGGCCTCCCCTTCGACGGGCGCCTCGGGCGCCGCGCATGCGATCGCCCAGATGGCCGCAAACAGAACCGTGCCGGCGTTTGTGAACTTTTTCACGATACTTCTCCTCGCTGTGCCCGTGTCCGCGACCGGGCGCGCGCCGTTTGATTTCCCTGGGACTCGCCCTGATATTGGCGCCATCGCACGCCAGACGCACGGTCGAGCGCGATTTGACACGCTCAAGGAGGTCTTCATGAAGACGCGGTATTCCCTCCTCTCCGCACCCCTGCTCCTCGCCCTTGCCTCGACGGCCCCGGCCGCCGCCCAGGACGCCTCCGGCCTCCTCGACATGGATACCTACATGGAAATGGAGTCCGTGGGCAATCCGCGCATCTCGCCCGACGGAAACCACATCCTGTTCACCCGGGGCAGCGTGGACAAGATGAACGACCGGAACCAGAGCCACCTCATGATCATGGACCTGGCCACGCGGCGGATCCGTGAGCTCGAGACCGGGAGTTTCGAGGTGTCGTCGCCGATCTGGTCTCCGGACGGCACGCGGATCGCCTTTCTTTCCGACAAGAGCGGGACGAACCAGGTCCATTTGATGTGGCTCGATACGCGTGAGACGGTGCAGCTCACGAACCTGGACCGGGCGCCGGGCGGAATCCGGTGGTCGCCCGACGGGACGCGGATCTCCTTTACGATGTTCCTGCCTGAGACGGGGTCGCCGCTGCCGATCAGCATGCCGGCCTTCCCGAGGGGCGCGAATGTCGCCGCACCGGCCGTGGTCGAGGACCGGATCGCATGGGCGCGCGACGGGCGCGGATACACGCCCAAGGGAAACACCCAGATCTTCATCGTCGACGCCGAACTGGGCGGCACGCCGCGCCAGATCACCTCGGGCGACAATTCCCACAACAACCCGCGCTGGGCGCCCGACGGCACGAAGCTCTACTTCAGCGCCGACCTGATCCCCGACGATGGCTACGAGCGCGGCAACTCGGAGGTGCACGCCATCGATCTGGCCACCCTCGAAATCACCACGCTCACCGACCGCCTCGGCCCCGACAACGGCCCGAACCCGTCGCCCGACGGCAGCATGATCGCCTACACCGGCTACGACCAGAACGAGAACTACAGCAACCTGTCGAACCTGTACCTGATGGACGCCGACGGCCGCAACAGCCGCATGCTCGCCGGCAACCTCGCGAATTCCCCGAGCGGCGTGACCTGGGCGCCGGACGGTTCGGGTGTCTACTTCACGCTGGGCAAGGAGGGTTCGTCGAACCTGCACTTCGTGTCGACCGACGGGGAGATGGAACAGGTCACCCAGGGGGTCCACTACATAACGGGCGTCTCGATTGCAAACAACGGGACCGCGGCCGCCACCAACTCCACCTTCTATCGCCCCAACTACCTGATCACCTTCGATCTGGACAACGCGGGCGAACTCGACACGCTGGTCGACTACAACCATGACATCCTCGCCGACATCAAGCTCGGCGAGGTCGAGGAGATCTGGACCGAGTCCTTCGACGGCTGGCCGGTGCAGGGCTGGCTCATGAAGCCCGCCAACTACGAGCCCGGCCAGAAGTACCCGCTGCTGCTCTGGATCCACGGCGGGCCCGTCTCGATGTACACCGTGCGCTGGAACTGGAACTGGCAGAACTTCGCGGCAGACGGCTACGCCGTGCTGTGGATGAACCCTCGTGGCAGCACCGGATACGGCCAGGACTTCGTCAACGGGATCAACTACCTGTACCCCGGCAACGACTTCCACGACCTCATGGCGAGCGTCGACGCCGCCATTGACCGCGGCTTCATCGACGAAGACAACATGTTCGTCACCGGGAGCAGCGGGGGCGGGGTCCTCACCGCCTGGATCGTGGGCCACACCGACCGCTTCCGCGCGGCCGTGTCACAGCGGCCCGTCATCAACTGGCACTCTTTCGTGGGGACCACCGACGGCTCGGGCTGGTATCGCCGCTTCCGCTCCTTCCCGTGGGAGGACCCGATGGAGTACGCGGAGCGCTCACCGCTCCACTACGTCGGCAACGTGACCACGCCGACAATGCTGCTCTCGGGGGTCGAGGACCTGCGCACCCCGATGCCCCAGGCCGAGGAGTTCTACCGCGCGCTCAAGGTGCTCGGCCAGGAGACGATGCACGTCAAGATTCCGGACGAGTACCACGGTTCGCGCTCGGTCTCGCACCGGATCATGACTCAACTCTACCTGAAAGCCTGGTTCGACAAGTTCAGGGACAAGCCGATCGCCTAGCAGCCGCGCACACCCCTATAACGCCCAAGGGCCCGGGACGCTCACGACGGCGTCCCGGGCCCTTGCGGTTGATCGGGCCGGCAGCGGCAGTCCGCTACCCCAGCGCCCTCCTCGGCGCCGGGAACGGCGTCACCCCACGGGCGGCCGGTACGAATCCTGCCCTGACAGCCACGCCGCTCTCGGGCCCGCCGCGGAACGCAGCGACCCCCCGTGCCGACGCAGCCTGCAACCCGGCCCCCGCGCCAAGCATCGCAACCTGGACCCCCTGCTCGAGGTCGAGCCCGGCACCCGGCTCACCGGCGCTGCCTGGATCGCCGTTGTAGCTCCACCGCGACGGCGTGACCACCGTATCCGCCATCTCGATCTGCCGTTCCGTGAACGTCGTATCGGGAACCATGGTCGTGTCGGCCGTGATCACCGTCTCCGGGGTCGTCTCGCGCGTGATGGTGAATTCCACGCGCCGGTTCTGCGCCCGGGCCTCGGCGCTGCGGCCCGGCGTCAGCGGCATGCTCTCGCCGTGCGACATCGCGGAGAGGCGTCCCGAACCGATCCCGGCTCCCGTCAGGGCCTCCACCACGGCGTTGGCGCGCTCCATGCCCAGGTCGATGTTGTACTGCTCGGTCCCGATCTCGTCGGCATGGCCCTCGATGCTGATTTCCACGCCCGGGTTGTTCCTCAGGATGGCCGCCTTGGACTGCACCTGGGACTGCCCCGTCTCGGTCAGGTCGGCCTGGTCGAACTCGAAGAGGACCAGGGCCTCGAGGGTCGCGCGGTCGCTGGCGGCAAGCGCTCGGCCCTCGATCGTGGTGTCCGCAGTGATGACCGCGCGCATGGTCACGGTCGTGTCGACCACGGTGACCGTGTACGGGGTGATCACAGTGTCGGCCTTGTTGGTCGGCAGGGCGATCGTGCCCATCACCCCGAACTTGCGGGTGCGGAAGGTGGATGAGCCGTCGTGCGCGACGCCGAGCGCAAAGCCGCCGACCCGGACGTAGCCGAGGTCGAGCTGCACGCCCGCATTCATGTCAAAGCCGTTGTATTCGCCCACCAGGTTGAGCTGGCGGCGTCCGCCCATGCCGATGTGAATCCCGGCCCCGGCAAAGATCCCGCCCGAACTGCCGTCATGGTGAAAACTGTCCAGCTCCTCGCCGCCCCCGGCCGAGAATACCCCGGAGCCCCATCCTCCGGTCAGGCTGATCGCACTGGCGTCCGAAACCGGCAGATGCGCCGTTGCGACGGCGTACGGGCTCAGGTTCGCGCTGTACTCCTCGTCGCCTACATCCGCATGGAGCCGCGAATCGGGGTAGCCCAGGCGGTTGGGCTGGAAGTCGTATGCGTACCGGTCACCGAAGGTCGGTGAATTGGTGTAGCGCGCCCCGACGGCCAGGTCGAAGTTGTTGACCGAACTCGGCATGAGCGACACCCGAGCGAAGCCGCCCAACAGGTTGCCCCCGTCCTCGACCGCCGCGAAGTGCTGGAGCGACGCACCCAACTCGACCCGGTCGAAGAGTCCGATCGCCACGGATGCGTCCGACAACCACTTCTCATAGGACGGTCCCACCGTGATGAAGTTGCCCATCGGGTCCACGATCACGAAGTCGGGGATCGACGCGGTGAAGCCCGAATAGGTGGCGGTGAAGGCCATGTGCGGCAGCACGGATGCCACGGGGATGTCCAGCAGACCCGAGCCGTAGCGAAGCGTGCTGGGCATCCTGACGTTCTGCGGTGAGGCCGGCTGGACCATGAACACAAGTCCAAGAACGGCCAGCGCTCCGGAGCGGAGCCTTGAAGCGCGGTGGATCGCCTGCATGGGTAAACCTCCATGGACGCGCCCCGCCGTCGCGGGGGCTGCAGCGAAAAGAATACGGTTCATCTTCCAACAGAAGTGGCGAACCGGCTTCTTGGCAAGAGTCAGGGTTCATTTGTCGAGAGCAAATGATATGTCCGCTTTTCGGAGCACGCAATGTGTCCGCTTT